>NZ_JABXKI010000145.1 GCF_017115095.1 Nostoc sp. NMS4 | reverse complement strand
GCTTTGCCTGTGCTGACATCCCAGAGTTTGATCGTGTTGTCACCACTGCCAGAAGCCAGTGTCTTGCCATCGGGGCTGAATCCGACGCTAAAGACCGTACTGCTATGCCCTTCTAAAGTGTTAACTTCTATAGCGCGGTTTTCTTTCTTCTCATTTGGCTTTAAATAAACCGCTTGTCGTAAAGTTGCCACAGTTAGCATTGAGATATCGCTTCTGTGCTGCGCCCAAAGTGTATGCTTGAGTTTGTTACTTGCCCTTAAAGCTATTATTAAAGCATCTGGGTATTGTTCAGAGACAGCAAAGGCTTCAGAAGAATTATTGATGGCGTTAATTTGATTAACATTTGCCTCTACTGCCCACTGGAATGTTGCCGCAGCTAAAACAGCAAATCCTAAACCTGCGGTTATGGAACCAAAAAGGGCGCGTTTGAGAACACGATTAAGTTTCGCATCACTAATTTTTCTTTGTTCTCGTTCCTTTTCCAGTTCCGCCATTACCTGCTTTAACTTCGGTTCCTGTTGCTGGCGGATAAAGGCGGCGATGTAGTCATGTACCAGTTGATAACGGTCGGCGGGGTTTTCTGGTAGCAAAACCACTAAGCCAGATTGGACAAAAATTTCTAAAACTAAATCTAATTTACTGATTTCAGAAGCTTGTTTCCCCCTAGTCTCTGATCTCCCCGCCTTCTTTAACCCCCTTTTTAAGGGGGTTAAAGAAACTAAGCCCCCCTTTTTAAGGGGGGTTGGGGGGATCTCCGAGAAATACGGCATCAAATCGCGTTCCAATTCAGCACGAGTCTTCAGAGGGCGAGTTCCTTTTTCATCCGTCAGCAAATAGAGTAATATGTCTGCTGCTTGCTGATTTTCTTCACCGCAATCATTAACAACTTCATCCAAATAACGCTCAACTAATTCGTCTTTAGTGCCACGTTGCCGATATTCTGTCAGAGTTGTAATATTCTCCGTTTGCAGTTGCGCCCCCACAACCTGTAACTCAATGGGACGAACTTCACCCAATTCTCCGGCTAAATCTTGCACTAGTTGTTCAACTAAAGCAGGTTCTAAGTGAAAACTAGTATTTTCAGTTAAACGCTGAATAATTGACTTCGCATCAGCCGGTGAGAAGTTTCCTAACTTGTAAAGCACATTATTACTGAGAATGTCATTGCCAATAATCTTGAGACTGGACAAATCATTGCACTCCAGCAAGTAATGGATGTAATCCACCCGCAGCGATAAGATAACTTTCACCGATAAAACATTCAGACACTCTCCCAAAAACTCAAAGAATTGCTTCCTTTGTAATGCTTCAGTGTAAACAAAGAAAAATTCCTCAAATTGATCGAAAATTAACACCGTGCGGAGGTTACGCTGTTCGTTTTCTTTAAGTCTAGATATTAAATATTGCGGAGTTCCGAGTTCTGAGGGTGAACTTTGACCTTCTGAGGGTGAACTTTGACCTTCTGAGGGTGAACGTTGACCTTCTGAGGGTGAAAGTTGACCTTCTGAAGCTGAAAGTTGACCTTCTGAAGCTGAAAGTTGACCTTCTGAGGATGAAAGTTGACCTTCTGAGGATGAAAGTTGACCTTCTGAGGGTGAAAGTTGACCTTCTAACTCTCCCTCATCTTCCTCGTCTCCCAAAAGCCTCCCCAACTCTTCCACCCAGTTAGTGTAAACACGCATTACCACCGGCAAATAATCTTGAGTACCGATCGCTTTATTATTTAAAGCTGGCACCAGTCCCGCATTCACTAGGGAACTTTTGCCTACACCCGATTGCCCATGAATTACTATCAGCTTATAATCAGGGCGACCCATACGTTCAATTAAACGTTCTACATCCAAGAGGCGACCAGATGCGGCAATTTCTGGGGCAATGTTTCCTTGTGGAGAGTTTGAGCGTAACCTCTCTAAAAATATCTGTTTTGTAGCTTCTAACCTACCCGCACCAATAAAAGCCCGCAAGCCAAATTGCTGTTCAATAGAACGCCGTTGCTGTTTGATTTTGTATGCTTTGAGATATTCTTTCTGCTGAAAATAAAGCTGCTGCAAAAATCTGAGAATATCCAAGTAAAGCCTGATATCTTCTAAGGGATTACCGACATTATTCGCAGTTTCTAAGCTGAGGATTGCCTCTGGAATTTGACCTAAATAGTATTGAGAACGACCTAAAATAAACTGATAAAAGCTCAAATCTTTTGATTCTAAAACCCTTTTGGGAATATCAGATAAAATCTCTGATGTATTCGTTGATTCCAAATTGGGAATTGCCGCAAAAACTTCCAAGGCTTGCTTAACTAACTCATTTGCTTTCACCCAGTTTTTGTGAGCCAAAGCCACTTCAGCTAAAAAACCGTAATCTTTGGCTAATTCCCTTAGTTGGTTGTTAGCTTTATGAATCGCTAAAGCTTGTTCTGAAAGACTCTGCAATATTTCCCACTTTTGCAAGTCTCGCAAGATATCACCAACTTTCACTACTGAACTAGCAATTATCTCTGGATTGTGAAACTGGTTAATAAAATTTATATACTCTTGAAGATAATGCCAAGTTAATTGCCAATCGGGATGACTGATATCTTGATGTTTTAAAGCACTGAGATAATAGCAAAAGCCAATTTCACCGAGGATTTTTACCTGTCGTTCTAAATTATTACTTTGCTGCCAGAGCTTCTCAGCTTTGTGATAATGCTCCAACGCCAAATCTTTCTGACTATTTATCTGTTTAATAAAACCTAATAAAGATTCTAAATTAGCTTGAATGTCTAAATTATAAACATCTGGCTTTTTAACTAAATCTCTTTGTGCTGCTTCTAACTCATTTTGCAGCTTCAGATATACATCGACGTTAATTTTTAACTTATTACTAAACCATTGATTAGCCGTTTGGAGGATAAAATCGACTAATTCTTGGGTTGAGATGGCAAAATTTCTTGTAGTTGCCCAACTTTCTAAATCAGGCGCAAGCAGTATTAATTGCTTGTAGATTTCATCGTCAATCCACAACACTAAGGGAAAAGCAAAATTCTTGCGAAACTCTTCCCGCACCTGATTTGCAGAAGTTAAAATCGCAGACAAATTCTGTACTGATTCCAAACCCACAACCATTGCACAGGCTGGTATTGCTTCGCCGAATTCTGACTGAATCGCAGTATAAAGAGTCCGGTTCGATTGCTGCACCGTCAAGACACGAATTTCAACTTGACAAATTTCTCGCAATCTGGAGATTAAGCGATCGCGCAAGCTAGCATAATTACACCGTGCCAAAATCAGCTTAAACTGTCCCACAGAGGATTCTATTGCCCAAGCTAATTGTGTCAGAGTGCGTTCGCTGTTTACATGGTCATCTTCTGGTGATTGCGAGTCTGTCATAAACACAAAATTAAACGTCCTGGCGTTTTAACTCCTGTATCAATACTTGAGTGCGCTTGCTAGCTTCTCTTGCTTGTTGTCTAAAATACTTGGCTTGCTGACGGTCAATTAAACACACTTCAGATGCTTTTCTACTAAATTCAACAGCTTGTTTACTGAGTTCTTTGATACGAGTCTTTAACTCTGGGATTGTTTTCATATTTCCTACTGTTCTGAAATTACAATCTCTAAATTTTCTATCTCTTCATAAAGTCTATCTGCTCTACTAGCGAGTAAGCTAGCGTCCTCAAAATCGTTGTTTTCCACAGCTTTATCCGAGGCGGAATACAATTCTTCTGTGATTTGGTGCAATTGTGCATAAGCTTTTAACAAAATATTTCTGGTTTCTGGTTTCATAATCTAACTATTCATCGGTTCCCTGATTCCTCATTGCAACTCCCTGGCTTCCGCCAAAACCGGGTTAACATCAAACCAAGACTCGCCCCTATCCCGATATTCAAAGACAAACCGACTGCGAATTAACTTTTGATATCCGTGGTTATCGCTGACCTTTTTCCTTTCCTTGACATGACGTAACAATTGCCACTCATCCTCAGAAATCGGTAACATAATTTCATTCCGCCGAGAACGAATCACTTGCTCTAAGGTTTGACGAGTTAAGGGAAGACTCATCTCTTCCATAATCCAGGTATTTAGCAGCCTCAGCACATCCCGCACATGACCACCGCTCATTTGACATAATCGTTCTAGGCTAGCTGCACTATCAAAAATCTCAGTAATTTTATTTAAACGCTCCTCTGGTGTCATGTCAGGAAAAGCTCTAGCTAGTACCATCTGCTGCATGAGTGACATTCCCTGTGTATGAACACTGCCATCAGGCCATTGCACAGGTACCATTGGTAACACCTTGGGGTCTTCTGGGAAACGCTGAGTCAGCATTCCGTAATCGTTGGAAAACTTCAACGATAAAGGCATGGTGTAGATGAGATGACAATTCAGCTTCGTCAAAAACTCACCCTGGTCAACAAATAAATATTCTTGCTGCGGACGACCCCAAGGTTTGGCACGATTATCTATGCGGTCAAGATTATCGACAATTACCACCAGACCATTTTTACCCTGCTGTTTGAGTTTAGCGATCGCAGGTTCCAATAATTCTTGATTAATCGCTTCCAACAGCTTAGTTTTTTGCGGTGCTAAATACTGATTGAGTTTTTCTCGCAGCGTTGGGTCATTTTTCATCTTCGCGGTGATTTCCCCAATGCCCACAGACAGAGAAAACTTATCTTTATCTGTCGATAAACCGACATCACCAACCACCGGAAGCTTAACTTTTCCCGCCGTCACCTCAGAGTTTAAGACCTTCCAAGCACCTTGCAACAACTCATTAAACTTGTTAGGTGACTCCAAAGTAATTTTATCCAGACTTTGACTTACACGACGAGCGATCGCTAGCAGCACATCAGCAATATCAACATCAGTCATTTCCAAGTCATCACTGGACTCAAAATAGACTACATGGAAGCCTAACTTTTCCAGTTCAGCCTGTAACCGTAATAATTCCGTCGATTTTCCACAACCAATATGCCCAGTAAATAAAGTGCAAGTGGGTTCATTCGGCTTAAAAAAAGTAATTTTTTGCTTCAGCTTGCCAAGAATATCACCACCTCGTACCGAGGAAAAATCTATATAATACTTGCCATCAGAGCTATTGTTGACAAACAGAGTTCTGCTCGGATCGCTAGCCTGATAAAATTCCCGTAAATCTATGGACATAACCTGGTAATGCAATTATCTCGTATTGTCTTAACATATCCTTGTATCAAAGGATAAAGTTATTTACATCATTCCATCTCCACATTTCGGAAAATTTTCGCTTTTGTTCCCTCAAAGGCGAAAAAATGGTATATTAAAATGACTAAATATTGAATAGTTTTAAACTGAATTTTAATCGCCAGTTTTTAACAATATAAAGATACGCTTATCAAAAGCACAATCACATCTCGTCGTTGGTGGTTAGTAGGTGAAGATCGCTAATCTTCGGCTGAGTGCTTGTTCCCTGCCCTCTTTGTGCGGATGTCCTTTAAGCCCCATTTCCTGCCCAAGAAGCGATGTCTAAGACGGGCTACGCCTACGCTAATTTTTGACTGCTTTTATCAGTCCCCAGCCATTTCCAGGTAGCGATAATAAATCCAACCAGGACGATTGGAAAGTTTTACCCATTCGCCAGAAGACTTGGTTACTCTGACGTTGACATCATGTCGGTAAGGGATGACACCGATTTTTTGATAATTAAAACCAGAACCAGAGCGGATGACAACTCCCTTGCGGGTAGTTACCAACACTGTGCAAACAGGATTTACACCTGGTTTGAGCCGACATAGTTTTTCTGCTCGGCTTTGAGCTTGACCAGCAACGGCTGGAACAGTTCCGCCAGTTGCAATTAGTGTTAAAAACACTAAAGTAGTCAGTTGTTTGCTGAATTTAAGCATGATTTTACCTATTTACATGGATTATACCTGTATATCAATGTGAGGGGGTGGAGAGAAGCCAGTGCGTTGCAGGGGTTCCCAAAGTTGTAGCAACTGGCGCGGCACAGAAGAAAAGATATAACTAATATTTAAGTGATCTGCAAAAACCGAGACTCTTTTTTGATACTATTTAAGGCCGGACTCCTTAAATATTGATTGAAGTATGAGCAAAGGTACCCTGTTTGATAAAGTTTGGGACTTACACACCGTTGGTACACTTCCATCAGGGCTGACGCAACTATTTATCGGGCTTCACCTAATTCATGAAGTCACCAGTCCCCAGGCCTTTGCTATGTTACGCGAGAGGGGTCTAAAAGTACTATTTCCAGAGCGTACCGTTGCCACAGTCGATCATATTGTGCCGACAGAAAATCAGGCGCGTCCCTTTGCCGATAGCTTGGCAGAAGAAATGATTCAGGCGCTGGAAACTAACTGTCAAGAAAATAACATAACTTTTTACAATATTGGTTCTGGCAGTCAGGGTATAGTTCACGTGATTGCTCCCGAACTTGGACTGACCCAACCAGGAATGACGATCGCTTGTGGAGATAGTCACACATCAAGTCATGGGGCATTTGGTGCGATCGCATTTGGTATTGGTACTAGTCAAGTCCGGGATGTTCTCGCTTCCCAAACCCTCGCCCTCTCAAAATTGAAAGTCCGCAAAATTGAAGTTAACGGCACTCTCAACCCCGGAGTTTACGCCAAAGATGTCATCCTGCATATTATCCGCACCCTTGGCGTAAAAGGTGGTGTCGGCTATGGCTACGAATTTGCAGGGACGACATTTGAGCAAATGAACATGGAAGAGAGGATGACAGTCTGCAATATGGCGATCGAAGGCGGTGCTAGATGCGGCTACGTCAATCCCGATCAAGTCACCTACGATTACCTCAAAGGCAGAGATTTTGCACCCATTGATGCAGATTGGGACAAAGCAGTGGCTTGGTGGGATTCCATCAAAAGCGATGCGGATGCTGAATACGATGATGTAGTCGTATTCGACGCGGCGGAAATTTCTCCTACCGTTACTTGGGGGATTACTCCCGGTCAAGGAATCGGTATCAACCAGTCAGTACCTCAACCAGAAGAACTGCTAGAAGAAGACCGATTTATTGCCGAAGAAGCTTATCGCTACATGGATTTATATCCTGGTCAACCGATCAAGGGGACAAAAATCGATGTCTGCTTTATTGGGAGTTGCACCAACGGCAGAATTAGCGATTTGCGAGAAGCGGCAAAAATTGCCAAAGGTCGCCACGTTGCAGAGGGAATCAAAGCCTTCGTTGTCCCCGGTTCAGAAAGGGTGAAAGAAGAAGCCGAAGCTGAAGGACTAGATAAAATCTTTCAGGAAGCCGGATTTGAGTGGCGTGAACCGGGATGTTCCATGTGTTTAGCCATGAACCCCGACAAATTACAAGGAAGACAAATCAGCGCTTCCTCCTCCAACCGCAACTTTAAAGGAAGACAAGGTTCCTCCTCCGGTCGGACATTATTAATGAGTCCGGCAATGGTCGCCACTGCTGCCATTAAAGGCGAAGTCTCCGACGTGCGCGAGTTGCTCTAACCCCACGGGATGAGAGACAAAACTCTCTTAAACTTTCTTCTCTTTCTTTCCTTTGTGTCCTTTGCGTTCTTTGCGGTTCGTTTTCTATAAAAATTATGGTGAGTGAAGTTAAAACAGTTTCAGGGCGCGGTATACCCTTAGTGGGCAACGATATAGATACCGATCGCATCATTCCCGCGCGATATTTGAAAGCCGTAACCTTTGATGGATTAGGCGAAGGTGCATTTATCGACGACCGAACAGCACTTAAAGGCGAACATCCCTTTGATCAACCCCAATACCAAGGGGCGAATATTTTAATAGTCAACCGTAACTTTGGTTGTGGTTCATCACGAGAACATGCACCCCAAGCGATCGCAAAATGGGGAATCCAAGCTTTAATTGGTGAAAGCTTCGCCGAAATCTTTTTCGGTAACTGTGTGGCAATGGGCATACCTTGCGTGACAGCCGATGCGGTTACTGTTAAACAACTGCAAGATTTAGTCGCTACTAATCCCCAAGCCACCGTGACAGTAAATTTAGAAACCTTGCAAGTGCAAATTGGTGATTACACTAGCACAGTTGCGATCGGTGAAGGCACAAGAAGCACATTTATTTCTGGAACTTGGGATGCTTGCGGTCAGTTGGTGGCGAATGCTGACCAAGTTCGCGCAACTGCTGCAAAATTACCCTATGTTGGTTGGGGCAATTTAGCCGCAAGTTAGCATTCTCTTATTCCCTGGCTCTGTCAGGGAATGCTCTCAATTGACCCAATGCACTAAGCGTTAATATTGAGGTAGAGCTAACAATAGCCTGATCTGCTTGAAATTTAGTATGGCAGGCATATAAAAAAGTGACTTTAAACCATGTCATTATTAAACACTTCCCTCACTAAAGAAGATTTCATAAACTCTGGCTGGCAGGACGTGGTTAATAGCAGCGAGAGAAAAGAGTGTCTGACTTACAACAGAGTCTTCTGGAACAAGGCACAAGAAGCAAAAGAGGCAGGAAATGTCAGAGAACAGTCCGTCTTTGAGATTCTAACGGTCGTGACTGGTGCTGCAATCCAACCGCGATCAAATGAAAAGTTTTTGGCTAAATTTGTTGAGCGCTTGACAGATGAACATCTAGATTTTTTGGCTGAGATTGTGGATGAAGTCTCAGACCCAGAGCTTCAAGCACGAATTGCAGATATTCTCTGGACTAGCAAACGACGTGACTCTTATAAAATGGCGCAGTTAGCAGTCACAGATTACTTAAAATCTGCCGCAGAATTAGAATATCTTGAAAACTGGACTTTATGTTTCGCTAAAATTGAACGGGCGCTCTGGCTAGCACGCAAAATTAATCATAAATTTGAAGATGTTGTTGCACATATCGAGAAAGTTATTGAACGCTGCAATGGAGAAGATCCAAAATTTTTATCAGCAAAGCTTATGGAGCTTTTACAGGAACACAAACGTGGTGATTTTAATAAATACGCTGCTCTAGCTGAGAAAGCCGCAACCCTATCAGAATCAGCGAATGATTGGCGTAGAGCAAGAAACTATTGGGAAATTAAAGCACAATGGCATCGTTTTGAAAAAGATGCAAAACAGGAACGTACAGCGCAAATGCAGGCTGCTGAAACCTATGTCAAAGAAGCTGAAGATAGCCTTAAGGGTATAGATGCAAGCTACCTCCGAGCGTCACATTTTATGGAGAAAGCTTTTGAAGCTTTCATGAATGTCCAAGGTACTAAGGAAGAAACTATTATTGCAAAAGAAAGAGCCGAAGAGGTTCGCAAGCTTCGTAGCCAGTATCAGGAGCAATCCTTAAATGAGTTAGTTTCTATGTCTCATGAAACAGATATTAGTGTTCAAGTAAATATAGCCAGATCGCACGTTAAAGGTAAAGAATTTTATAATGCACTCTTTTCTCTAGCATTTATAGGAACACCACCTAAAGTGTCTCAGCTTCGACAAGAAGTCTTGGAAATAGCTGTTGAAAATCCCATATATCATTTATTCCCATCTTCAATGATTAATCAGATGGGTAAAGTTGTAGCTCGTCAACCCAAGTTAGGCTTATCCAATAATCCAGAGCAGGTAGAAGAATCAATTCGTTTTGAGATGTATAAAAATGCAATCTACTATCAACAACTTCAGGCTCTGGCTTATACTGAGCCAGCAAAATATCAAATAAATTTGGAACATAATGTACAACTAGAAGACTTATTTCCAATTGTTTCAAATAACCCCTTTGTGCCACCAGGTAGAGAACAGCAGTTTGCGAAAGGGCTTTATGCTGGATTAACCGGAGACTTCTTCACATCAACTCATATTCTCATTCCTCAAATTGAGAATTCTATCCGTTATCTACTCCGAAAACACGGCGCACTACCCTCAAAAATTGATATCAATAAGGGAATTGAAGATGAACGTGATTTGAATACTACTCTTTTCCCCCGTAACTATCCACAAATAAACTCAATTTTTGATGAAGACACACTTTTTGATCTCCAAGGCTTATTAATTGAGCGTTCCGGTTCAAATTTAAGAAACCGTATGGCTCACGGTTTAATCAATGATGGTGAGTTCAACAGCCCTATCATGTCTTACTTATGGTGGGTCACATTACGACTTTGTTGTTTGCCAATCTTGAAAAAGCAACAGCAGGTTGAAGAGTCCAATCCTTGGGTTAAGTTTGATGGTATTTTCAAAGATGACCCACTTTTTGATGATTTTGTAGAAGATATGGCTGTAAATCGAAGTGAATTAGATGCAGAAGTCGCTGCTTATGAGGCTTCCTTAGAGGAGAATCAGTCAGCTTGAGCCAATATATCCTCGATACCGATCATGTTACTCTTTCTCAACATAGTAATTCTAAAATTCTACAACGCGCTCAAGCTGTTGGAAGTTCCAACATATTTATTACAACAGTCACACTCGAAGAACAGTTGAAAGGCAGACTAGCTTCTATTAGCAAGTGTGCTACTAAACCAGAACTGCTAGTAGTTGCTTATCGAAATCTGCGAATAACCCAGATTTACTTTTGTAGTATGAACTTGCTGGATTTTGATGATGCAGCCTACAGTTGCTACCAAAGTTTACGCCAGCAAAAAATCCAGGTAAGTACCCAAGACTTAAGAATTGCTGCGATCGCTTTGGCTAAGGGGGCAATTTTGGTTACTCGTAATCAAAAAGATTTTAGCAAAGTTCCTAATTTATGTCTTCAAGATTGGACTATGGATGGGTATTCTTAAAAAGACATAACACTAAATCCTATGTTGAATGTAATGTCTATTACACTAGGTAAGATATTGATTGTACGTTTTGTCTTAACGCTTGAAATTCTTTTTGGCATTGCTTTTAATGAGATTTGGCTCTTTTCATAAAAGTGATTTGCGACTGTGTAATAAATACATCTAAAGTGGCAGATATACTTAATAGGTATTTAATCCTCGCACATCAGAGGCACTATTTTAAACTTTAAAAAAATCGTTCAATCAGTTGAAAGCCAGTTTGCATAAGGCATTCACGAGCTATTCTTTCTTTTTAAAATGACTAAAAAGGTCAGTATATAGTCAAGTCTATCTAGAAAATTCATAGTGAAGAAGTTTTACAAAAACCAATATTCTGCATAAAAGAAGAATATCTCCCTGAGTAATACTTAGGAGCAAAAAACTATAAGTTTTGTAGTTCCTAGATAGAAACTAGTACTTCTATGCTTTTCCTAGAAATGAAGTATTAGTAACTCATTCTTCACTGAGAGAAATTAAGAATTTCGGAGTATTAATCATGGCAGTAACTTGGATTCCCGGGCCAGGACCGACTAATGGAGCAGATGTAGGTATTAGTAACGCCGCTTCTGATAACTTCAATGGTTTTGGTGGAAATGACTTCCTGTATGGAAATGGTGGTAACGATTTGTTACAAGGTGGCGATGGTATCGACTTTCTATCGGGTGGAAACGGAGACGATACCCTAATCGGAGATCGTGGTAACGATACCTTCATCGGCGGAAACGGCAACGATCGCCTGATCTGGAACAATGGTGATGGTAGCGACAGAATCAGTGGTAACGCTGGCTTTGACGTGGTTGAGGTCAACGGCGCGGGTGTGGGCGACAATTTCCGCCTAGAACAAGATGCTCAAGGCAAAGCAATCTTTGATCGGCTGAATCTGGTTCCCTTCACTCTGACTGTAGACAGTGCAGAGAGGTTTGAAATCAATGGTGGTGGAGGTGATGACACCCTTGATGTCAACAACCTGTCAGGAACTTCTGTAAATGCGGTATGGTTCACCGGCGGTGCTGGCAATGACTTACTCGATGGTAGTGGTACAGCGACAACGTTAAGAGCCTTTGGTGGTGAGGGTAATGACAGCCTGACAGGTGGTGCTGGCAATGACTTACTCTATGGTGATACTGGTAACGATTTGTTACGGGGTGGCGATGGTATCGACTTTCTATCTGGCGGAGATGGGAACGATACCATACTCGGAAATCGCGGGAACGACATCTTCACCGGCGGAAACGGCAACGATCGCCTGATCTGGAACAATGGAGATGGTAGCGACAGAATCAGTGGTAATGCTGGCTTTGATGTGGTTGAGGTCAATGGCGCGGGTGTGGGCGACAATTTCCGCCTAGAACAAGATGCTCAAGGCAGAGCAATCTTCGATCGGCTGAATCTGGTTCCCTTCACTCTGACTGTAGACAGTGCAGAGAGGTTTGAAATCAATGGTGGTGGAGGTGATGACACTCTCGATGTCAACAACCTTTCAGGAACTTCTGTAAATGCGGTATGGTTTACAGGCGGTGCTGGCAATGACTTCCTTGATGGTAGTGGTACAGCGACAACGTTAAGAGCCTTCGGTGGTGAAGGGAATGACATCCTCTATGGTGGTGCTGGCAATGACTTACTCTATGGAGATGCTGGTAACGATACCTTACGAGGTGGTAAAGGTAATGACATCCTGACTGGTGGCGCTGGTAGCGATCGCTTTGTCTTCAACTCAGGTGTTGCGTATAATAGTGCCAATTTGGGTGTAGATAAAATTACTGACTTCAGCTACTTTAGCGATAAAATTGTCCTAGATAAGACAACTTTTACCGGACTCAATAATCTGTTCCAAATTAGGATTGTCGCTAATGATGCAGCAGCAGCAACTAGCTCTGGACTCATTACTTACAGTCTTGGAACTGGCAACTTGTACTTCAACCAAAACTTGACATCACCAGGCTTGGGGACAGGTAGTCTGTTTGCCAACATTGATAACGATAACAATCAATTCACAGCCCCACCATTCTTATCAGCTACAAGCTTTGAGATTGTTTAGATCCCAATAGCCGCAATCATCAGCATTGCTAATTAGGGATAATTTAATCCTCCTCATACTTCAAGTACGAGGAGGATTATACAGCAGTTTTCTTTTAGATATCTCATTAGTTATCCTAAATCATTTGTGAAAAATTAGATCCCCGACTTCTCGAAGAAGTCGGGGATCTGGACACCACACATTTTCACAAATCAAATAGTATATATATTAATCTCTGGAAAACTTGACTATGGATAGGTATTCTTCAAAAATACATATTTATTTATCTCTCGAAGAACTTTAATTAAAAGATAAGGTTTATTTAAACAGCATTTTTTGAAGAAAATAAGTTGCAATTTGCTGTATGATAATAATTAGGTTTTTAAAATTAAAAGGATTAATATGCGTTTACCTATCATTATCAGTGGAACACTATTGCTATCTCTAAGCCTGAATCTACCAGCGATGTCTGAAACGACCGCAGATAAACCACAATGTCAAACACAAACGAATAATAACTTGAATTCAAGACGGTTATTTTTTAATAGCCGTTTGTGGGAGCGGGCAAATATTTCTAACTATCGGATTACGGTTAGCAATAGTTGTTTCTGTATACCCGATGCGAGAGGGCCAGTAATTATTGAAGTACGTAATGGTCAACCAACTTCAATCACTTCTGTTGCTACGGGTAAACCAGTTAATCCAGAATTCTTTCAAAAATACAACACAATCCCCAAGCTTTTTAATGTGATTCAAGATGCTATCAAACGTAAGGCATACAATCTGAATGTAGAATACAATGCTAAACTCGGCTATCCAACCAAAATTAATATTGATTACGATAGTAAAATCGCTGATGAAGAAATCTTTCTGACAATCGAAAATTTTCAGGAGATTAAACCTAGATACTAAGCTGATTACTTCCGTTCAATCTCGACTAAAAATAGGGGTAAATTAGCAACTCTAAAATGAGATTTAATATTAAATCCGGTAGCATCTGAATGATTAAAAAACCGCAGAGACGCTGAGGGCGCAGAGGAAGAGGAATAATTTCGATACAAACGGATTTGATATAATACTTCACTTTACCCCAAAAAATTAATGCGATCGCACTCCCATATTCAGTGCGATCGCTTTTTACAAAAATTAACAATTTGATGAAGTTATGTTGATTTCACGCGAATAATTCTCAATTATTCAACGAATTTGTTGCGTTTGAGGGCTTGACTAAAAACAGTCACTTTTGATATTCTGAAATTACTCGATAAGATTACCCCTTGCTATAACTTTCTGCGCTAACTGCACTCGAAAATTTAACTTTTTACAGATGGTTTGAAATTGTACACCCATTTGTGAAAATCATCATTAAGACTCATTTGGCGCTCTTGCGTCTGCCCGGTGGATGCCGCAAAGTTAGCGTCGTCGTAGTACCGCATCTCACCCAAGGCGCTACGAGCTTGGATAAGTTTTGTGCGCTCGATGCGATACTGTTCGTATTTAGTCAGAGCTTCTTGGAGATTAGCTGAATCAGAAAAACACTCTCGCAGTTGGTAAGCATCTTCAAAAGTGGTATTGGCTCCCTGTCCCATTGCAGGAGCCATTGGATGAGCCGCATCGCCTAAGAGAGTTACCCTGCCTTGACTCCATTGAGTTAACGGTGGGCGATCGCAAATCGGCCCTTCCCAAATTTCCTCGGCTGGTGTCTCTTCTACCACCGCCCGAAAGGATTCATCCCAGTCGGCTAATTCATGGAGAATGCGAGATTTCACTGCATCAGCGTTGTGGGAAAGGGAGTATTCAGGCGAGAACTTCCGACTAATCCAACTAGTATAGCCGCCGCCCACATTCAGAAGGTACATAAACTGTTTATTGCCTTTGACAAAAACTAGTTCATAGTCATTAAATAGCTCGTGGCGATACTTGATGACGGCACGCCAACACATACTACCGATGTAATTAGGCTTACCCTCGCCAAATAAACTTTCTCTGATGACAGAGTTAACGCCATCAGCGCCAATCAGCAAATCTGCATATACTGATTTTTTGCCATCAAAATGAATTTCCACACCATTTGTATCTTGTTCAAAGCCGATGCAGCGATGATTGAGATGAATGATTTCAGACGGCAATCTAGAGGCTAAGACTTGCTGTAGACGATACCACCAAATAGTCAACAACGGTTGTCCGTATTGCTCTAAATATTTAGTTGCGTTAGTTCGGATTGTCTCAGACTGAATATTCTTTAAAACCGTGTGGTGAACCTCGCACCCTGAACTTTTGAGAGTTTCGACAATTCCTGGCGCGATCGCATCTAAAGAATTTAAGCCATTAGGGGCTAGTCCTAGTCCAGTTCCCGCTGGACGAAATTCTTTGGCTTTTTCGTATACTTGAACCTCTATCCCTTGACTTCTCAGTGCGATCGCAGCAGCCAAACCGCCTGGGCCAGCACCGACAATAGCAACTTTCTCTACTATGGGTTGGGATAATTTCTCAGTTAAATTTGTATTCATATTATTAAGTCTATGTAACCTTTGAGCTAGATCCACAGTGGTTATTCTGACTCCTGAATTCTGACTCCTGAATTCTTCTTCAACGCTACTATAGTAAATGATGTAATTATTATCTACATAAGATATGGAAGAAAATTCTTTAGCTTTAATAACTTCAGACTCACGTACCCAGGAGGTGAAAATATTCGGTTCAGAGGAAGGAGAATTATCACTGACTGTCAATAATATATCTTACTCCCTGAAGTTAGAACCTCGTGTTACTTTACTAGATGCACTTCGAGAAAAACTGGGTTTAATGGGTACTAAAAAAGCTTGCGATCGCGGCGAATGTGGTGCGTGTACTGTATTAGTAGATAATCGGCGAATTAACTCTTGTATGACTCTAGCAGTTATGCACATCGATAGTAAAATTACCACAATTGAGGGATTAGCACAAGATGGTAAACTCCATCCGATGCAAACTGCCTTTATTACCCATGATGCTTTTCAATGTGGATACTGCACATCGGGTCAAATTATCTCAGCCGTAGGGATGATATTAGAAGAATTGCCCAAATCTGAAGCAGAAATTCGGGAAAAAATGAGTGGAAACCTTTGCCGTTGTGGAGCATACCCAAATATTATTGCGGCAATTCGAGATGTGCTAGAGGAAAAGGAAGATGCAGCCATTTAGTTATGCTAAAGTTACCTCAGAAGAAATAGCGATCGCCACAGTTGAGCAAGACAAAACTGCTGCATTTATTGCTGGTGGCACAGATTTACTCGGATTAATGAAAGATGGAGTGCAAACAGCGAATATATTAATTGATATTAATAGTTTGCCCTTAGCAGATATTGAATCTCAACCGAATGGAATCCGCATTGGTGCTATTTCTCGGATGAGTGATGTGGCTTTTCATCCCCAAATTCAAGAATGTTATCCCGTAATTAGCCAAGCTTTATTACAAAGCGCTTCACCGCAACTGCGAAATATGGCAACAGTCGGCGGAAATTTACTGCAAAAAGTTCGCTGTGGTTATTTTCGCGATCCGGTTTTTCCTTGTAATAAACGCACTCCCGGTATAGGTTGTTCGGCAATTACAGGTTACAATCGAATGCATTCCATTTTCGGAGCCAGCGAACATTGTATTGCCGTTCATCCCTCCGATTTAGCTGTAGCTTTGACCGCATTAGATGCAGTAATTTGCATCCAAGGAATAGAAACAGCACGGCGAATTTCAATTCATGATTTTTATCTTTTACCAGGTGAGACACCATCAAAAGAAACTCTATTACAGCCGGGAGAATTAATTGTTGCTATTGAAGTTCCAGATTCTGCATATAAATCTCATTATTTAAAAGTAAGAGATCGAGCTGCTTACGAATTTGCTCTCGTTTCCGTAGCTGTTGCCTTAGATATAGAACAAAATATCATCAAATCAGCACGCATCGCTTTTGGAGGAGTCGCACCCAAACCTTGGCGTGTTTGGGAAGCTGAGGAATTTCTCAAAGGGAAAGCAATTAACGAAGCTATTTTTACAGCCGCAGCCGCAACAGCAGTCAAAGAAGCAAAACCGCAAACAGACAATGAATTCAAAATTGAATTAGTCAAACGCGCTTTAGTACGCGCCCTCTCAGTTGTGGCGGAAGGGGACAACTTATATCTTGTACCTAGCCCTAGCGATTAGAAATCGCGGCTATACAAACGAAGTCCGCCTACGCGGACTAATACCATTTCTTTATGAAGCTGCGCCAAACCCTTTTAACTTCTTTCTTTCTTTTTTTCTTTCTTTCTTTGTGTCCTTCGCGTCCTTCTCTGACGAGACGCTACGCGAATGCGGTTCGTTTTTCTTTCTTGTACTTAAATATGGTTTAGCGCATCTTCATACAGAATTAGTATAAGGTCAAATCAGGGTTTTGCCTGTGTAGCCGCGACTTCTAGTGCAAGAGTGCAAAATATAAGACAAGAAAGAGGAGTAATAATTAATTGATATGAATGAAATTATCGGTAAACCACTCGATCGCGTTGATGGTAGGCTGAAAGTTACCGGAGAAGCACCTTACACCGCCGACGTGCCAATAGAGAATTTAACTTATGGAGTGATTTTTCAAAGCGCGATCGCCAGTGGTAAAATTATCCAAATAGACACATCCGCCGCCGCAGTCGCCCCCGGTGTCCTAGATATCCTTACTTACCAACAAACTCCATCTCTGGTAAAGATACCCTTCTTTGGCCCTCCACAACCTCAGTCAACCGAAAAAGACCATAACATTTACTACGATGGTCAACATCTGGGGGTTGTAATTGCCGAAACTTTAGAACAAGCCGAAACTGCTGCCTCTAAGGTAAAAATTATCTACGAAGAAGCCATTCCGACAGTCACAATGGCACGTACAGAGATATTTGAACCCGAATCAATATTTTTTGGCATGATGCCAGCCAAAATCACCAGAGGAGAGGTTGAATCGGGGAAAGTCCAAGCAGATGTCTTGGTGGAGCAAATTTATACCACCCCAATGGAACATCATAATCCCCTAGAACCTTCTGCAACGATCGCCATCTGGGAAGGGGATAATTTGACATTATATGAAACCACTCAAGGCGTTTCTGCAACCCAAAGCCGAATCGCATCTATTTTAAATATTCCCGAAGAAAATGTCCGCGTCATCTCCAAATATTTAGGGGGTGGATTTGGTTGTAAAGCCCTGCTGCGATCGCATACAATCTTAGCGGCGATCGCAGCTCGTCAAGTAAAACGCCCCGTGAAAGTTGTGCTAACGCGATCGCAAATGTACACAGCTTGCGGACATAGATCAGAAACTCAGCAACAGCTAACGTTAGGTGCAACCAAGGAAGGCAAACTAACCGTCATCGAGCAAATTGGGACATCCTTAACTTCCCTGTTTGATGACTTTACCGAACCCGTGGGTGCAGCCACAACCATGATGTACGCCTGTGCCAATTTGGAAATTAAATACCGTTTGGGACGCATCAACGCCGGCACACCAACCTTTATGCGTGGCCCAGGAGAAGCACCGGGAATGTTTGCCTTAGAATCGGCAATGGATGAACTGGCATACACCTTAAATATTGACCCAATTGAATTAAGATTAATAAATCATGCAGATATCGACCCGCACAAAGGATTACCTTGGTCAAGTAAATCCCTGAAAGAATGTTATCAAAAAGGCGCAGAAATTTTTGGATGGTTACAACGCAATCCAGTTCCCCGTTCCATGCGATACAATCATTTTCTAATTGGTTGGGGAATGGCAAGTGCGACATTTCCCACCAATGCGAGAACTGCATCAGTAAAAATAGAAATTTTTGCCACTGGAGAAGTGAAAGTACAAAGTGGTACTCAAGATATAGGTACTGGTACTTATACAGTGATGACACAGGTAGCTGCTGAAGTATTAGGTGTACCAGTAACGTTTGAATTAGGTGATACTAATCTTCCCAAAGCCCCGATTACAGGGAACTCAATGACAGTTGCGAGTGTTTCCCCGGCGGTGCATCAAGTTGCGATCGCAGCACGGGATAAGATAATTAAAATGGCGATCAAAGATGCAAATTCTCTGCTGTATGGATCGCAAATAGAAGATATTACCGTTGAGTCAGGGCAAATATTTTTAAAACAAGACCCATCAAAGCGAGACAGCTACACCGATATTCTGCGCCGTCATGGATTAGAAAGTTTAGAAGTTACAGAACAATCCTCACTCAATCCAGAGAGCCAACAATATGCAAAACATTCATTTGGGGCGATATTTGTCGAAGTTGCAGTCGATGAATTGTTAGGAGAAATCAAAGTTAGACGTTGCGTAGGCGTTTATGATGCTGGGCGAATTCTCAACTTCAAGACAGCGCGGAGTCAAGTTATCGGCGGGATTACCTGGGGAATTGGCATGGCGCTGATGGAGAAAACTGTAATAGATGCTAACCAGGGCAGAATAGTTGGTGCTAACCTTTCCGATTACCTGATTCCCGTTCATGCAGATATTCCCAATATGGAAGTGCAGTTTATTGAAGAACACGATCCTTATGTGAATACACTAGGAACTAAAAGCCTGGGGGAACTTCCGATTGTTGGGGTAGCTGCTGCCATATCTAATGCAGTTTATCATGCCACAGGTAAGCGAATTCGGGATTTGCCAATTACACCAGACAAGTTGTTGTGAATGATCGGACTTACGCACACTCTACGAATTATTGGCGTTCTTCTCTAATGATATCAAGTCTGGGTAATTAGTTATGATTCCCACAGTCATCTGTTAGTACGAGAAGGTTTATTATGGTGTGGTGTTACTAAAGTTGCCCAAAAATCACTGTTCAGTTTGGTTTTTAGTATTCCCCGCAGAGTTATTTGAGAATAGTCCTTACTTTACGTTTAATAGAAATTAAAGTTGGTAAAACCAGCTATTCTTACATTATTTCTGTCCTCGATGTCGTAGCAGATTTATATCGAAGAAGATCGAGAATTGAAGAAGCTTTTTACTCCGTAAAACGTTTATTGGAGCTAGCCTAGCTATTTTTGATAGAAATGACAGTTTTAGGATCGTATCGTTTAGCGATCGCACTAAACCTCGTAGATTTGAGTCTGTCAAAAATTATACGACAAATTGCCCATGTGTAGGAAAAGATTATAGATAGAAGGTAGGAAAAGTAGGAAAAGTAGGATGTTTTTCCTCCCCTCTTGATTATCAGGTTATTACACGGTAATTTGATGTATCAAGTACAGATTTTGAAAGGGAGTTTGGGGTATGTAAAAAAGTCACTGAGATTTTGGAATTTTTTCAAAATTTTCAGATTAAAAATATGGAAAAAAATAGGGAAATGGAGTTAAAAAAGCATATTTTTTAACTCTTTTTATATTGCTACTTAATTAAACTGCCCCATAGTAAGCTGTCTACATAGATCAAGGAGCGATCGCACGTAAGCTCTAGCAATAACTCCCTTATTTTGTCAATTCTGGAAATTGTATTTAATTTACTAATTAGGATTTGCTTTTCTGATAAAGTTTAGTAAAGTCAAGCTTCACCTCTTCTTTGTACTACCACTATCACATCGTAATAATACCTAACTTTTTTGATTAGTCATCAACGAGGAGAAGATATAAAAAAAATCTTTTAGCGATCGAATAAAACGTGTAATTTGATACAGTTTTTTCGCCCTATTTTGTGTTGTTGCCGCAGTATTTCCCCAATGTTTTCCATGAGAACTGAGGCAGAGAAAATAATATGTTTTTAGACATTTTAGCTAGCCTACAACGGTTATTTGTCGGTTACATTCCAGCCGTTGTATTGGGCAGTTTCATCGGATATTTAATCGGGATAAATAGCATGATTTATCAGCTATTTAGGCTGATATTTCAGATACCACATAGTATCCCTCCTATAGCTTTGCTACCTATTGCCCTAATCGCCTTTCAAGAGAGCGACTCTGCTGCTATTGTAGTAGTTTTTCTGGGAACTCTTTGGACGATGATCATTAATACAGCAATAGGGATGCAGCATTTCAAGAGACAGAATAATAACTTTCGAGTAGCTATATTTCATATATTTCATGCCTTGAAAGTTAGCATTTGGGTAGCCTGGTTTATAGTTATTGCCACAGAAATGTTAACAGGGCGAAAAGGACTTGGCTTTACCCTTTGGGATGCTTACAAAGCTGGCAATACAGATTACATAATCCAGGAAATCTTATACATCGGTATCATTGGCTTTTTGCTGGATCAGTTACTAGATTTTGCAGCTTATCTTCTCTCACAAATGGTTTCAGATGGGAAAAAATCTTCTTAAATTTTATCTAGTGGTCTATCAAATTCATTTTGACGATTAGAGAGACGCGATAAATCGCCGTCTCTACAGGTAATTTATCCATCAATTATTTATTGACAGGCTTACGGATTGCACCTTGCCAGCTAATAGTTTGCTTGGCAGAACGTGTTCCCAAAGAACGAGTTGCTACGACTTCAATATCAACATTGACACCAGGGCGTAAAGCTTCGTCAGGAATTTTGAGCTTGCCCAAAGCTAGGGTAAAACGGTTGTAGTCACGAGTCACAAGTTCGTTGGGAATATCGCCTTCATATTCAGTTTTGTAGCCAGAAAAACCCTGTAAGCTATCCTGAGCGCGAAATTTTACGCGAAACTGAGTATTAATGATATCAGACTTGGCTGCCAAATCTACTATTTTTAAGTTGAGGTTTTGTCCGGCATCGGCAAACTCTGCCACAGCTAACCGGGTGACATCTTTTTTAGCAATGGCATGGTTAACGGTAAATGTTGTTAAGTTAGCCTGACTTTTGGTGTTACCATCAACCCATAATTCTTCAGGAAAATTAATTTCTACTTCTTTGTTATCAGTTAAATTTAGTTTCACAACTTGATTGCCAAAGCTGGTAATGGGTTGTTTTTCTTGCCAAACTACTTGAAAAGCCTCTTCTAGACGCTGTTCAAACTCAAGGTAATCATCAGCGATCGCAGCACCAGGCGCAAGTAGAGAAGCAGCCCCTATGCGTTGATTCCACTTATTTTTCGAGAGGTTGAATTGTTTGTTTGTCAGTTCCGAAATTCCTACTTGCACAGTTGGAGTATCAGCCGCCAAAGCTTCCTTACTCTTGACAATACTCAAAGTTCCTAAGCGCCCTGGGCTACCATCGCTACCATCACTGCCATCTCGCCCATCGCTACCGTCACTACATCGATAAACTTTGTCAGTACACTTATAATCAGGGCTACCGGGAGTTCCCTTACAGATTTTCACTTCCCACCTGCGTCTGTGACAGTTGCAACCCTCAGTACCCTTGCCACCTCTACCACCGCGCCCACTTTGTCCACCAGTTGCCCGGACGGAAATGTTTCGTAAGTCTGCCAAATTAGTGTAATAGACTGTCAGGGAACCACCATTTCCCCCATTTCCTCCTTTGCCACCGTTACCGCCATTACCACCATCTGGTGCGCTGATGTCGTGGCTGATGCGATTGTCGCGTTGAGAACCACAGTCAGGGCGATCGCCATGTTCTCCATCTTCACCATCTTCACCATCTTTACCCGACAAGTCAAGATTTACAGGTGAACCATTGACAAAAATATTTTGGTTTTCACCGCTACCACCATCTCTACCCGATCGCCCATCGGTTCCTGCGCGTCCATCTCTGCTATAATTTCTGGCTACTTTATAGTATTCATCAGAGGCAACGGCTGGACATAAAACTGCACTAGATGCTGGCAAAAAGCTAGTAAATAAGCAGAATGTCAATAGTAGTGGCAGTTTACTCCTAAAACCATTGTGCATCTAGTTACACCTAAAACTTTAGTTTAACGTGTCGCGGAAGTCCCCACCTTATGAGTACATTGAAGGTGGGGATTGTGAGCGGGGGGTGAGGATTGCATCTGATATTGATTTTTTGCAAGAGCAAAAACAAATATCAGATGTATGACGAATCCCCAGAATTTTCTGATAGAATTATTTGGTCTTGACCCTCCGGGTTCAAAATCGCTCTACTTGGGGAGACCCCAAGACCGCGTTTTTCACCATCAATGCCATAAGCGAAAACCAAGCTAATAGGTATATGTTGCAAGAGAAATATTTGGGTCTTGGGAACCAGGACTTCTGCCCTTGGAGGGAATGTCAGACTTACCTTGTGCTATGGAGTTCTGGAAGCGATTCCCGATGAATTGGGAAGCTCCGTCCGTCTTACGGCGGGGTAGTTCACTTATCTACTTTTGACGCTGACTTTCAATAATTTGCTCCCTCTTGTCCAGTGATGTGCTACTGATTTGCGTTAACGTAGCACACACCTAGCTTAATACAACCGATCAAGCTGCTGTTGGGTCGTCATTGACTTTAATAATCAGCTTGCCAAAATTATCACCTCGAAGTAAACCGATGAATGCACTAGGAGCATTTTCTAAACCATCAACTACATCTTCTCTATACTTGAGTTGACCAGACTGTAACCATCCAGAAACATCGTGTAAAAAATCATTAAACCGATGTTGGTAATCACCAACTAAGAAACCTTTGATTAAAGCTCGTTTGATTAGTAGTGGCATTAAATTAGGCCCTGATGGAGTAGATGTAGCGTTATACTCCGAAATCAAACCTACTAATGGAATTCTTGCTCCAAGATTGATCTGCTGCAATACAGCTTCTAAAATTACACCTGCTGTATTGTCATAGTAAACATCAATGCCATTAGGAGCAGCTTCTTTGAGCGCTGAATTAAGTTCTTGAGTTCTGCGATTAATGCCAACATCAAAACCAAATTCTTTAACTATATAATCCCGCTTATCGTCACTTCCGACAATTCCCACGACTCGCGCACCTTTAATTTTGGCAATTTGACCTGCTACTGCACCGACAGCGCCAGAAGCGGCTGAAACCACAACAGTTTCACCTTGCTTAGGTTGACCGATATCAAGCAGAGCAGCATAAGCAGTCAGTCCAGGCATACCCAGTACACCTAAACTATAGGATAATCGTGCTTGAGTGGGATCGAGTTTACGCAGTGTTTCACCCTTAGATACAGCATAAGTTTGCCAACCGTTACTGTTAAGAATAAAATCTCCTACTTGAAATTGAGGATGATTTGATTTAATTATTTGGCTGACTGTCGCACCGACAATAACTGAACCCAACTCTACTGATGCAGCATAAGACTCAGCTACACTAATACGACCACGCATATAAGGGTCGAGAGATAGATAAATAGTGCGGCTCAGAATTTCGCCTTCACCCGGTTCGGGACTTGGTGTTTCTACTAGAGCAAAATCACTCTCTTTTGGTTCGCCGACTGGACGACTTTTAAGGATGATTTGTTTGTTAATTAAATCAGACATAAGTTATATGATGCACGCTTAATTACTTTATTAAACCTGAAGAACCCCAAAGAACCAAGAATCATGACTAATTATTCGGACAGGATATTAATTGAACATCGACTAAAACATTAGGCTTAAGGCGTATTTTCAAACTATTTATTTAGTGCATTAGACGTAGGTTGGGTGAAGCGGAGCGCAACCCAACATATATCAGGATGTTGGCTTTGGCAAAGCCTCCACCCAACCTACAATTTTTTTGCATAATTACGAATTACGAATTACGCCTTGCGGTATTAGGGGGTTGTCTCAGGAGTTGGTGTAGGTGTTGGTGTAGGTTCAAGTGTGGGAGTTTCTGTGGGTGTGGGTGTTGGTGTTGGCGTGGGCGTTTCTGTGGGCGTGGGCGTTGGTGTCGGCGTGGGCGTTGGTGTTACTGTTGGTGATGGCGGAACAATGGGATTTTCGGCTGCAATAGTGAGTTGATAATCTACTGGTTTCGTTGCTGTGGAAACCACGACAAACTCATAAAATCCATTTTCTGGTAATTTAGTTGACAAACTACGCTTGACAGAATCTTCTAAAAATCGAATTTTGCCAGAGGGTGAATAGACTGATAACAAAACTTGAGAATTTGCTTCTAGCTTCAAATCCAGAGATTGGTCTTTGGCAAGTCCAGCAATGAAGACTTTACCACCACCAGGTTGGAGAATACCGTCAACTGTTTTGCTAGTAGTCCCCGGATCGAAAACAAGTTTCTGGAAAGTGCTACCGGCGAGGATAGCACTGAGTTGATCGCTAACAAATCCGTACCAAACTTGTCCAATGGGCTGAGATCGGAAATCTTTACCACGCCGATCGGGGAATACATTGAAGAAAGCAGCGTCTCCCAAATCAGACAAAGAACGACTACCGACGTTGATTTTGTTGACTTCCACTTTCCAGCGATCGCGTTCAGCAGTTGTATAAGTTCCCAGCTTTTGACGTGATTTATTACTCAGTGGCGCTAGCTTTTCTAGTAATTCTGAAGCTGTTTTATCCCATTCTGCCCGCAAACCATCATCTTCAGGGCCATTGCTGAGAGTGCGTCCCCGTAAACTGGGGTTTCTGTCCCAAAAAACTTGATTCACTAAGTTCACGTAGAAGTTAGAGTCAATACCCAACTGTTGACGGCGATCGCTTAATTTTTCTTTACGTTCTCGTTCGACTGGCGAATATTGCGCTAAAGGATCGGTTGGTTGTTCGCTAGTTGGAATGGGGCTACCTGTAGGAGTAGGTTGGACTTGCCCGACATCACGTTTGCTACTCACTCCCCACCAAATTAATCCCACACTAGCAGCGACTAAAGCTGTCACCAGGAAGGTTTTTGTTGGTGTCCACCAGGAGGAAGGCGGGGGAGATGAGGGATATGAGGGATATGCAGAAGGTGGGGGAGGTGGGGAGACGGCGACGGTGGCGGATGTGGGTTGTGGTGGAGTGGGGTATTGAGTTGGCGGATAGTTTGGGGGTGAGTTGATCGCTTGGAGTACTTGACGGGCTGATTGATAGCGATCGCTCGGTCTGGCAGATAACATTTTATCTAATACCTGTGCCAAATCTTGACTCAAATTAACTTCTCGTCGCCACTGCCAACTGAGAGTATAGGTATCAATTAACTCTTGGGGTTGTTTTCCTGTCAGTAAAACCAACATTGTTGCGGCTAAAGCATACAAGTCGCTGTGGGGAGATACTAACCCAGTTTGCATCTGTTCTGGGGGTGCAAATCCGATTTTACCTAATAAGGTCGGTGCTGGCGGAGGTGCAACCATACCGGGTTGGTAATATTCGGAGGCCACGGTTGCTATTACTTGTTTGACACCGCCAAAGTCAATTAAAACTGGCATTTTGTCAACAGTCCGAAGCATTAAATTATCTGGAGAAATATCTCGATGAATTACTCCGAGTGAGTGGATGTATTCTAAGACGGGCAAAATTTGCAGGAACAATTGGCGTATTTCCGCCTCTGTAAAGCGCAAACCTTGTTGTATTCGGGTATTTAACAAAGAATTGTAAGTTTCCCCTTCTACATAATCTTGTACCAAAAATAGATATTCTTTGCCGCCTAAATTCAGCCGTAGCAGTTCTCGGAAGCGGGGAATTTGGGGATGTTGCAGTTTATAAAGAACACTCGCTTCTCTCTCAAAGAGTTCTTCAGCTTTTTGGACAACGTAAGCGGTTTGAACTTGGGGGGAAAATTCTTTTAAAACACAAAGTTCGCGGAAACGGTTGACATCTTCAGCTAAATAAGTGCGTCCAAAGCCACCTTGGCCAATTTGACGCACAATTACATAGCGATTGCCTAAAGTTAGTCCCGGTTGAATACTATAATTCATGGGCGTATCTAACAAATTTTCACCGCACTGGAGACAAAAGCGACTACCTGGGGAATTTTCATGTCCTTTAGAACAATATATTTTAGTCATTAGTTATTAGTCATTTGTCATTAGTTATTTGTTATTGGTTACTTTTCCCCAGTCTCCAGTCCCCTTATTTACCAGATTGTACTTTACTGACTTCATCGGCTGCGATCGCATACCAAATTTGACCAAAAGTCTGTTGATTCAGTTTTCTACGCTGCTGTTCGGGAAACAACTGATCGAATTTTTCATTTGTGTCTTTGGTCAACTGATCGATTGTATAGTTACCAAACTGCCCCGATCGCGCTTGTTGTCTCCATGTATCGTAATCTTTTTGACTATAGTTACCCAATTTCCGACGTGCTGTTGTACTGAGTTTAGCCTGTTCTAATTTATTCAATAAATCACCAGCGATACCAGACCATTCATCTCGTAAACCAGCATCTTCAGGTTTAGATGTCAGGCTACGTCCCTTTAATTCTGGTTTTTTTGTATAAAATAAATCATCTACTGTGCGAATAAAAAATCCTTCAGTAATTTCTAATTCTTGACGACGACTGATAATTTTCTGGAGGTCGCTATTTTTTCCTTTGTCGCTGTCTGGTTTACCGCTTGGGAAGTGGGGAATTTGCGGTAATGAGATTGAGGGAATGGTGATTGAAGTTACGGCCCGAATGGCTGCATTTCCCGCCGCCAAAGTTAATCCAATTAAAGCCGTCCCCCCTACACTTATCACAAAAGGACGAATCCAAACAGGCCAAGATATCGGTTTAGCAATCGCTTGTGTTTGCCTCTGGAATCTACTCACAACAGCACTGACGCGCTGTCTTCCCGGAGCAACTACCATTGTTTTTATCTTGGTGGTAATATAACCACCTGTGGATTTAGGCGCAGTTGATGATGGTAAATCTCTGAGGATTTGCTCGGCTCGTTGATAGCGATCGCTCGGTCTATAAGCCAGCATCTTTTTTAACACTGTTTCCAGTTGCGGGCTAACTCTAATTTCCTTTCCCCATCCCCAAATTCCCTGATAGCTATCGTATAATTTCTGCGGTTCTTTACCTGTAAGTAACACTAATGTTGTTACTGCCAAAGAGTATAAGTCACTACTAAAAAATGCTTTTCCCTGCCGTAGCTGTTCTTCGGGAGCGTAGCCTTTTTTACCCAGCAAAGTGTTATTTCCAACCAACTTGGTACGCCAAAAACCTTGAGAAGCTGGCAATTGTTTGACACCACCAAAATCAATCAGCACAGGTAGGTTATCAGAACGCCGCCAAATTAGATTATCGGGAGAGATATCACGGTGAATTACATCTCGTGAGTGGATGTAAGATAACACGGGTAAAATCTGTTGCAGGAGGGTAATTAGTTCTTCTTCACTAAAGGTTTTTCCTTGACTTTCGCGCTGTTCTAATAACTGGTAATAATTGTCACCATCCACATAATCTTGGACTAGAAAGAAAAAGTCTTTACTGCCTATCTTCACTTGTAGCGAGGCGTGAAAACGCGGGATTTGTGGATGCTGGAGTGTTTTCAGGACATTTGCTTCTCGTTCAAATAACTCTTTAGCTTTTTGTAAATCTTGATTTTCTTGTACTTGGGGTGCAAATTCCTTCAGCACACAGGTTTGATGGGATTTATTTATATCTTCCGCTAAATAAGTCCGTCCAAAGCCGCCCTGTCCTAGATGACGGATAATTTGATAGCGATTATCCACAATCTGTCCCACAGCAAGAGGTAATGGTTCACCACAATGGGTACAAAAGCGGCTACTACCATTATTTGTGTGTTGTTTACTGCAATAGAGCTGCATGGTGCTGAAGGATAAATTAAGGTTTTGTTGACTAAATACAACGCGCATACCCTCATTTTCGGATATTCTACGAATTACAATTACAAATTACGAATTACGTTAGCGCAGCGTTAGCGAGTCATCGATAGCGGAGCGGTAGCGAGTCTTCGTTCGCTTTTAGCGTCTCGTAGAGAGCGTCGCGTCATTACGAATTACGAATTATTTTAACGGTGTTGGTTCTACTTCAGGATAAACAACAAGCGTCATGAACTCCAAATCAAGACAGCAGCAAGTAATTCAAGCATTTGAAGACTTTTTGTCTACTCCCTTAGAAACCATACTGCAACGACATCTCAATACTCAAACTTCGGTAGCTTTGAGTTTATTTCACGATATGGCGGCTAATGTCCCAGCTTACAAGGCGTTTTTAGCAGAAAGGGAAATTAATCCTGCGACTATTCAAACCTTGGAGGAGTTTCAGAAACTACCAGCGATCGCTAAACAAAATTATATACTGCGTTATCCCTTAACTGACTTGTGCCGTAACGGACAACTAGAGGCGTGCGATATGATCGCAACTTCATCAGGTTCCAGTGGTAAACCGACATTTTGGCCTCGTTTTTTCACAGATGAACTCCAAATAGCCACACGCTTTGAACAGATTTTTCACGATAGTTTTTATTCAGATACTAGACGTACTCTAGCAGTGATTTGTTTCACTTTAGGCACTTGGGTAGGTGGGATGTTTACCACCAATTGCTGTCGTTATCTTGCTAGCAAAGGTTATCCCATCACCGTAATTACTCCTGGTAACAACAAAGAAGAAATCTTGCGAGTTGTGCAAGAACTAGGTTCAGCATTTGAACAAGTGGTGTTATTGGGATACCCGCCATTTTTGAAAGATGTGATTGATACTGGTATCGCTTCTGGTGTGGAGTGGCAGCAATATCAGATTAAATTAGTGATGGCGGGAGAAGTATTTAGTGAAGAATGGCGGAGTTTGGTTGGCGAAAGAGTTGGTTCACAAAATCCTTGCTATGATTTTGCATCACTCTACGGCACTGCGGATGCCGGAGTTTTGGCTAATGAAACACCGTTAAGTATCTATATTCGCCGTTTTTTGGCAAAAAATCCCGATGCAGCCAGAGCATTATTTGGGGAATCGCGTTTACCTACACTAGTACAATACGATCCTTGCAGTCGCTTTTTTGAAGTTGAAGATGGCGGCTTGCTGTTTTCAGGAGATAACGGTATTCCCTTAGTGCGTTATGACATTTTAGATACTGGCGGGATAATTAGTTATGATGCCATGCTGCAATTTTTGGCTGAATGGGGGTTTGATCCTGTTGCGGCGTTACAGAATGAGAGTCACAATTCAGAATTCAGAACTCAGCATTCCCCTAGAGGTGTTCATCAGCTACCTTTCGTTTATGTATTCGGGCGTTCTAATTTTACAGTTTCTTACTTTGGTGCAAATATCTATCCCGAAAATGTGGCGGTGGGATTAGAACAACCGATAATTCAAGAATGGGTGACGGGTAAATTCGTGTTGCAGGTACTAGAAGATACAGATAAGAATCGATTTTTATCTGTGGTTGTGGAATTAGGAGCAGGGGTAGAGGGTAGTGAAGATCGAAGACTTGCGATCGCATCTTCTATTCTTTCACAATTGCTACGTCTCAATAGCGAGTTTGCTAATTATGTTCCCCTAGAATATCAAACACCACAGGTTACATTAGCCCCAATGGGCGATTTTGAATATTTCCCCATTGGGGTGAAACATCGTTATACCCGTCAATTGGAAATGGGACAATAGTTTAAATTATCAAATTTAAATGCGCGACAGGACAGCTTAATGCCTGTTAAAGGGTGGTTAGATAAGTGAAGTCACTCTACCAATGAACTAAGTAAGCTGAAGGTTAGGGAAAGGAAGAATAATTATGACATTCCAAAAAATTCAAAAAACTGCTTTCACAAAGACCGAAATCCCGACAACATCCCAGTTTACATTAAGACCCTTTGCGGCGATTATTCAACCCCCAATATTAACTCCCCTTCAGCAGTCGGAACAGACCAAGGGATTAGTTCAAAGAAAAACGAACTTGTTACCAATCCCTTTGATGCGACTGCCAAAAAAGGTAATCCAGGCAAAGTTGACAATTGGGGAAACAGGAGATGAGTATGAGCAGGAAGCCGAGACCGTAGCGCGTCAAGTAGTGCAACGTCTTCATACACCTATGCCAAAGCAGACGCTCTCCATGATTCAATCTATGAAAGGTAACACATTATTGCAGCGATGTCTCCAACAGGCTTCTCTACGAGACGCTACGCGAACGCCTACGCACGGGCATCAATCAGAAATACTGACCAACAAAACGAATTTACTCAAACGACCAGCAGTAGGTACAAAGGGTCAGAGTCAGATGATGTCCCAAGTTCAACCGATACTGCAACGACGAGAGCATAGTGGAAATGGAATGACGGACGCACCTGATTTAGAAGCATCCATACAACAAGTGCGTGGTCGAGGCCAGCCATTAGAAAAAAAGACCCAAAAACAGATGCGACAAGCGTTTGGGGCAGATTTTAGTAAGGTGAAGGTGCATACAGATGGCCAATCAGACCAGTTGAATCGCTCAATACAGGCAAAGGCGTTTACCACGCAGCAGGATGTGTTCTCTCGGCAAGGAGAGTATAACCCTGCAAGCCGAGGGGGGCAGGAGTTGTTGGCGCATCAACTAACACCCGTTGTGCAACAGAATGGCAGTGCAGTGCAAGCTAAGTCTGATATTGTGCAGAGAGCACCAGACACTGTTCCTGTTGAAGACCAAAGAGTTACCGATGATCCAAGTATTATGGACAAACACAAAAAAAATGAAGGAGGTAGATTTGAGAAAATAAATCAGCCACTTTTCAAAATCGATAAAAAGACTGGAAAACCAAGAAAGCCATCTATTGATGATGTTATACAAGGCAACGTTGGAGATTGTTATCTGTTAGCAGCTATTGCAGCCATAGTAGAAACTAATCCTGAATATATCTTTGGAATGCTTACGGATCTAGGAGATAAGGTCAGCGTGCGGCTATATGACGAGGATAGATCAGACCCCGAAAAACGCAAATTTCCGGTAAGATATATAACGGTATGGAAATCAGTTGCCATCAATGATAAGGGTGATTGGCTATATGCTCAGAATTCTTTGTGGGTGAATATCCTTGAAAAAGCTTATGCTGCTGCTGGATTTGGAGGTTTCTATAAAACAACAGCTGATAAAAAAATACCACCTTCATATGATAAAATCGACCGTGGTGATGCTCGTTTTGCTCTTCAAGTACTATTAGGTGAAACGATTAGTAACAACGATATTCACAGTGGAAAAGCCCAAAAAAATACCAACCTACAAGGTTTGCCGTGGAGTAAGGAAGAGTGCGAGTCCTACAACATAGCTAAAAGTACCAATAATAATTACGAAACATTAGTTAGCTACGAAATATTTGAAAAAGATGTGAATAAAATACATAAATGGATGGATTGGCTAATAACAAGAAATGGCGGAAAAGCGATAGAGAAATTGTATTTTGAAAAAAAAGAGGGAACTTACGAAGAAGAAATTCGATTAGAAGATTTCTTAACGAAGTTTGCAGAAGAAAAACTTGACCAAACGCTGATTAACGATCTCGAATATTATTTACAAGATTTCTTCCCAGGAAAGAAGGGAACTGCCCTATATACAAAGTATCAATTCGATTGGTATAAAGATATTAAAAAGAAAATAAAGAATAAGCAACCTGTGGTCGTTGGTTCTAAGGAGAAGGTAGGTCGAGGAAATCTTGAAGAACTTGACAGTTCTAAGGGACTGGTGCCATCTCATGCATATACAGTAACCGATTATTATCGTGACAAAAAAAGTGGTCTTTTGTACTTAATACTTTTTGAGCCTCAGAGGTCATTCGCTCGGGAATACAATATGGATGCGAGTAAAGGAAATAAGGCGAAGGGGAAGATAGCTCCAGGAGAAGTTACTGAATTTCTAGTGGAATTGAGTGATTTCACGAAGCGTTACAATTTAATTAGTTATCCAAAAGACGAGAAGAAGAGGTAGGGAGGGGGCAGGGCTATTTCATTCCCTAAAACAGGCAAAATTGCAAGTGTTGAGGGGATAAAAATCATGGCTGCTTGGGCGTGTTTTAAAACTATCGTAAAGCCACTATCACCCGGTTAAAATCCACCGCAGACTCAAAAACAGCTTCTACACAGACAGCATAATGAGCAACAAATAGGCATCATTCACGGTGAATGATGCCCATGTTTGGCGATTGCGCGATCGCAGTTTTATTCCTCAATCAACTCAAAATTCACCCGTTCGTAAATATCACGCAAGGTAATTTGAAATTCGATAGAATCTAAGACTAAAACTGCATCTTCACCTTCATATTCCTTAAAAATCCATTGACCTTCTGCTTGTTTAGTAAATTGTTCCACAGCAAAACTATACTGGTCAATCATAATATATTCCTGAAAACCAGGAATTGAACGATAGTATTTAAACTTATCTGTTTTGTTATAATTTTTAGTTGAATTTGATAAGACTTCAACAATTAACAAGGGATTCGTAATAATTGTTGTACCTGTTCCCTCGTAAATAGGCTTACCTTTGATGACGATTACATCAGGATAAGTATAAAGGCGATAACGAGGTATTGATAGTTTCACATCGCCTATGTAAATCTCATAATCTTGTCCTTGCACTGTCGTAGGAAATTTTTTATAAAAATTACCTGCAATTTTATTGTGGTTGGTTGTTCCCCCTGCCATCGGTATAATTTCTCCATCTATGTATTCATTTTTATATTCAGCCTTCTCTTCTAATTCCAAATATTCTTCTGGCGTGTAATAGCGCTTTTCTGTTTGTAAAACCATATTCATTAACTCACAAAATGGGGAATGCTTCTGTTATCAATAGCGTAACGTAACCGAAAGGTAGCGAAAATAAATATTTTTGTTATAAAAAGATGGTTACAGTCAATGTAACAATAGCGATCGCCAGCCAATACTTTTAGCCATAGCCACCAGTGAACGCCCCTACCAACATCTCTGCACAAACTCAGAATCGCAAAGCCGATCACATTCGGATCTGCTTAGAGGAAGATGTTCAGTCTCATCAAATCACCAATGGATTGGAACGTTATCGTTTCACCCATTCTTGTTTACCGGAACTAAACCACAACGATATTGATATCAGTACAACTTTCCTGGGGAAACACCTTAACGCACCCTTGTTAATTTCTTCCATGACTGGAGGGACAGAACAAGCCGCAATCATTAATCAACGTTTAGCCAAAGTCGCCCAACACTACAAAATTGCAATGGGTGTCGGTTCCCAGCGCGTAGCAGTAGAAAAACCCCAAGTGGCTGATACTTTTGCTGTCCGCAAGTATGCGCCCGATGTTCTGCTATTTGCAAATCTGGGGGCTGTGCAACTTAACTATAAATATGGCTTAGATGAATGTTTGCGGGTAGTTGATATTCTAGAAGCTGATGCCTTAATTTTACACATTAACCCTCTACAAGAGTGCATTCAACCCAAAGGTGATACTAATTTTCGGGGTTTAATTGACAAGATAGCTGAATTGTGCAGTAAAATGCCCGTGCCAGTGATTGCGAAAGAAGTAGGTAACGGCATTTCAGCAGCGATCGCCCAGAAACTGATCGCTGCTGGAGTAGCAGCAATTGATGTCGCGGGTGCGGGCGGTACTTCTTGGGCAAAAGTAGAAAGCGAACGGGCAGAAAGTCCCTTGCAGCGTCGCTTAGGGACGACTTTTGCAGATTGGGGTTTACCGACAGCAGAGTGTATTACAACTATTAGAGCGATCGCCAAAGACATACCCTTAATTGCTTCAGGAGGTTTGCGTCATGGATTGGATGTTGCAACTGCGATCGCCCTGGGAGCGGATATAGCTGGTTTAGCAATGCCTTTCTTACAAGCAGCAGCAACATCAGAGACAGCAGTTGCAGAACTCGCGGAAGTCTTAATCGCCGAAATCACCACAGTCTTATTTTGTACTGGCAATGCCACCTTGTATCAGTTAAAGCACTCTGGCAGCTTACAACGCATAGAATAGGATATGGGGACTGGGGACTGGGAAGACAAGGGAGATAAATAAAATTCCTAACTCCTAACTCTTGTACAGACGCGATTCATCGCGTCTCTCCTAATGCCCAATTCCCAATGCCCAATGCCCAATGCCCAATAAATAATAACTAATGCGTAATTTTATCAAACAAACTTTTGCTAGTTTAATTGGAACCTTACTAGGACTAATTATTTTCGGTGGTTTAGGAACCACTGGACTGTTTTTGCTGATATTGGCTGCTACCTCTTCTAAAGATACTGGGCCAAATGTGAAAGATAAGTCAGTGTTAGTTTTTGACTTGTCAATGAAAATTACTGATAGCGAACCTAGTTCAGGCGAACTGTTTCAAAACACAATATCAGGTGTAGATGAAGATAGAATGGCACTCCGTAAGGTTGTGGAAACCTTGGAAAAGGCGCGGCGCGATCCCCGCATTGTCGGGATCTATATAGATGCAACAAATACTAGCCAAGTTGGTAACGTCGGCTATGCCTCTCTGAAAGAAATTCGGAAAGCGCTAGAGGAGTTTCGCGCTGCGGGGAAAAAGATTGTTGCTTATGGTAGTGATTGGAGTGAAAAGGAATATTATGTTAGTTCAGTAGCAGATTCCATTGTCCTTAACCCTCTAGGAATGATGGAAATCAACGGTTTGAGTTCACAACCAATGTTCTTAGCAGGAGCATTGCAAAAATATGGTATTGGTGTTCAAGTCGTGCGAGTCGGGAAATTTAAGGGAGCCGTTGAACCGTTTATTCTCACAAAGTTGAGTCCCGAAAACCGTGAACAAACTCAGAAATTGTTGGATGATGTTTGGGGAGAGTGGCGCACTGCTGTCGGCGCAACTCGGAAAATTGAACCCGATAAATTGCAAGCGATCGCAGATAATCAGTCCATACTAGAATCTACACAAGCCAAAACCAATGGTTTGGTCGATCAAGTTCAATACCCCGATGAAGTTGTCGCCGATCTCAAAAAGTTGACCAATAGCGATAAAGAAGACAAAACATTCCGACAAATTAGCCTCAATAGCTACGCACAAGTTTCTGGTAAATCTTTGGGTGTAGAACGTAACTCCAAAAATCAAATTGCCGTCGTTTATGCTGAGGGTGAGATTGTCGATGGCAAAGGAGAAGATGGGCAAGTAGGAGGCGATCGCTTTGCCAAAATCTTCAACAAGCTACGACAAGATAAGGATGTCAAGGCTGTTGTATTACGAATTAATAGTCCTGGTGGTAGCGCTACCGCAGCCGAAGTTATGCAGCGAGAAGTGAAATTAACTCGTCAGGTAAAACCAGTTATAGTCTCAATGGGTGATGTCGCTGCCTCTGGTGGTTATTGGATTGCTAGCGACTCTAATCGCATTTTTGCCGAACCAAATACCATTACAGGTTCTATAGGCGTGTTTGGGTTGCTATTCAATGGGGAAAAGCTGGCCAATAATAATGGTATTACTTGGGATTCAGTGAAAACCGCGCGCTATGCTGATAGTCAAACAGTTTCGCGGCCAAAATCGCCTCAAGAGTTGGAAATTTATCAGCGCAGTGTTAACCGGATTTATAATATGTTTCTGAATAAAGTTTCTCAAGGTCGCAAACTCCCAGAACAAAAGGTAGCCGAAATTGCCCAAGGAAGAGTTTGGTCGGGTGAGGCGGCCAAAGAAATTGGTTTAGTGGATGAAATTGGTGGTTTGAATAGTGCGATCGCATACGCGGTAAAGCAAGCGAAACTAGGAGAAGACTGGGAAGTGCAAGAATATCCTCGCACTAACAGCTTTGGCGAACGCTTTTTTGGGCGGACAACAGAAGAGGCGCGCACTGCTTTAGGGATTGATTCAGCCCGACTCAAATCAGCCAATCCCCTAACCACCGAATTCCAAAAATTGCAACAGGAAGTAGAGATTCTGCAAAAAATGAACGATCCCCAAGGGATTTATGCCCGCTTGCCTTTCAACTTAAAGATTGAGTAGATTTCTTGAGCATCACTAGGCCTGGGGACTGGGGACTGGGGACTGGGAAGACAAGGGGACAAAGAGATAAACAAAACTCCTAACTCCTAACTCCTAACTTCTAATACCAATTCTCTGTAAGCTTGCACTTAATAATTACTCCTTCTTTCTTGGCGTACTTGGCGTACTTGGCGGTTCGTTTAATAAATATTAAGTACATCTTCATGGCGAATTGGTATAACTCCTAACTCAGCACCAGCACTCATCAGCACTCAGCACTCCTAACGCCCAACAATCATGGCTCGTACCCCTACATTAAATTTCGATCGCGGCACATTAATTTTACATCCACCACCACGCGGTAAAGGTTGGATGGATTATGCTACATGGGATGATAGAGTTGAAAAATTCCGCATTCCGGCAATTAGATACCGATCGCTAGTGGAAGCACTACAAGCGGAGGATGTTTATTTTATCGATGAGGCCAAGCAATTTTATCCTATAGATTTGGTTCCCACTCTCGAAATGGAACCATATCCCCACCAGACTGAGGCGCTAGCGGCTTGGAAACTGGCAAGTAGGCGGGGAGTCGTTGTGCTTCCCACGGCGGCGGGAAAGACTTATTTGGCGCAAATGGCGATGCAGTCAACGCCGCGCACGACGTTGATTGTAGTGCCAACTTTGGATTTAATGCATCAATGGTATGCACATTTAGTAGCGGCTTTCCCTGATGCTGAGGTGGGATTGCTGGGAGGTGGTTCGCGGGATAGAACGGCAATTTTAGTTGCAACTTATGATAGTGCTGCAATTCACGCTGAGACGTTGGGCAATCAATATGCGTTGATTGTTTTTGATGAATGTCATCATTTACCGACAGATTTTAATCGGGTTATCGCTGAATATGCGATCGCACCCTATCGTTTAGGACTCTCCGCGACACCGGAACGCACTGATGGTAAACACGCTGACTTAAATATCCTCATTGGTCAAGAAGTATATCGCAAACGCGCTGAAGATTTGGCGGGGAAGGCGTTAGCAGAGCATGAAATTGTTCAAATTAAGGTAAAGTTATCGCAACTTGAGCGGGAAAGATACAATCAATTAATTCAAACTCGCAATGACTTTTTGAAGCAATCTAAGATTTCTTTGGGGAGTCTGCAAGGTTGGCAAATGTTCGTGCAAATGAGCGCGCGATCGCAATCTGGACGGAGGGCGATGTTGGCGCACCGAGAAGCGAAAGATATCGCTTTGGGTACTGATGGAAAGTTGCGAATTTTAATTAATTTATTGGCAGAACATTATCCGGCACGAATTTTGATTTTTACTGCTGATAATGCGACGGTTTATCGCATTTCTCAAGAGTTGCTAATTCCAGCAATTACTCATCAAACTCCTGTGAAGGAACGGCATGAAATATTAACAAAGTTTCGTGAGGGTAAATATAATACTTTGGTTGCTTCTCATGTGTTGAATGAAGGGGTTGATGTGCCGGCGGCAACTGTTGCAATTATTTTATCGGGAACGGGTTCGGCTAGGGAATATACTCAGCGTTTGGGGAGGATTTTACGGAAGGGGAATATTGAGAATAAGCAAGCGATTTTGTATGAGGTGGTGGCGGAGGATACGAGTGAGGAGGGGACTTCGGCGCGGCGGAGAGGGGAAAGGAGGGACGAACCGCCAAGACGCGGAGGACGCGGAGAGGAGGAGAAGAAGGGGAAGTTACAGGTTGTGTATGGGAGTGGGAAGGAACGGAGTTTGAAGGCTGCGGAACAGTTAGAAATTAATTATTCAACGGGAAGTTCAAAATCTAAAATCAAAAATTCAGATGTTACCGACAGATTTACTGATGCATCGCCTAAACGGGGAGGAGATCATTCCGAAGAGACTGAAGATTGATCGGAAAACTTCGGATTTGGCGATTGAGTTAATTGATTATTTTCAATCAGCAGTGGGGAAAACTCAAGGTGTGCTTGAGCGACAACTGACTGATTTTGAGGGAGATTCTACTGATTATCGGGTGAAGCGTGGGTTAGCTTATATTCTCAAAAGCAGTTTTTGCACTTTTGAGGTGGTTAGTCCTTTGGAACCACAAATGTTAAGAGAACGGGTGTTTTCTCTGGCTGCAAAGTCGGTTTCTAGTCGAGAATCTACACAAGTTACTTTGAGTAAAATTGCTGATGAGTTAACTCAAGAACTTGAACGGGAAGTTTTATTGGAACAGGTTCGCAATGGGCTATATGCTGATTTATCTGAAAATAAAATTTTGACTGTTTTTGAAGCACCAACCGCGCCAGATGTATTAAATCGATATAATTTATCTCAGGTGCAGGGTGTGTTTTATAAAGCCAGTCAATTGGTGTTAAATGCTCACCGAAATGTTCCGGGTGAATATAAGCTGTTATTTCGCTATTTAAAGTTGTTTCAATTGATGGCTTATATTGAGGGTGATGCTGACCACGGGTTTACAATTACCATTGACGGGCCGACGAGTTTGTTTAATTCTAGTACGCGATATGGGTTAGCGATCGCTAAAATGATTCCGGCTTTACTTCATGTTACTAAATGGAGTCTTTCTTCTATTCTCAAAACCCGCGACGCTTATACAGATACTTGGAAAACTGGACGTTTCACTCTCAATTCTGAATGTGGTTTGGTATCCCATTATCCACCAGGTAAGCCCTACGATAGTATGCTAGAAGCATCCTTTGCTGATAAGTGGGATGCGCTAAAAAGTGGTTGGGCGTTAGAGCGAGAAGTTGATTTGATACCGATTCCTGGTAGTGTGATGATTCCTGATTTTCGCTTAGTTCATGCTGATGGACGCACTTTCTTATTAGAAATTGTTGGTTATTGGCGACCAGAATATTTACAAAAAAAGTTTTCTCAGGTGCGACGGGCTGGACGTGATGACTTGATTTTGGCAATTTCTGAGCGACTTAATTTAGAAAAGGCGGGAGTAAAATTAAATGATGTCCCCGCCAGAATTGTTTGGTTTAAAGATAAGTTATTGCCAAAAGCTGTGTTAGCTGTGATGGATTGATTAAGTGGGCGCTTGTATTTCTTTTCGTAGGCTTTGAGGGCATCTCGTTGGTGTCTGTCTTCTGGATTATAATCAGCGTGCGCTAGTAGATTCCGGGGTTTCTGCCAGAGAAGAATGTGCGATCGCAGTTTTGGTATTAGTCAAGCGATCGCTCTTAATCCTTTGCTGAGAATGGCAAGAAATAAACAACCTTTCTAGCTTCCTGATGTGAGAAGTTAACAAAGTTATTTAATACTTTTGAAAAATAACTAGTAGTCTGTCAGTAAATAATTGACGTATAGGTTTCCTGTAGAGACGGCGATTTATCGCGTCTCTTTAACTTGAATGTCCTCTTGGTTTTCCAACTCCAAAACAGTAGACTCAATATCACTGAGTTTTTTTTCCAAATCATCCTGTGTCAGCCCCAACAATTCTTGCAGTTGCATTAGAGTAAGATGAAGTGACATAAGTTTAGCGCGAGTTTCGCTTCCTGCCCTTTGCTCAGGTGTCATCCGGTTTCGCAATTCACTAAAAGGCTTTGTCTTCATATCAATCCTTCATCCTCAAGCTCTTTTAGCACTTGATCTAGAGTTTATCAGCTTTCGTTATTAGTTTTCAAAAAAATAAAGTAAATTACTCAATAAATTTCACACTTTTAATACTTCCATCATCCTTCAGAGCGGTAATTTTCACTTTTACTACCTGTCCTTCCTTTAGAGAAGCTGCTTTTCTAGGTTCTTTCTCAGTCAGCTTAATTGTTCCCAGCATCTCATAGGTAACTCTATTACCTTTAACAGCAAGTACAGTAGCGTCTAAAACTTGGTCGATTTCAAACTTTTGTGACTGAAAAACTTCCGCAATTTCCGCTTGACGTTCCGAAATTTGTTCAACCTGTGGACTTTGGGAAATAGACATTTCCTCAATCGGACTAACTTTGTAATACCGCATTAAACGCATCGCCCAGCCCAAAATTTTTAAAATGGTCTGAGCGTTTGCTTGTTGGCTTTGCAAGTATTGATTACACGCACCTTCGATACTGCGGTAGTAGCCTGGAGTTCGGCCACTGTGTCCAATTTGCCTACCGTTAGTAACTAAGGTTTTAAGATAGCTAAAAAATCTCCATCCTGCGTCCGGTTGCTCTACAATGCTACGCAGATATGCAATAACTTTTCCTACCTCATTAACATCTGTGTCCTCTTTAACCAAAGTTATCGCTAAATTGTGAGCAAGTTGAGATTCTGCTTCTGTTAAAGATTCTGTAGTCAACATTAATACATATCCTCTGGTGGGGGTTCGCGGTCGGTTGGGTAGCGTAGAACTTCAGCGAGTTGTTGAAGTTGGGGAAGTTGAATGAGTCGGGAATGTGCTGTTTTAATTTGGGTGGCGATAAATGTTTCTAGTGCCTCTCCTGTGAGAAGATGATCGTTATTGGGGGTGTAAGTGGAGTAGTGCGATCGCAAATCCTCAAAATTTTGCAATATCCTAGCTTGGCTAACTTCTACAGTCATTGTTCCCATCCCAATCGGTTTACCACCACCAACTTTTAAAGCTATGGGATAGTTAGAATCTTGACCCAGCACAACAAACAGCGTCCCTAATTCTTCAGATTTGATGTTTTTAAATTGCAATTGAGTAGTAAAAGTGTATTCTCTTGCTGCTTGTTGAACTGCAATTCCTTGATTTTGACCTTTTTCAATAGCGCGAATTGTATGATAATAAAACTTACGTCCAGCAACTTTTCCCCTTGCGTCAAAATATGCGCTTCCGGGTTCAGGGCGTGGACGATATAACGAAGGCATAAACCCCGTATTAAAACCTATATTTTCGCACTTAACATCATTAAACTCAATTAATCCCTGCCAATCTAAAGCACCGAATACTTGACTAGCGGGACATAATTGTTCTTTATTTCGACATGGTAATCTTTCGTTGGGTATTTTATCCCGAAATTTTGATGTGACTACTGCAAGGGTGCTATTCGTAATCGCTTCATATACTGAACGAATACAACCTTTAAGGGAACTCCCTTGAATTACCAAGTGTTTATCAATCCCCTGTACCATTGTTTTAATTAAAGATACACGAGTTGCAATATCGTTACCAGGAACAACTACACCAGTAGAAACATGAAGTGAAGTTTGAACTTTCAGGGATAAAAATAAAGTTCCATGCAGACTATTTTTATCAAACTTATCATGTCCAGCAGGATGTTGTAAGCGCGGACGTTCCTGGGGAAAAGAAACAAATTTGTATGGTTTTTGTGTATTTACCGCAGAATCATCACTAGATGAAGGCTGAGAAGGTAATGGTTTTCGTAGTTTAGGTTTTGGCGTGTTGGTCATTTTCGTTAACCGTTAAGGCGACAAAATGAATAGTTGCAGTAGCAGAGTCTTTGAAATATCTTTGCTTTATTGATATATCTTCAGGCTTAATAGGTTGATTATTTTCACCTTTAAAAGTGAAACCTTTAGGAAATCTGGTTTCTTCTGGATTATGCCAATACGCATCTCTATCACAAATTTCCCAATGACCAGTTAATTCTTTAAAGCCTTCTAAGTTAAATTCCTGTTGACTGAGGATTAAAACTTCATAACCAGATTTATATTTCTTCCATCGGATTTCAAAGATTGAATTAAATACCCGTCCTTCAATTTCTCCTCTATCATCAGGCAACTTCTTACAAATTCCACTCACAGCATGAGAGTAACGTAAAAAATAATAACTTTGCGAGTTAGAGGGGTGACTAATTAAAGTAGCGAGTTCATCATCAGCTACTAATTGCTTATGATATACATACCCTGACGGAAATTCTTCTTTCATGCAACTAAAACCTTACTCCATGCACGAACTGAACGCATAGATAAATCTTTTACACCCGATTCTGTGTCACCTTCCCATTTAAGTTGAACACCAAAATCTAATTCCATAGACTCTGCACGAACTGGAGAATCTTGATTATCTGGTTTAGAAAAACCATATTTTTTTG
>NZ_JABXKI010000007.1 GCF_017115095.1 Nostoc sp. NMS4 | reverse complement strand
GTGTAGTGACACCGGGAACTGGAATTGTTCTCAACAATGAGATGGATGATTTTGCGGCTGCGCCAGGAGTGCCTAATGCGTTTGGTTTGGTTGGTAACGATGCCAACAGCATTGCACCCCGCAAAACTCCCCTATCTAGCATGACTCCCACAATTATCACAGAAAACGGTCATTTTCAGATGGCAGTGGGTGCGCCTGGTGGTAGCACCATCATCACCCAGGTTTTGCAAGTAATCCTAAATGTGCTGGAATACAACATGGATGTTGGTGCGGCTGTTTCTGTTCCACGCATACATCATCAATGGCTTCCAGATGAATTGCGTGTTGAATCCTGGGGCTTGGATGCTCTAACTTTGCAAGAGTTACGCAGACGGGGACACAATATAAAGGAGACTGCTCCTTGGGGTAATGGTAACGCGATCGCTGTTACATCTGATGGAACTTTAGAAGGAGCCGCCGATCCTCGCGGCGAAGGTTCCCCCAGAGGTTTGTGAGGGAGACGCACAGACGCAAAAAATAACTAATGACAAATGACCAATGACCAATGACAAATAACCAATGACAAATGACCAATGACCAATAACAAATGACTATTGATTTTGGATTGTTGACTCTGCGTAACTGCTGCTACCAAACTCGTTTGCCCGTGCGCTAGGTACTAGTGTCCAACCTGCTTTCAAAAGTTTTTGATAAGTTGCCCAACCCTTAGAACCACCTGGTATTTGATAATCTGGGACTGCAAAATGTCCAAAAGCTGTGTAGGGACGCCAGGGTTGATTGGGTTCTGACTGCAAATACAAAATTTTCTCTCCGTCGCCACCAGACTTAGATAACCAGCACATTTGTCGATGCATTGCAAACTCCTCTGCTTTTAGATAATCATGCATAATAACTGAATTTTGTCAAGCTTGTTATCACCTTTAGGATAATTTTTGCCTAATACTTTAGACAAAATGTAATTAAGTTCTATCCACTGTGGGATAATTGCTTAACAACTCATAGCCTGGAAGACAGCTGCTAATAGGACATAGAGATAAACAGCTTTGGCTCACCTTGTTTATTGGGTGAGATTTTTCTCATGTTATCCGCGTTTTTTGCGATCGTGTGTAACAATAACTACTGTTTTTGACTGAGGCTCGCAATCATACTATTTGTTTTTCTGCTGACATATATAAGCGCAGATTCTAGATTAGCTGTAGGGTAGAATAGCACTTACTTCAGCGAGATTTAGATACCCGATTTCTTCAATAAGTCGGGTATCTAACAACAAGTTGGGTTATTAGAAGGATGGAGCATACAACTTATCGCCAACAATCTGGCGAATTGTCTCTACTAGTTGGGTGTATGCAAAATTAGATAAAACTGGTTGTGCTGTTTGCAAGTGAATCGATCGATCTAAATCAATCCATGACTTACAGCCAGAGTATTTGGCGTAATAGGGAATTTCTTGCTCTTGGGGTAGTTTATATGTCCGCAGAAGCAGAATATAAAGGGGTTGACGTGCTTTCCATTTGAGGCGATCGCTAATAAAATGCTCGTTCCAAATATGAAAGGGAAGTAAACTGTTGACAATAGACTCGTCACTACAGGGCAAAATATCTGTAATTTCAGCCCAACTGCCAATGCGAACTGTTTCAGGATGCCAACCTGATGTTACTGGATAGACACTATTGGCATATTCAGCTTTCAGCATGAAAGCTTGTTGATGTTCATAAGTAGGGTAAAGCAAAATTTGCTTGTGGGCAACTTGAAAATGTCCATTTCGTTCGTGGATACCGCCTTTGCGGAGCAACATAATTGTTTTTCCACTTTCCAAGGCATTTATGGCAACTGCCCATTCTTTGAGAGCATGAAAAGTTGTAGTCAATTCCATCGGCATCTATTCTAACTGTGATTTAATTGAAGCTAAGACTGATAAAGTATGAACCTGTCCAAAGTAATGAATCCGCTCCTGACAATGCTGAAATAGTACCTATTGAAGAAACGATGAAAGCTTTTAACCTACCTTTCTTGATAATTGTACCCTTGGTTAGTTAGCTTTAGCCTGGTTAATTGCTCAACCTCAAACAAATGTGTAGACGCATAGCCGTTTGTAGCCAGACATCACCGGAGGGCGTTATCCCAAACAAGACGCATTAGCCGCCCAAATAGCAGAAATTGATGCCATTGGACGTATTGTCACCGACCATCTGGATGATAATCAGATTATGTGGGATTGATGACAATGCAATTTGGTTACTATGGTTAATCTATCTAAGATCCCTTTAACTTTCTTCAAAAGAGGCTTGGGGATCAAACTTCTGGCTCGAGATTGCAAAATCTAACAAAACGTCAACTTTCGTAAACCAAGGGTTGCAACTCACAAATTAAGTGATAGTTTAGATAGTAGGACACCAAACAAAATAAAACCAAACAAAAAGGGTCAATGACTTAGTGTCCCCTTGTCATCAGCCCAAGCAAATTTCAGCATATCAAATGTGATAGAAGTGGCAAAAAGCCCAATGTAGAAGGCAAAGCCAAATCCTAAAGCGGAAAAACGCAAGCATGCTGAGTTTGTTAGTTTTCCAGTCCACCCTAGTTGTTAACCTTCAGTTAGTTAATTAGTTTAAAATTTGAAACCTGTAAACGCGATAAAACCTGGTCAACCTCGACCAGGTTTTTGGTATTTTATCGAACATAATTCAGGAGTCA
>NZ_JABXKI010000372.1 GCF_017115095.1 Nostoc sp. NMS4 | reverse complement strand
TTATACGCTGCTTGCTTGTTGATTGCCCAGTTGCAGAGCGATCGCTAAATCCTCTTGAAATTTGTTCTATGTTTACTAACATGTAAGAATTCAGCACCCAGGAGTCAGGAGTCAGAATTTATAAGGAATCTAGAATAATTAGTATATTTATTCATAAAATGTTCTGATGATTCTTCAACTATTCTGACTCCTGAATTCTTACACTAACATTAATATTCATCAACAAGTTGATCTAATTTTCAGAGATAACTTAAATCCTCTCGTTTTCCTCAAAAATTCAAATTAACTGTTTCTTTACGTAACTGTTCAATGGCACTTTTTACATCATTGACAATTTCTTGATAAAGTTCTCTATTACTCATAGTCTTTTGCTTTTCTTTATAAAGAGATATCTTTAAAGGTTCACCAAACCTAACATGAATTGGATGCTTCTTAGGTAAGTGTTGACCTTTAGGCAAAGCTGTATATGTACCATGTACGTATACTGGTACAATAGAAACATTGAGCTTGAGTGCTAAGAAGCCTAAACCTAATTTTAGAGATTGTAGCTCTCCATTTATCGAACGAGTTCCTTCTGGGAACATTAGAATGTATTTTCCCTGAAGCAAAATTTCTTTACACTTGTGTAAATAATCCAAAGAGTTACCATTTCGCTCAATTGGAATCATGTTCAAAAAGTTTATACAAAACCAGCCTTTTATAGGCTGATTAAAGAAATAATCTTTAGCAGCTAAACTATAAACGTCTTTGCTGTGTATACCTTGGGCAGCAATTATTGCAGAACCATCAAGATGACTAACATGATTAGCCACAATCAGATAAGATTCAGATTTTGGAAGATTATTTGTTCCATGACTGGTCAAATTAAACCAGAAATAATAAATAGCTCTACCACCAAACCAAATGAAATTATGTACAACTGGTTTTAAAATACTGAAAAACCTTAAGAGCTTGGAAGCTTTCTTATAAAACTCATAAGGTATTGTTTTTTGAAACATAATTCTTTATGCCTTTAGCAACAAAAAATATTAGATTAGTCACTATAGCAATCAGATTAGATTTTTGAAAAAATCTAAGTACACAAATAGTATTTTATGCCGTAGAGTACGGTATCAAAACCTTCATATCTACGTTCTTAGGCAGAGGCATAACACACCATCTGTGCATTTCAAAAATCAAATATGATTCCTATCTAAGGTCTAATATTACTGCCCCAAAATTAATAGAAATTTAAGGAATAAATAAGAGAATGTAAAATATCAGTACTTTTGTGTGACTTTACCCATAATTTGTTTGGTGTGGGAAGCATAACCAGGGTGGTTGTATAATATCAACAAGAGCAGTCTATTATCAATAGATTTGAAATCAATTTCATTAACCACAGCCCTTTGGGGCAGGAACTCTTAATAGGGAACCCTTAATGGATACCGTAATTACACCAGAAAGAATCGAGTTACCACCTGGCGCACTGTTAAAGCTTTTAGGAGACTGGAAAGACTATCAAGTATTGAGTCAACAACTAGGCGATCGCTCCTCACCTCGTATTAAATATCGTAGAGGAGAAATTTTATTAATGGCACCGCTACCAGAGCATGGAAGAGATGCGAGTTTGTTGGCAGATATTGCTAAGGTTCTGCTGGATCATTTAAACCTCATATACGAGTCATTTACGCCCATCACCATGAGCTTGCCAGAAATTAGTGGTATTGAGCCAGACTTTTGCTTTTACATTGAAAATTGTAGAGCGGTAGTAGGTAAAAAAAGAATTGATTGGGAGTCAGATCCGCCACCAGATTTAGCCATTGAAATAGATGTGACAAGCTACACTGACGTTAATGATTTCTTACCTTATCGAGTACCAGAAGTTTGGATATTAAAAAGTAATCGGTTGCTAATTTATCGATTGCAGGGAGAAAGTTATGTGCTTGCAGAAAGCAGCTACTTTCCTAACATGAAAGAAATTGTGCAGCAATGTCTCCAAATGGCCAATGAGCAAACAACAAGTGAAGTCATTAAGTGGTTAAAGAATTTTTTGCATCGACAACAGTAGTACAATAGACCTCTTGCATAAGTCGAATAGACCCCCCTTAATCCCCCCTTGCCAAGGGGGGAAACCGGAAAATCTAGTTCCCTCCCCTTTGCAAGGGGAGGGTTAGGGTGGGGTAAAGCCTATCCTTAATTACGAATTACGAATTACGAATTACGAATTACGAATTACGAATTACGAATTACGAATTATTTTAGTCCCTTCGATTTGCGAAACTCCAAGACAACATCTTTAACATCACGTAATTCCCCCTCAACTAAATAGTTTAACTGTCGCATTTCATCTGCCGAAATTTTTCCAGCGAGGGAAGCGATCGCAGTTCTTAATTCGGGATATTTTTTTAATATTTCTTGTCGAACAATTGGCACAGTTTCGTAAGGTGGAAAATAATGTTTATCATCCTTAAGTACAACTAAACCCAAGCGCGAAATCTGTCCGTCAGTGGAATTACCCGCCACCATATCTACTTGTTTTTGAATCAACGCCCGATATATTAAACCCAAATCCATGATTTGCGGAGATTTAACAAAACGCAAATCGTAAGTTTTAGCTAATCCGGGAAAACCATCTTCTCGTTCTAAAAATTCGTAACCAAAACCGCCGCGCCACTGCGGTGTATATTGAGTAGCTTGAGAGAGAGTTTGAAT
>NZ_JABXKI010000269.1 GCF_017115095.1 Nostoc sp. NMS4 | reverse complement strand
CAGCATTAATTTCTCACGAACAGTAATCCAATCATTACTCGATAGAGAACTAGTAAGAGTGCAGAATACCAAACACGGTTTTTTACTGACAATTACACAAGATTCTGACAAATTGCCGACTAACTAAGCCCATTAACTTACTAAAACAAACACAGCCATCACTTTGCACACATGGAAACTATCAAAATCAACAACAGCGTCTTTCTCATTCCACCGAGCCAACCAAAACTACAAGCTAACTGCGCTAAAGAATATGGACAACTCCTTCTCGATTGTCCCCCAAAATTGACAATTCTAGAAGCACAAGCAGGAGGATATCTCAAAGGTAACAAGGCTGATTTTTGCGATCGCAATCTCTCGCCCAGACCGTGCCTTGACCATCAACGAGAACTTCACCAACGAACCATTCACTGAACTGTGGGTGATTCCTGTTGCTGGCGGACTCAAAGACCAATTTAAAGGCCCAGCTTCCATGCTGCTTAGTTTTCTGATCCACCGTCGCAGTAAAGACAATTTCGCTGGATTGTACAACCACTTCGCCCATCGTGCTTTCCAGCAGTGGTGTGAGGAAGGGATGCCGGGAGATCCAAAGGAGTTCTGTTATCAGGCGATCGCTAGCGTACTCAAAAACTACATTTTCTGTGCCGAGTTCCAAAAGGTAGAAGGAGCGCTGGGAACGTACTGGTTTATCCAATGGTCGTACCGTAACCCACAGTCTGACTTTGAGAAAGATGCTCTCGTTGCAGCAGAGATGATTCGCTCTGGTGCTGAATCTGGGGCAACAGTTCATTGGGTGACTAATGATACTTACGAGCGCTGGGCATCAAATGCTGTCACTGCGCCAGCATTACCAGCAGTTTCGGAAACTGAGGCACGGCTATCTCTGCAAGGACAGAATCAGACAGCAATGCCGCAAGGTAACAAGCGGTAATTAAACACGAAAAAGGCGATTCACCTTTGAGTCGCCACTACATAAATTAGCAGCAAAAACGAGTAATGAAAATCGGTACTGTCTCAATTAACTATTCGAGAAAGTTTAACTTGGGCAACTACGAATCAATCGAATTAGGTTGTTCTTTATGGGCGCAGGTCGAGGATGAAGAAGATGCTTCAGGCGTAGTTCAATTTCTCTGTCATCAGGCAAAAACAGCAGTCAAAGAGGCTGCAATGCCAGTAATTAAAGCTAACGAATTCCAAATTACTAAAGCAAAATCTCAACGCAAAGTGGCAACTGATTTCGGTGACATGGAGGATTTATGAAACAACTAACAGGTTTTGTTCCCATTGCCGCATTACCTGAATCTACTGCGGCTTCTGCTAAACAACAACTCTTGGAAGCAATTGAATGGCTCCACAAAGAAGGTGCTGCTACTGAAACCAACCTCAAACCTCAAACTCTTGACTGCAATTGTCGAATCTATTCTTTGCTCGGAAGAATCATACACCAGATTTTTACAATGTGGTTTTGATGCAGCCATTGAGTTTTTCGATACTAATTCTCAAAACTGGGAATTTGAAGAGTCAATGTCATCACCTCATAATCCAAGGAATTGGGATGAGTACAAACTACTAGAACAAACTCGCAATTTGTTGCAATCGACTAATCAGTAAATCAAGCAAGTCCCTCTAAATATTTCTACCAGCAATTCTGGAGGTTAACAAATGAAGAAAAAATGGACTCCTGAAGAATTAGAAATTCTTGATGAAATGTCTGAAGCATACACACCTAAACAGATAGCATACAGACTCAGAAGACGAGGCTATCATCGCACAACTTTAGCTGTTCATAAAAAGCTCTATGCGTTGGGTTATTCTGCACGTCCCACTCTCGACAATTATAGTTGTAACCAAATTGCTCAAGCTCTCTCCTTAAACCCCTGTACTGTAGCTAAATGGGTAAAACGAGGCTGGCTCAAAGCTATTCGGCGTTCTGCGACTAATTACCTAGTTAAGAGTCGGGATTTAAAACGGTTTTTCAAGAATCCTCCACATTCTATTAAAAAGCGGATTGCTGCGATAGATCCGCAAGTACTTAGGTATTTAGTAGGGTAATCAAAAAGAATTAGGAGATAGTTCAAGTGTTTCATCTGACCTACGAATTTAAACTTAAACCTACTCGCGCCCAAATAGGCATATTTGAAGACTGGTTAGAACAATGTCGCCGTGTCTATAATTATGCGCTGTGTGAGCGTAAAGATTGGATTAAATCTCGTAGTTGTCGGATTAATGCTTGTTCGTTACATTCTGAGTATATAATTCCTGCCGATACCCCACGACCAACCTATTTTAACCAATCCGAAAGATTAACCCAAGTAAAAAAGAAGTATCCTGAACTTAGTACAGTTGCAGCACAAGTTTTACAACAAACATTGAAACGTCTTGAGAAAGCTTTTGTTGCAATGTGGGAACTCAAACACGGATTCCCCAGATTCAAAAAACTAGGGAAGATGCGCTCTTTTGTGTTTCCACTGTTAAAAGGTAATTCAATTCAAAAAAGAAGAATAAAACTTCCTAAAATTGGCTGGGTAAAATTTCATCAATCACGCGAAATACCTGACAGTGGTGTAGTAAAACAAGCTCATATTATTAAACGTGCTTCTGGATGGTACGTGTTGCTCATTGTGCAGTGGAATGTAGATGTACCCTGAAGGGGGGACAAAATCAGCTACAAGACAGACTCTATAAGCTTCATAGCT
>NZ_JABXKI010000081.1 GCF_017115095.1 Nostoc sp. NMS4 | reverse complement strand
TATGGTATTTCCGATCTCTTTGCAACCCGATCGCAATATCTTAACAATTTATCTGGAGTTTTAAGAATTCTCAAGCATTTGGGTAGAATTATTATAGAATTATAAGTTACCATTACCTCAGATCCTTAACTACCCTGGGTTCACTCCTGTCGAAATCAAACAATTCATGATCAAGCGGTGTCCAAAATTCACGCTGCTCTTCAACAGACAAGCTATCAAAATGATCTCGTTTAGTCTCTAAATACCAGGGTTGTACTATATTATATACGTGTTGAATCACCTCATCTCTAAGTGGACTTTCTCCTGTAGACATATTTCGCCGTCCTAATGAAATGTTGGAAGCGTCTAGCTTTGCTCCATAGGGATTTATACCATCGTAAAACTGCCATAATTTTATCACTTTGTAGTTATACCAAGCATCTAGTACAGCATCTTCAGGGTCTAAATCAGACGCATCGCTAACAAATTTAGTTGATGTGATCACAAATTGATGATTAAAAGCTTTTTTATGATCCTTCATGTGCGCTATATATATCGCTTTGTTAGTGGTATTCTGCATCAAGTATATGTAAACAGATGCTGAGAATTCACCACATTTTCCTACTTCCAGTAATTGTGAGACTATTGCTGTAAGGTATGCAGTATCTGAGGACAGCTTCCTGAATGAATCTCTGAACACTTCTAAAGGTTCAGGTAGTGAATTAGCTAGCTTTAATAATTCACCCTGAATAACAGGAAAAGCTTCTCTAAGAAACGTCACTTTGAAATTACTTTCAGGGCCTGTTTCATCTAAACTACCCCTTCTGTTGGCTCTCCTAATTCCTAAATTTGCTGTATGCGCTACTGCATCAACCTCCTCATCTCTCTGTATTACTCCATCACTACTCGCTGACAAATTTGGTGCAGCAGTCATACCACCGTTAGACACCAAACGCTGCACTAACAGTTTGTTTTGCAGTTTGAACTTCTGTATTTTTTCTGGGCTAATAGTGTTTGTGTCAAGTTGAGCTTGCAATTTTTCTTCTTCAGGCAAAAACTCACGTTGAAGTTTATCGCTTTGTGGTTGATGAATCCTCTGCACTACTTGACGTGCAATCGCGTCGGCTGACTGCTCATATTTATCCCCTGGTTCCCCAATTGTCAACTTTGCCTGGATTACCTTTTTTGGCGGTGGCATCAAAGGGATTTCTAACAAGTTCTTCTTTCTTTGAACTAATCCTTTGGTTTGTTCCGGTTGCTGATGGGGAGTTGGTATTGGGTGTTGAATAATCGGCGCAAAGGGTCTTGATGACAAGTGAGATGTTGTCGGCGTTTCGCTCTTTGTTGAAGCCATTTTCTGGATTCTTTGGAATGTCATAATGATTTTTCCTTTTCCCCAACTCTCATCACCCACTTGGTTGACAAAGCCATCGGACTTTAATACGTACTGCTATTACACTGATACTGTAATTAACCCGAATTTTACCATTTAATGCCGATATTGCGATTTCATGAAAGCGTTAACAACTGCGATCGCTTCGGTTATTCGTGCTGTAGCTTGTGGGGATTGGTGTAGTACTGTGTAAGCATTGTTACGAAGAACTATCACTACCCTTGAATATCTGCATATTCTTTCTCTATCAAACTCAACAGCTTCTCTTCAACCACAGTCAAATACGGCCGCTTCATCTCCCCCAGATGCTTCAGCACCGCACTTGGGGCATCTTCCAAGTTCTCGTTTTCCCGTAGCCTACGAATGCGATCGCAAAGGAGCTGCATCTGTTGACACTCCTGGGGCAGGTAGCTGAAGGATTTCAGATGCTGCAACCCAACAGCGTACTCGCCATCCCACATTTTCACGCTGCAACTAAAGTCATTCACTGCGCTGACAATTACCCAACAGCCACCTTTGCCTCTCAGTTCGGGATTGTCTTTAACAAGGATTTGGCACACTTCGCCGATTTGGTAGGTGTTTGGTACTTTTGTACGTTCCATGATCCTTTGCACCACATCTTTCACAATTCTACCAGTCGGCACTTTCCCGCCAGCAAGTTCTACTGCTCTTAACCACACTTCTTGCTGTTCCTGGGGTTCAAGCTTGGTCATTGGTCGGACTTGGCGCTCACTCGTGGGCAGAATTTGTGTCCCATTGGTTGTCAAATTTTGATTTTCCACATTTTGACAACCAATGGTTGTCAAATTTTCGTAAACACCAGCTGCGGCAATCAAGTAATTTGACTGTTGGCGACTATGAGCAAAGCGATCGCGGCAATAATCTTCAAATGTTTTATGCGTGGAGCGATAAAGCCGTCTGTCCCTCAATTCTGTCAGCGCTTTCCCTGCCTCAAAAAACGCTCTTTCCACACGGCGCTCTAAATGCAGGCGATCGCGCTGTTCTTCCTCTGTCAATTCTGGAACTTCAACAGCACTAATCGTAATTGTTGCTGAACCTGGATCTTCTTGCTGGGAGATATCCTCGTTTACAGAGTTAGCTGCTGAAGTTGAATCGGTAGATGTGGCAGAGGTGGCTTTGTTGCGTCTAGAAGGTGGTTTAGGCATCATTCCACCCTTTTAGTTCAAAAATATTTGCTCAAAGTCAATCACAAACAGATTTGGAGTGTAGTAATTAGCTGTGATCACTTCTTTATAAAAATTGAAGACAAGACAAGAGGATTAGCAAGATTAAACATTACCTTCTCCTTCAAGCTTCACACCAAAGTCAACC
>NZ_JABXKI010000312.1 GCF_017115095.1 Nostoc sp. NMS4 | reverse complement strand
GAAATTATTTTGCCCACTGTTGCTACTGTACCAATTAGTCGCGCAAAGTGCTGTATAACTTTTATATCTCCTAAATCAAGAAGTTCTGTTAGAATTTTAATATCTCTTTTGCTAGTCATAACTGTAAATTTATATAAAAATAGTTGGAGTCCTATTTACAGTTAACAAGAAATATTCTTCATATGTCAATCTTTATAGTACTTTTAGCAGATTATTGATACATTTTTTGACATTGTTTGATACCTATATCTTAATAATTTGGCATAACAAGTACTGAAGAACCATAAATTTAAATTATTGAGGAATAAGTCTGAATCCTGATCCCACATCCGCACTACACGATAGCGGTGTCTAGTTGTATCATCCAGATATTCTTCAGTAAAAGCAATTTCATCATCCGTCTCTTGCAAAAATATTACTACCTGGACAACTGGACACTTATATTGACGCTTTAATCTCACAGAATAATCTAACATTCGGAAAGGAATCGCAGGATTAGACTGTGTTAAAGTTTGAAACTCAATGTGCAAAATTCTATTAGCAGTTCGTAGAAATGTAACGGAATCTGCACGAATTGGCTCTAAACTTAATTCGGTTTTTAATACTTTAACATCTGTAGATTCTTCAGCGATTAACCATCTGATAAAATCTACTGGATGTTTTTCTGCGAAAAGTTTACATACGTTATCAAAACTCACAACGTATACCTAATTAATATTGAAATTTTAAATATTATAAAATGGTTGGTTTAAATATACAAACTCTACGGTTAAAGAATTATTTCAACTGATATCGGTATTTTACAGATGTAGGTTGGGTTAAGTGCAGCGCAACCCAACATGGATCTTGAAAGCTTAACCGATATCTTGGTGTTGGGTTTCCTTACGTCAACCCAACCTACTGATCTGGTGAGAAATTCGGGTAACAGTGGTGCGATTTCCGCAGCCAGAAGTCAAGGTAAACTTTTGGTAAGGTGAAATTCTGTTATTATATATTTACCGTGCTACTTGCGAAGTCTCAAGTTCCACTTGGGATACGCTCAAATGCAATCTATTTAGATATACTATGGGCATAGCAAGAGCGGGATTAAATTAATTATAGCAGTTGGATTTTGGGAGGTTGAAAAATCAGATGATAACGCCTCAATCAACGGTTTTTACAAACTCTCGTCTTTATGACCAAGATTTTTATCTGTGGATAGAGACAACTGCTCAACAATTAAAGGAAGGGAGATTTTCTGAGGTTGATTTAGAAAATCTGGTTGAAGAGATTGAATGTATGGGGAGAAGTGAAAAACACGCGCTTGAGAGTAATTTAGTTGTTCTATTAATGCACCTATTAAAATACAAATATCAGCCTGAAAAACGCTCTAATAGTTGGAAAGGAACTATTAGAGAACATCGGCGGAGGTTGACAAGGACTTTTAAGGATAGTCCTAGTTTAAAACCATATTTTCAGGAAGTTTTTACTGAGTGTTATCAAGATGCAAGAAAGCAAGCTAGTGATGAAACTGGTTTATCTCTTGATACTTTTCCCGTAGACTCTCCATTTACTGCGGATGAATGTTTAAATGAAGATTTTTTACCTGATTAATTGAATTTTGCTATTTTCTATACTTCATGAGGTTAAAAAATCAAAAGAGACGCGATAAATCGCCGTCTCTACAAAGGACTGATTATTGTAAAGACGGCGATTTATCGCGTCTTTGCCATCTAGGGCGTGTGAGCAAAAAACCTTATCCAAACCGTATTGACTTGTGTTCTGAACGAAAGTCGTTGTGTTCTGAACGAAAGCACTTGTTTTCTGAACGAAAGCACTTATCTTCTGAACGAAAGCACTTGTTTTCTGAACGAAAGCCTTGATAATGTTGGTTTGAGGAACAAAACCCAACCTACGCCTACGCCTGAACAATAATTAATGTATAAAGAAGTCAGCATCAACTTGGAAAAATTCACCTAATGCTTTCGCTTGTGCTTTACTAATCTGTTGCTTACCGTTGAAAATTTCAGACACAACACTACTCGAACCGATTACACCGATTAAATCAGTTTGTTTTAAATTTCGAGCTTCGATTAAATGGAGAAGCATTGATAATGGGGTTGTCTCACCCATTGGGTATTTTTTATCTTCATATTTTTCTATTAAAGCAATCAACAAGTCATATAAAGCCGATTCTTCAGATGTTCGGTTTATTCGATGTGCGAGTTCTTCAGCTATGAGTATTGCTTGTTCATTTTCTGCGTCATTTGTAATTAATTTTGGTTGATACTTAGCTAGTAAAAGGGCGTAAGTCTCTGGGTTAAAAGTAAGGGTCATTTTTCCACTTCTCTTTATCGTATTCGGCGTGAGTTAAAATATATTTTACAAAAATTGTCTGGTCAGTATATTATGATATCTACTACGAGGCGATATGTATTACCCTTGATATTAAAAACTGTAAAATTGCTTACTGATTCTGCCGTATTATATACTGCTTGTACCTCAATTAAATTAGTCCATTTTGCTTTACTAGCAAATTTATACCAATTATTTAAAGCTTCATAGGAATCAGGGTGTGCTTCCCAAAATTCCCGAAGTTTTTTACGACTAATTATGTGCATCCTAATTCAGTTATTATAAAACAATGTTTTCAATATGAGAGTATTTTGTCAAGTAGGATGTGATGGCTATTTGTTTGTAAGGATTCAGGTCTAAAATTGTGGAAGCAAAGAAGGGCGAGACTGAGAATTAA
>NZ_JABXKI010000102.1 GCF_017115095.1 Nostoc sp. NMS4 | reverse complement strand
TTGAGTTTAACTACTGAGCTTTAGCCACTTGACAAGTTTCTATTTTTCTTAACTTTACACCAATGGCATCTTGCCCATCCCACAAGAATAATAAAATCATCCCGCAAATATGCAACGCCAAATTTTTTCATCTTGGAACTGGTACTTGATTAATTACCGACGCAATTACCGCATCCATTTGTAAACCATCTAGCATCGCTTCTGGTTTCAAAATGAGACGATGACGTAGCAACGGCGATGCAACTGCTTTTACATCATCTGGTGTCACAAAATCTTTTCCAGCTAACCACGCTAGGGCTTGAGATGTCTGCAACCAAGCACCGGTGGCGCGAGGCGATGCACCCAAAGTTAAATCAGGATATTGACGCGATGTTCTCACCAACGCCAATAAATAATCAACGATCGCTTCTGATACTTTAACTTCTTTGACTGCTTGTCGTGCTTGCAAAATGTCGGCTACTGTTGCGATTGGTTTCAAACGGCTAATATCTAAACGCCGTGCTGCAAACCCCGCCTGACGATTGAGTAACATTTGCTTTTCAGCAGCTTGATCGGGGTAATCTACCACCAGCTTAAATAAAAATCTGTCCAACTGCGCCTCTGGTAAAGGATAAGTCCCCTCAAATTCCAGAGGATTTTGCGTCGCAATTACCCAAAACAAATCTGGTAAAGGCAAACTTTCACCATCTAGTGTTACCTGCATCTCTTCCATCGCTTCCAGCAGCGCCGCTTGTGTCTTAGGCGGAGTACGGTTGATTTCATCTGCTAGCAGTACTTCGGTAAATATTGGGCCTTTTTTCAAAGTAAAATTGCGGCTATTCAAGTCAAAAATATTTGTACCAGTAATATCTGAAGGTAAAACATCTGGTGTTAATTGAATCCGGCGAAACTCCCCTTGAATTAACTGCGCTAACACTTTTACTAAAAGGGTTTTACCAGTTCCCGGGACTCCTTCTAAAATTACGTGTCCACCCGCTAGCAGTGCTACTAAAAGTTGCTGTATGAGGCTAGATTGTCCGACAATTACTTGATTAAGACCTTGACCAAGACGAATTAAGATAGGATGTGTTTCGCTCATATTTTTGTTTATAAATCATTTACTTAGAAGTACTCAGGCACAAAGATGTTATGCACAGTTCCAAAGGTTGACGCTCAAAGTCAAATTACGAATTACGAATTAGTCTAATACTTCGCCATTTCCCCAACCAGCTTAACAGGTCTCGTTCACTGATAGGTTGTTTGCGAGATTGTAGCTTTAAAACCGCATCTAGTTCTGCTGCACTTGCGCCTGTTTTTTCTATCCAGAAATCGATCAAGATTTGACGTTCTAAAAATACTTGCCCTAATCCCAAGGCTTTTTGGAGTTGTAGTTGTTCTTGTTTACCCACCATTTCGACAACAAAATCGGTGGTATCAGCTTTCTGCAACACTCCGGCTAAAGCTTGGATGTATGCCTCACTATTATCGACAACTGGTGTATCTAAAGCTACTGGCTTTCCAAAGCGGCGATTTTGCGCCCAAACTAGCACCAATAGGATGATACTTACCTGTATCAATATTGGAAATAAAGGAGTTTTAGCAATAAAACTAGATAAATCTCCTTCGCTTTCTTTCTTCCTGACATCAGCATCTTTATAGCCGTGGATGTATTCATCGACAAGTAATGTGTTACTTTTTTCAGTAACTAAACTAGCTAAATACTTGAAATTACTTAAATAATCTTGGTAAGCATTGGCGGCTAAATAAGGAGTGGTAGAAAAAATCACCTTTCCTTTTTTGTAATTTTCTTTCCAGACAACAGCACCAAAGCGATCGCCTAAATTAACTTGCTGGGAGTTAGCTTTTTTATATCGTCTACGTGTATCAATTTTAATATCACCTTCAGGAGATTTTTGCATAGTGCTAAACTCCGCTTCTGTAACTCGCGCCTTCGCACCCAAAATTACCAAAGTATTCCCTTTCTCTACCCATTCTCGCTCTTGACTATCCAGTATTGTTTCCCTGAGATAGCCGCCTACCTGTAGCAAGGTAACAGGGCTATTTTCTGGCTGAATATCGCTAAAAGGCTTTTGCCAGCGCTTGATAGAAATTCCCTGTTGTTGCATAAAAGCATACCAAGCACCATAACCATCGGAGTTACGGTTATAGGTAGAGCCAGTGTTAAGTTTAGTATTATTGGGAGCCGCGAACAAACTAAGTAAAACGATCGCAGCGAGTGCGATCGCACCCATCCAAGCAAGGCGATTTGGACGTTTCATTTTCGATTTTCATGGCCTTTGAATATCACTAGTGTTAATACTTACTTATTTTTCAGGTAAAGTCAAAAATGTAATGAACTTTATCAATACCTTCACCAATTTACAGTTCAGCCGAGACAACCACCAAGATTTCTCTTTTACCAGATCCAACGGCTGATGTCGGTTTAACCTAAACAGAGTATCAAGTTAGACATATTTGCTGAGGCTGTTTAATTTTAAAAAAAGCGAAGCTAGGGAATTCTGTGATCGCAGGGGCGACAGAAGAAGGATCAATTATTCTCAGAAAAGACCCTAATATGATTATTAATGGCACTTCAATTGCAAACAAACTGATTGGTACAGAAAACCAGGATATCATCTCAGGATTGCAGGGCAATGACACCCTCCAAGGACTAGGTGATAACGACACCCTTGATGGCGGTGATGGAAATGATTTATTAGAGGGTGGTGCAGGTACTAACAGTCTCATTGGTGGTAAAGGCAATGACACTTATATTGTGGACAGCATCGGCGACATCATTATTGAAGGCTTAGATGCAGGTATAGATTTAGTTAAGTCTTCAGTAAATTGGATCTTGGCAGATAACCTGGAAAACTTAACACTGACTGGAACCCAGGCAATCAATGGTACTGGTAACAGCCTTAATAACATCCTAATTGGAAATACTGATGCCAACATCTTGAGTGGAGAAAATGGCAACGATAGCCTTTTTGGTAGCTCAGGTAATGACACCTTGTTAGGCGGTGTAGGCAATGACACCTTAGATGGAGGTTTGGGAGCGGATAGTCTCAATGGTGGAGTCGGCAATGACATTTACATCGTAGACAATCTCAACGATTTGATTACTGAATCCGCCAATGCAGGTACAGATTTAGTTAATTCTTCGGTGAGTTGGACTTTGGCAAATAATCTGGAGAATTTGACTCTGACTGAAAGCTCGGCAATTGATGGTACTGGTAACAACCTTAATAACATTCTGATGGGAAATACTGCTGCTAACATCTTGAGCGGAGAAGATGGGAACGACAGCCTGATTGGTGGAGTGGGCAATGACACCTTGTTAGGCGGCGTAGGTAATGACATCTTAGATGGAGGTTTGGGAGATGATAGCCTGATTGGTGGAATCGGCAATGATATTTACACAGTAGACAACCTTAACGACTCTATTATTGAAGGCTTAAATGCAGGTACAGATTTAGTTAAGTCTTCTGTAAGTTTGGTGTTGCTAGATAATCTAGAGAACTTGACTCTCATTGGAGGTGTGGCAATCAATGGTACTGGTAACGTTTTTAATAACGTTCTGACGGGAAATAATGCCGCCAACACTTTGAGTGGAGAAAATGGCAATGATAGCCTCTTTGGTAGCTTAGGTAATGATAACTTAGACGGAGGTATAGGCAATGACAACTTAGATGGAGGTGCAGGGAATGACACCTTAATCGGAGGAGATGGCAACGATGACCTTTTTGGTAGTTCAGGTAATGACAACTTAGATGGCGGCGTAGGTGATGACACCTTAGATGGAGGTTTAGGGAATGACAGTCTCAATGGTGGAATCGGCAATGATACTTACATCGTAGACAATCTGAACGATGTTATTACTGAAGACTTAAATGCAGGTACAGATTTAGTCAACTCTTCTGTGAGTTGGGTGTTAGGAACTAACCTGGAGAACTTGACGCTGACTGGAAGCGGGACAAGAAATGGTACTGGTAACAGCCTCAATAACATCTTGATGGGAAATACTGGTGCTAACCTCTTGAGTGGAGAAGATGGCAATGATAGCCTCTTTGGGAATTTAGGCAATGACACCTTGTTAGGTGGTGCAGGTGATGATTTACTAGCTGGTGGAGTTGGTCGAGATGTGCTGACTGGTGGAATTGGACAAGATAACTTCAACCTGACTTACAGCCGGACTGGAGGCTATGATACGATCGCTGATTTTACTCTTGGAGATGATACTATCTTAATTTCTAAGACAGAATTCGGACTTAGCCAATCTCAGAATACGTCGCTGGATTCAGGATTGTTCCGACTTGGGACAAGTGCGACAATAGGAAGCGATCGCTTTATCTACGATCAAACTACGGGAAACCTATTCTTTGACGCAGATGGGGTTGATAGTAAAGTTGCACAAGTTCAAATCGCCCAGTTCTCGAATCAGGTAGCGCTTACTAGTGCAAATATTACTGTGATTGCTTAACAAAAGCTAACTAAGTAAAACTCGTTGTCGTTTCCATGCTGAACATAGAAACGACAAAGAGAATAAAAGCACTACCTAACCCCTCTTTGCGCGCTGGTTTAACGAGGAGATTATGGCTATTTAACCGCAGATAATATCACTCAAATTGCACAAGCGATCGCCCCGATACGACAATAAAACCGACAGAATCAAGCCTGAGAAGCGGCTGACGAATTCCCTCTAGAATGGCTGCATTTAGAGCCGTTTCTATCTTCAATTCTTCAGCTAATGCATTATCCCAACTTTGCTGGTTTAAACGTAGGCGTAACTGTTCTACTCTATTGGCTAATTTCTTTTCGGCGACCTTAGCACAATTTTGGCATAAGTCAATAAAATCGGGACGATTGGAAAGTAATTCTGAAGAAGTGTTACGCATTTCATAGCAAAAGTTTTGCCATTTACTAGGATCAACAAAATCGTCAATAATTCCTAATCGTTCCTTTGCTAGATTGTAATCTCGTCCTTGATTATTGTTTTTATCCTTATATGCACGTTGCAGAATACTCAAGAGTGCTTTATCTTCAACAACTCGTATTGGCTCCTTGCGACCATCAACATAGATAGTTTCTATAATTGGTGGAAATAGAGCATCGACACGTCGCTGCAAATTTTTGAATTGAGAATTATCTAGTTTGTTATCTAGTAAAACTTGTTTGGCAATTCTTAAATTTGCCTCGACGACATAATTGCATTGAAAACCGAACCACTCCTTCCCTTCTTTCGCATCCCAAGATGCATCAGTGCGCCACATCGCAAAGGCTTCACCTCGGTCATCCCAGTTTATATAGTTCAAGAGTGCTTCGATAAATCCTTCGCCAACCCGAAAGAGTTTAATCCCATCATTCTGGTTTGCCACCCGACGATTATAAGTACCAAACTGGTCTAAATAACTATCAGCAAAACGGTTTTGTAACTCATTTATCGGAACCAATGTGCGCGTTGTGGGTTGATAACGTCGCATGTCTGATGAATCTGGGTTATTGAGTCCCCTGAATCCCAGTGCGTCGCAAATCCAGCCTTCAATTGCTCGTTTCATATCTAAATGACAAGCATCATAATTATCTAGCTCTTGAAAATACTCGGTGGCAATTTCATCGTTAGCATCAATTTCATCGAGAGCATTTTGTTCGCTAATTTTGGCTATTTCTGCTTCAATTTGCTCTTGAATTGGTGAAACCATTTCTAACAATCCAGCAGCACTTGATTGAAACAAAACAGTTTCTAATTCGGCAAGTTTATCATCGACATAAAACTGTAAACTGGCAATTGATTGTTGAAAAATACCAAACCCATCTTTTAATACTTTATACCAAGCATTGTGAGGGCTATCTGGCAAATAGGGGCCAATTAAAGCACTAGATTGGATGCCAATTTTGCTGCCAATGCGGTCAAGTCTACCAATTCTCTGCTCTAATTGATTCGGCGACCAAGGAAGGTCAAAATGAATTAACCAATCGGCAAACTGGAGGTTACGTCCTTCTTCTCCAGAGCGATCGCATACTAAAATAAAGCAGTTAGGATTATTCTTGAACCGATTTAAGCCTTCCTCAACTTTATCTGGTGATTCTCCAAATTGATGGCTGGCGACTGTCTCTGCACCAAAGGTATCAGATAAATATCGGACAATTTCGCCACAAGTTTGCACAAAACTGGTAAATACAATAAATTTGGGCAGAATATCGCCAGTAATTGGCCTCTTGATTCTCTGCTGTATCCTCGTGATAAATTCCTTTTGATTCTTCCGAACGTTTGCGGGAATTTTAAAGTATGTACCTAGCTGATTCAACAGCACTGTTTTCAAATTTTCCGTCCGTTGTCCATCCTCTTGAGGTTGACGAACAATTTTTAGTAAGGATTGGAGAATCTCTTCTTCCCCGGAGAATTTGGGGGTTGTAGTTAATAGGCGAACATCATCTTCTTTAAATTCCTGGCTGAGTTTAGCATGAGGCTTACCAGTTAAACGCGCCGTAATTACCTGTTCTAAAATCCCTAACCAAGTACCAGCAGCGAGAAATAACAGCAGAAAAACTCGCTGATATTGCTTTTCACCAGGAGCAACACTCCGCCATTGATTCAGCAGTTCGTGGATATCAAGCGATCGCTCGTCTAAATCATACTCTTCTTTGGGCGTAAAGTTGCGGTCAAAGATCACATCTTCCACTGCCGCGCGACGGTTGCGAAGCATTCGCCGATGTAGTCGATAGATATCGCTGACATGAACGCGAATCCCTTGGACGATTTGCTCTTGCTCGGTAGAATTTGTTTGTAAACAATTTTCTAAATCATCCGCCAGCTTCAGTAAATACTCATCCTCTGCAAACAGGTTTCGCAATTGCTGCAAGTTGCTTTTGAGAACCTCTGGTGCTGCACCTTCTTTAAAAGAAAGCAGAAGTTTACCAATTTGCTGACGGCTTTCAACTTTGGTGCGGAAACCTGCTAAATCACCAAGTTTATAGGTTGTCGGGTCGAGCAAGTGCAACATTGCCAAAAAATCTTGCTCGTGATTGAGAACCGGAGTCGCAGATAATAAGAGTAAGCGATCGCTTTTATGAGCAAGTTCTTTGCAAGTCTGAAAACGCTGGCGTACTGTCGCATCCTTAGAGGTTGCCATTGCTGCGATGTGATGGGCTTCATCTAAAATTAAGCAGCCTATCTTTGCTTTCAGGTTGATTTTGTGGATATCTTCAACCGCCAGCACCGCCACCCGTTTGGGAAAATGTGAGATATAAAACTTATTTTCTAACTCAGTCCGCCATTGTTTGAGCAAATATTGCGGAACAATCACCACCGCACCTTTTTTCGGTTCATCAAGGAGGAATTGACGCAGAATCGCCCCCGCTTCGATGGTTTTTCCCAATCCCACCTCGTCTGCTAACAAGTAGCGTTGAATTGGGTCTTCCAGTACCCGCCGCACTACTTCAACTTGGTGAGGATAAAGATTAATATTTGCCGAAATCAGTCCCGTCATCCCCCGACTGACAGCGCGTTGCTGAATCAAGGATTTCACGAAAGCCAGTCTTTTGTCGTGGAAGTAGGGCGTTTCGTGACCCTTCATTGCTAGAGTTTGGATGGGGTCTGTGTTGGGTAGATTACAACGAACGTAAATATCTTCAACAGATGCGATCGCAGTTTTCTTATCCGGTAAATCGATTTGATACATTTCTGTATCTTCATCCCAGATGAAAACTCTGCCAACTATCCATTTATCCTGAGTTTGGAACTTAATATAACATCTAGCTTGGGGTTCAAGCTTGACTTCAGAGAGCGAACTTAAAGGTAAAGTTTTTTGGAGACGTTGCCCTATAGAGCAGAAATACTCAACGTTCGCATTGGTATCAGATATTTCCGTGACTTTTCCGATACCCAAAGAATTATTCTGGGACTGTACCAATAAACCAAGCTTAATCATAGATCCAGTCCCCTGAACAAACTAAAAGAACCTTCCAGACTAGTTTTTTAGCCCATATCTGGCAGTTTTGTCGATCAACATTATAGATAATAAACTGGTGTTAAAGTTTTTGTGATGGCGATATCTACGACGGTCACTGAGCCTACGGTCTATACAGAAGTCAAATTACCCCCCTTAATCCCCCCTTATAAAGGGGGGAAACAAGAAATCTAGTTCCCTCCCCAATACATACGGGGAGGGTTAGGGTGGGGTAAAACCGTGATTTATCAGCTATTTCACACTTGTGTATACACCGCATTGGCATTGCAGAGTATTACCAAATTAAATTTGCTACTAATCTAATGAAATGCTGTACTTAGCTGATTATGTGGTCTAACAGATTTACGCTTTTGCTTGAGAAGACCACGATACAATTAAGATCGTGTGCATTTATTGACTATGAAGAAAATTAGAGACAACACAATTAAGTTAAATCAATTTTTAAAATTGATGGGTATAGTGCCAACTGGAGGTCAAGCCAAGCTGATGATTCAAGGTGGCGATGTCCAAGTAAACGGGATGCTGGAAACTCGACGAGGACGGCGACTAGTACCGGGCGATAAAGTGACAATTCAAGGACAAACTTTAGAAGTGAATTTGAACAACAATGAAGACCCAGATGTAATGATAGATTTAAGCGAACAACCTGAGTAAATAAAGTTTATCTCAAATTTCAAAGTTCCTCTTTTGCCTTGTGAGTAATGCTGCAAATTTCTAACAATGTTATCATCCCCCAGACTGAAATTGAAATTACTGCAATTCGCTCCCAAGGAGCAGGAGGTCAAAATGTTAACAAGGTTTCTACCGCGATTCACTTACGCTTCGACATTGCGGCTTCATCATTACCCGATTATTATAAACAACAACTTTTAAAGCTCAACGATCGCCGCATTAACCAAGAAGGAGTAGTTGTAATTAAAGCCCAAGAACATCGAAGCCAAGAAAATAATCGTGAGTCAGCATTGAAACGACTTCAAGAACTCATTCAAAGTGCAGTTGTCGTGACCATAAAACGCAAACCCACTAAACCAACCCGCAGTTCTCAAAGAAAGCGCCTCGATCACAAAAGTAAACGCGCCCAGATTAAATCTAACCGAGGACAGGTGACAGATTGTTGATTCATCGATTCTTTAAAGAAAACCCACCATTTATTAAATCTGAAAAAATATGAATAAGACATTACTAAAGATATTGATGTTTGGGCTTTTAATCTTGTTTATCATCTCTCCCTTTGCAGCCCTTGCTAGTTTAATGCTTGTAATATTAATTGCGGCGTTTTTCTTTTTACTAGGGGATGTATTTCAAGCAATTATTGGTGGAGACACTGACCCGAAAAACTCATAAAAGCACAATTCAAAATCAAGCTAGGGATTTACATAAAAAAGCTGCATTCTCAGGTGCGATCGCTTGAGCATAGACAATTTTAAATATGTCACTGTTACCCAGGTATAAAGCGTGTTTTACTCCTGTTAAGCTAAACTAAAGAAAAAGAAAAATTAAAAATTATTAGTCACAATATAATAAGTATTATAAAAATGAATTGTTGAGAAATATCCTCACAGCCTAAACACTTTTTTATAGTCAACTTCAAGCAGAATACATAGATGCGGATAATTGGACATATCAACAACAAAAGGTACTAACCATGAGTTCCCGCGCACTGCTGTTAGTAAATGGCCATGCTCGCCAAGGGCAAAAGGGTCTGTCGGAAGCGATTGAATATCTGAAAACACTCGACTTTGATTTAATTGAGGAGTCTACAGAAGATCCCAAACATCTTGCTGAAGTTATACTCCGCTATAAACATCAAGTTGACTTGGTAATTATTGGCGGAGGAGATGGTACTCTCAATGCCGCAGTAGATGCTTTAATTGAGACTCAGTTACCCTTGGGAATCTTGCCTCTGGGAACCGCCAACGATCTAGCGAGAACTTTGGAAATCCCAAATTCCCTCAACGAAGCTTGCAAAATTATTGCAGATGGACATTTACAGCGTATCGACTTGGGTTGTGTGAATGGCAAGCACTTTTTTAACGTTGCCAGTATGGGATTGAGTGTAAAAATTACCGAACGACTTACCAAAGAAGTTAAGCGTCGTTGGGGAGTATTTGCTTATGCTGCTACTGCATTGCAAGTGATTTTAGAAGCGAGACCTTTCACAGCCGAGATTGCCATTAACGGTGAATTGGTTCGCGTAAAAACAGTGCAAATTGCTGTCGGTAATGGTCGCTATTACGGTGGTGGTATGGCAGTGGCTGACGATGCCACAATAGACGATCAAAGGCTAGACCTTTATAGCTTGGAGATTGAACACTGGTGGCAGATTATATTATTACTACCCGCAATGCGACAAGGGCGACATATACATTGGCAGAGTGTACGCTCCCATCAAGGTCAAGAAATAGAGGTACATACTCGCAAACCGCGCCCTATCAATACAGATGGTGAAATTACCACCTACACACCTGCTCATTTTCGGGTTATACCTAAAGCTATAGCTGTTTTTGTACCCCCAAAAATTAGAAGTTAGGAGTTATTCAATTTTAGATATTAGAGTTGAAATTTTCCTTCAATTCAAAATCTAAAATTGACAGAGTTTAGAAGTTATCGTAAATTCAAGGGTTTAAATCCCCGTCTGAAATGTCTTTAATTTTGAATTTTGAATTTTGAATTTTGAATTTTGAATTGTTAATCTCCCTCTGCTATAAAGTGGGAACTCGCATCAACTCACGCCAAATGCATCTGAGATTTTCTCAAGATATAAAGTCCCTGTTGCAACGCCTAGCTGAACAACCCCTGACTCTAGGTGATATTCTGACAGAAACCTCAGAACGGGGCTTCAGCCTGGTAATTACGTTATTAGTTTTGCCTTTTTTACTGCCTATGCCACCAGGATTAACTGGCCCTTTTGGTGGCGCTTGTTTACTATTGTCAGTGCAAATGGCTTTAGGAAGGCGATCGCCTTGGCTACCGAAAAGAATCGCTAACTACAAATTTCCTCGTCCCTTTGCCCAGTTACTTTTGCAAAATTTGGGACGGCTTACCAAAGTTTTCCAGAAAATTGCCCGTCCCCGATTAGCAAAAATCGCTCATAATCCTTTAGTTTGGCGAATGAATGGGTTTTGTATTTCTTTATTAACAGTATTACTAATATTACCAATTCCCTTTACAAATCCTATCCCCACTGTAGGTATTTTACTTTTAACTGTTGCCACCATCGAATCTGACGGTTTATTAATTTGCATCAGCTACGGCATAACTGCCCTGATTACCTTGCTGTTTGGATTTATTGGTTATGCACTATGGTTAGCTCCCAGTTTACTGCCATCGATATTGAAATAATAAAAGCCCCCAGCTTTTGGCTGAGGGCTATAATTTATTAGGGTGCATCTACCATTTATTAATCCGCCTTATTGATTGCCATATCCGGGAATATTTAGCTAGTTTACAAAGTTATTTTCTTCACGCTTTGAAAATATCACCAATAAAAAAGCCTTCAACTAAAAGCTGAGGGCTGTAATTTAATTAAGGTGCATCTACCATTTATTAATCCGCTTTATTTATTGCCATATCCGGGTAAATTAGACCTTTGAATAAAATTTTCTTACCGAATTAAAAAAGTATCAGTAATAAAAAAAAGCCCTCAACTAAAAGCTGAGGGCTATGATTTAATTAAGGTGCATCTACTATTTATATATCCGCTTTATATATTGCTGCATCAGGAAGAATTGAAAAGAAATGGATTACCGTGGAATTAATTTACTTCGCTACAACGGTAGTACCAGCCTCAATAACAATCGCCTACGTATTTGACTAGGTAATTATCGACTAACTTCACAGTAATTTTACAATCACCCCAATTTTCCCCTGAATACGCAAAGTTTCTGTTAATATCTCTGATTGGATATCCGCAATAGTACGAATTTAGTTTATTAGTTGGGTATATAGCTATGAATCTTAGACGCACCCAACTTGATGAAGCGATCGCAATTTATATTAGCCCTTGCTAGTCTTAGTATTGTCGGGGGAAGCTTTTTTCTTAGAAGAACTTTTAACAATACTAGCAAACCTAAAATAATAACTGATACGTCACGCTACAAAGAAATTCGTAATCAACTATGGTCTGAGAATGACCAAATAAAACATTTTCCTAATGAGATTCCCCCTGATGCTAAAGACGTTCGTATTGCTTACTCTCCCGAAGTTTTGCAAGGAAGTAGTTTTTTTCAAATTAGGTTAAAAGAACCACCAAACAAGATAGAAAAGTTACTTTCACAATACAGAAATAGTGCCAAGCACAAATATAGGGGTGGTAACACAAACGACCACATAAATCAACCTAACGGTGTACCGACAACTTTCTTCTACACCAGTGACTCTCCTACAGAATCTTTTCCCGCTACTTATGAAATATTGGTATTAAATACAGACGATAAAGGTAGACATGGCTTTAAGTGGAATCACGGGGATAGCTACGGTGTAGCTATTAATAGTTCAGCCTCAGAAATTATCTATTGGTCTGAAAAATGGTAACTATACCAGTCCTAAATCATTTGTGAACAATAAGATCACCGGGATCTGAGTCTCTCGATTTTCACAACTCATTTAGGATTGCTATAACAATTCAAAACTGTTCGATAAAAAATACCTATATGTCATACAGAAACTTATCTTACTGGTACAGTTAATAGTGTTGTGTTCTATTAACGTTAAATTAAGTAAGAGAGGTGTGCCAGATGAAAAATATAGCCAGAAATCTCCTTGATGAACGCATCAAATCGATGATTAGATCATCTGATCTGTATCAAGTTTTATATAATAGAACTCATTCCAGTCAGCTAGCCCTTAAAGGCAAAAGGCTTGATATTTGTGCTAATGAAGTTGCTATCTATCTGCTTCAGTGTGGTAAAGAAAAATATGTATTGCGTGATAAAGTTTGTCTTGAAATTGGAAGTGGATGGTTACTTACTCATTCGTTAGTATTTTACCTTCTGGGAGCAAAAAAGGTTTATGCAACGGATGTTTCCCCGTTATTACAACCCGAAAACATTATCAAAGCCGTATGTAATTCTGTAAATTGGAGTATCTTAGATAGTCTATCTACATTTGAAGATCGGGATATTATCCGCTTCCGGTTAAAAAAACTGTTTTCATTAAAAAGTTTATCTGTAGAAGTCCTACAAGACTTGGGCATAGAATACATTGCTCCAATTGATTTGTCTGAACAAGTGCCGAGTAGCGAAAAAATAGATTTTATATTCTCCAAATCTGTATTAGAACACGTGCCAATTGATGATGTTGTGCCGCTTTTAGAAAATCTTGTAAGTAGCCTCTCAGAAGATGGCTTTATGTTTCATCTCATTGATTTACTAGATCACAGAGATACAAGCGAAAGACCATTTGAGTTTTTTATTTATCACCAGGAAGCGTATTCAAGAGAATTACAATCAAGGTGGGGAAATCGAATTAGACGAAGCCAATGGAAGCAGATATTTTCTAACCTTAAGCATTTGAACTCTAAATTTGTATTTGAGTGGTCGCACAATGACGCAGAATTACCAGAAAAAATCGACTCGTCTATTCAATATACAGATGAAGAAGATTTAAGAATCTCTCATATCGGTGTATTGGGAGAATTCATATAGCCTCCAAATGTCAAGTTTTAGGGAAGTAAAAGTTCTGAGTGGAGCCAGCCTTCACTCAGATTTCATAGTAATATGTGTTGCTTTTACCCTTTTGGATATATTACTTTGGGTAGTTAAAACTTATAATCAGCATAGCTAATATTTATAAGTGCTTAAAAACTATCTAAATATGTAGAATGCCAACTGCTTTAATTACCGGTGCCTCTAGTGGTATTGGTAAAGCCTTTGCTCAAGAACTAGCTGCACGCAAGACAAATCTTGTACTTGTTGCTCGTTCTGAAGAGAAACTAAACCAATTAGCTAAACAATTACAAGAACAACACGAAATACAGGTAGATGTTATAGTCAAAGACCTCACAGAAACTAATGCCTCTGCTAGTGTATTTGATGCCACAAAAGCCAAGGGATTAAACATTGATTTATTAATTAACAATGCTGGTTTTGGTTACTATGGCGACTTTGCTGAAGGGGATGGAGATAAACAAATCAAAATCGTACAATTAAACATTTTGGCATTGGTAGATTTAACCCATAAATTTCTACCCTTGATGCGGCAACGTCGTTCTGGAAGTATTATAAACGTATCCTCTATTACCGCATTTCAACCGATACCATACCTTTCTGTTTATGCTGCTAGTAAAGCTTTTATTCTTAGCTTTAGTGAAGCTTTATGGGCAGAAAACCATCAGTATGGTGTCCGTATTTTAGTCACTTGTCCAGGGCCAATAGAAACAAACTTTTTTGCAGAAGCTAATTTTCCTCCAGCACTGGCAAGCAGTACAGATAAGATGTATTCTTCCAAAAAAGTGGTTTGGGAATCTTTAGAGGCTTTAGAAAAAGGCTATCCAACTGTTATTAGTTCTGATAGTAGTACTCAAATTAGAAGCAAGTTATCTCGACTTGTACCGCGCAAATTTCTACTGAATCTGTTAGCAAAACACTTTAAAGTCTAGAGACGCTATGAATAGAGACGCGATTCATCGCGTCTGTAAATTTTAAATTCTTAACTCTTCACTCTTAACTCCTAACTTATTACATATACCTTGTTAATTGAACTCGGTAACGCTCTTTTTTTGTAACGGCGATTTCCCCAACTTCTAAACGCCCTTTAGAGCGAATGGCGATTAAGTCGCCTGATTTGAGTTGAGAACTAGCTTGGGTAACTTCCTTCCAATTGACGCGCACATCACCAGCATCGATGAAATCAACCATTTTGCTACGGGACATACCAAAACCAGCAGATGCGATCGCATCTAATCTTAAAGAAGCCTCCACAGTAGTTAATTCTTTTTTCTTGGGTTCCCGAACCTTTAACTCAGTTATCTCAATCTGCTGAGTTTTCACAGGAACCGATCGCACCTGTTTCAGACTCATTGACAAAAACTCTACTAACTCCGGTGCAACAATCGCTTGCGCCCCTCGTTCTCCCAAGACAATCACATCTCCCGTTTTTTCACGAACAATTCCCGTCCCCAACATTGCGCCTAAAAAGTCGCGGTGAGAGGCGGTATCAAACAGGAAATTACCTGCAATTTCTACAGCTACAAGGCTGACTTGAGATTGATCTAAGGGAAGTTCCGAACGAGCGATCGCTATTCTTTGGCGTTCAGCTTGCGGATATCCACCCCACGCCGCCAATTGCACTTCTGTTAATCGATTAAATACCCGTTGAATTTCCGCCAATTCTGGGGGAGATAGAAAATCTGTCAAAACCACTTCCCAAGTTTTGATCGCTTGCTCTGCTTGATCGATTACACGAGCTACACTATCTCGATTTTCAACACCTTTTAAAAGTTCTTCTCGTGGCAACATTCTGAAAAATTATGAGTTATGAATTGAGAATTAATCTGCTATAACTATCTTGATTCTAGCTTTAATTCTCATTTCTACAGTTCCTGTCAGATTAGGTTAGCCTTTATACTTGGGATTTGTTTGCGATCGCAGCGATTTAAGCCACTTCCAAAGAACAGGAAAGTAACTCAAGTCGCTGTATCGTGATATGTAAACTATGATTTATTCAATACACAGTATTTGTGTCAGCATAACCTTGGATATTTTCTGGATCAAACTGACGTAATATTTTGGTTGCTTGGCGAGTCAGAATTTCAGAACCTTGAACGGCAACTAAATATTTACCTGCATCTAAGCGGTTGCGATAAGGTAAAGCATCACCACCACCTAGTAGTAAACCGACTCCGCCACCGACAAACACACCACCCATCGCACCACTAGCAGCACCCAGCAGTCCGCCAACGATGTGATTACCAACTTCACCCGCCCAGGCAAAAGTATCTAAACCAGTGATCAGGCTAAATGTAAAACCTGCAAAAAAGCCAAATGGGATCAGCCAGGTTGCCATCAGTTTTGCTTGTTTTTTAGCTTGGTCTTTAGGGTCAATTAAGCCAAACTCGTCAGCTGTTTTATACCCCTTTCCTAAAATAGTACTGTTTATGCCTTCTTTTTCTAAAGCTAAGTAAGCAGCTTCGGCTTGAATGCGGTCTGGTAATACGGCAACAAGGTAATTCATTGATTGTACAATTTGTCTAATAGAAGTTTGCCTTAATTAACAGCGTATCAGTCCTGGTCGATTGAACCTCGTATGATGAGTAGAAGTCAAATAATTGATTCCTATGTGAGATGTAAAATGTGGGTCGATCATTTTAGCAAATCTAGTGGCTCACAAAAATTGTTCACGCCTTGTTTGAGGACATATAGCAAAACTGGTGTTGCCAAAATCTTAGGAAACGTTGGCGTTGTTTTTAGATGTTCCATCATCTTCTGAAGAGAAGTATTAAGCAAATCTTCCCGATATTCTTGTTCGCAAATAACTACACGCCATTTTCTAGCCAAGGCATCTAACCACTCGGAATTTGCTCTTTCTGGTTGTTGTCCTGCTCGGATAGCTAGCGTCATCGCTGCATCTTCTAAATCTCCATCACAGTCTTCAATCAAATCCAGCGCTTCCATATCGCTAGGATCGTCTGCTAATTGAGAGCGAAACTGTGCAATTTCTTGAGATGTTACTTTAGTCATGAGTCTTTGACAAGGCAAGCGATGCCTACGGCGGTAAACTACGAACCACTCAGTTATGTTAGTATAAATTTGACTATAGCGCTTCTCTGTTAAGTCTGATACAAACCTAACAAAAACAACTCCTTTCCTACACCTCTCCCTAACCTTCTTTTCAGAGGATGGGCTTATTGCTAAAGGTTTAAACGTCTCCGAATAGCCTATCTAGCCATCACTTTGAGCCGCGGAAACTAAACCAAACCAGAAACGCTCATTTTCTCGTTGGTTCTTAACGTTGGTTGTGATCGAGAGTAGTTTAGATGCATTGCCTTGAAAAGTATCGGCTGAAAACATTATTTTTTGTTTATTGTCAAGTTACAAAATGTTTACACTTTACTGAAAACACTGTCATATTTATTATTTGGTAATTTATAGCAAAAGCTTTATAATTTTGAGTTGAAAACTACTGATTGAGGTAAAGACAATATGCAAGTTACTGCAATAAAATCTATTGTCAAGGACTTTTCCATATCAACTGGTCTATATAGACCAATCAGGAATCTCTATCGGTTGTTAAATCAAAAGCAGTTAAAAGATCGGTTAAATTATTTTCAACGAGAAGTTTCTTTCTATTCAAAACTATTAGATTCTAATAGTCTCTGCTTCGATGTTGGTGCAAACATAGGTGCAAAGTCAGAGGCATTTCTAATCGCAGGTGCAAAAGTTGTCGCATTTGAACCACAGCCCGAATGCATGAGAGAATTGAAAGCTCGATGCAGTAATTATCATAGTAAGTTTCATCCAGTTCAGAAGGCGGTTGGTGCAGAACCTGGAGAAGCAACGTTATACACTCGTGAACGAAGTGGAATCGCAAGTTTTTATGAGGATTGGGTAGGAACTGTACAAAGCAGTATTCAAGTTTCTATCACAACTCTCGATCATGCAATTGATGAGTTTGGAAAACCAGACTACTGTAAAATCGATGTTGAAGGGTGGGAGCTTGAAGTTTTGAAAGGGCTGACACAACCCATTTCTTTGCTCTCATTTGAATATCATATAACAGAACGTGAAATTAATACTACTGCTGCTTGTATAAATTACCTATCCAATCTTGGAAAGATATTGATTAATGTTGTACCTGCTGAAATGCATTCATTTGTATTTGAAGAATGGTTGTCTCCAGATGAGTTTTTCAAGCGCTTTCCTGAAGATGTAGCAGACCTTGGGAAAGATGGGTATGGTGAGATTTGGATTCGTAGTTACTAATCATATTTTGTTTTGTTGGCGTAATCCTCTCATAGTCTTTTTTTGTTTTTTGGTACAAAAGTGGTCATATTTTAGATAAAACACGTTAGAGGCTATTTATAAAGTAAAAATAAAATTCTTGTAGGGTGTGTTAGGCGCATATTTCGATATGATTTGTCACAAAAAATATAACACGGTGCGTTAGGCTTTAGCCGTAACACACCCTACTGGGGTGGCAAGGCTAAAATGTTGCAAAAAAAATTGTAGGTTGGGTGGAGGCTTTGCCAAAGCCAACATCCTGATATGTGTTGGGTTGCGCTCCGCTCCACCCAACCTACGTCTAATGCACAATTTTTTACTTGCCATGCCACTACCTTTTGATTGACTTTATAAATGGTCTTTTAGGACTTACGCGCTGTACAAAAAGATCGTATTTGTTGAAAAATATGCCCCCTATTTTGATTTTTCTGTCAATTGACTAAAAAGCCTCATTTATTCAGTGTGTTTACTAAATAAATGAGGCTTTTAACTAGCTTTTTATCAGAAACACTACTCGACTGTGTAATGCGCCGAGCAACACAACAGCAGTCAAAAGTTCTGATGAAGTTGAGTTTCAGCTAATTAGCGGAATGCTCTGAGGGTAACAGACCGTTGTAACTGAGCTAAAGCGCGGTTGTAATCCAAAATTGCTGTGACTCGATTACCTTCAGCTTGTGTGAGGTCGTTTTCAGAGTTAATGACATCAGTTTGAGTGCCTACACCAGCTTGGAATCGCAAACGTGCTAAACGTAAGGCTTCCCTAGCTTGCTCTAAAGCAGTATTAGCGGTTTGAACATTCACCAAACTAGATTGCTGGGTAGAATAGGCTTGTTCTACCTGAAAACGAATTTGGTTGCGCTGTTCAGCAAATTGAGTTTCTGCGATCGCAATATTAGCTTTTTGTTGAGCTGCTCTTGCTCTAGCGGCTCCTCCATCAAATAAATTTAGGGTTGCTCTAACTCCGAATGAATAACCATCAGTAGCACTGACTTGATCATCGAACTGATCTAGCAGATCGTAGCTGGCGACCAAACTAACTTGAGGTCCCAGGTCTGCAAGAGCTTGTTTGCGCTGTTGCTCGCTAATATTACGTTGTGCTAACTGCTGTTGCAGTTCTGGACGATTTTGATAAGCCAACACAATACTTTGTTCTAGGGATGGGTTCCAAAGACCAGATAATTGTACAGGGTCAGCAGCACTGATATTTATTCCTTGCGGCAAACTTATCCGAGTTGCTAATTGACGACGGGAAATTGTCTGCTGGGATCTAGCATTGGTTAAATTTTGTTGAGCATTTGCTAAATTCACCTGCGATCGCAACACATCAAACCGCGTACCAACGCCAGCCCGCTCTAAAGCTTCTGCATCACGCAAACTAGCTTCAGAGTTCAAGACTGCCGATTGAGCAATCCGTACTTGTTCATCTGCTTGTTGCAGATTGTAGTAGTCTGTGGCAACATTCAAACGGATTGTCTCAGACTGAGTTTCTACAGCCAACTCGTTGAAACGTACCTGTTCTTCAGCCGCTTTAATGCTAGATTGCACTCTCCCAGAAGTATAAAGGTTATATGAAAGTTGTGCTTGACCAGAAAATGATGTACTAGGTTGATCTTGGTTAGAGGGAAACCCATTATTTCGCGCGCTTAATTCGTCCTGAAGCTGACCGCTAGAAGACTGACTACGAGTCAGATCCGTGCTAACTCCCAAGGTAGGCAATAAAGCAGCTTGCGCCTCTCGTAGAGCCGCTTTATTGCGTTGTAGCTCCAATAAGGACACCTGTAGATCGTGATTGTTACGCCGTGCTAACTCCAGAGCTTGTGCCAAAGTAATTGGTTGATTTTCCTGAAGTCTCACTTCCTCCGCTTTGGTGGGAAATTGCAGTGGATTTGAGCTAGGAATCAGGTTTTTTGGAATTTCCACCGGACCTGACGGTACAGGAGTTCCGGTTGTTGGCACTGTCGCAGGTTGCGCCGAACTCCCTGGTATAGGAGTTACAGTTGTTGGCACTGTGGTAGGTTGCATCGAACTCCCTGGTGCAGGAGTTACGGTTGTTGGCGCAGTGAGAGTTGGCGAATCTGTCGGAATCGGGGTATTACTCTGAGCCAAGCGACCAATAGCATTTGGTTGTAAGCAGGTGCTTGAGGTTAGTAGTAAATTATTCAAGGAGTCAGTTTTGCTTTTGCTCAACTCCTGTGGACACCTCTGCGCTGACAACAGTTTTGCTGCTCCCCCACCTGTGGCTGAAGTTTGTAAAAATGTTTGCAACTGAGTAACACTATTGATCTTTTGAACCACTGGCTGCTGTACAGAAGACAGGGACAAAATTTCTTTTTTGACAGAAGCAGGTTTTGAAGTGTAGTTGGGAACTACTATCTTCTTTAATTTCTGCCAATATGTCCTGGAATTACTCGGTTTTTGGTTATTTTGAGCAGAACTGCTAATATCAAGCTGTCGGGAAGGATTAGAGGTAGGAGTCAAACTGAAAAATCTACCTTCATCTTTCTTAAGTAGTTGTTTTATCGGCACAACAGCATTTTCAGCCGTGAATGCTGGAATACTGTTATTACTTAAAGGCTTCACACTAAGTTTAGTAAAACCAAAAGTAGGCACTAGGGTTGGCACACTAACATTTGCACTGTTAGGCAGTTGCGTATTCATAGTGTCCACAACCAAGTCTTGACCATAATTAGAAGTCAAAACACTAGGAGAAGACGCTAGTTGTACCCTAGTTAGTTTCGCAGTACCAGCCCAAGCGGGACCGGTTGTTAAAACTGCTGCCGTTACACCAGGTAAGAAGCTATAAAAAAATAATTGCTGTCCTTTCACCGCATCCCTCACACGAAAATCAATCTAGCGGCAGAAAACCTTTCTTCACCACAGAATATAGCACGATACTAAACTTAGGAAAGAATATACTACGATACTAAATTTAGGGTTCGGAACTCTGTTTGTCTTCAAAACGTCTAACAATGCGAGAAAGTTCCGCCTTTTCATCGATACTAACGCGAGTAGGAGCACCGCTGATAATCCGTTCGTAGTTTCGGAAAGAATCTTTGATATCGGGCCCGTCAGCAGTAATATTATACTCACGAATACCTTTATCATGCCAAGACCCGCGCATTTTAAACACGTTAATTGCCCGCGACATTTCGCCGCGAATTTCTACGTACTGTAACATTAGAATTGTATCGGTAATCGTGGAAATATGAGAGTCAGTAATCGAATGCGCCCCCAGAAATTGATCGGTTGTGTTAGTAAAGAAACCAGTAATTTCTTCTTGTTTAGCATAACCCGTCACACCAATTACAAACTGCCGAAATGCATTATTTGTGACTCCTCTAGCTAGGGCTGATAAAGAATCAATGGCAATTCGAGCGGGTTTGAAGATAGCAATTTCTGATTTAATAATTTGTAAGTGATCTTCTAAACCAGTTGATTCAGGATAGGTACAGATAATTTTGAGTAAACCTTGATCTTCTAATTCTTCAAAATCAATTCCCCAAGAGGAAGCATTACGAGATAGTTGGGCGCGTGATTCTTCATAAGCAAATAATATCGCCTGTTCTCCATTCAAGCAGCCATCTTGAATAAATTTACTTACTAACAGGGTTTTACCAGTACCGGTCGCTCCTGTTGCTAAAATAATCGAATCTTTAAAGAAACCACCGCCACACATTTCATCTAAGGTTTTGACACCAGAAGATACTCTAACATTAGAAGATCGTTGAGTTAAGCGCATTGCTCCGAGTGGGAAAATGTTAACCCCTTCATTAGTAATCGTGAAGGGATACTCGCCTTTCATGTGAGTTGTACCGCGCAATTTGAGAATTTCAATGGTGCGGCGGCGGCGTTCTCCTTCTAACACGTTGCGAACAATTACTACGTTATCGGAAACAAATTCTTCGACTCCAAAAGAGGCAACAGGCCCATATTCTTCACTGCGTTCAGTGGTAATTACAGTGGTTACACTCAGTAGTTTGAGACGTGCTACCAGGCGGAAAATTTCGCGTCGCACTACTCCCATCGCTTCATATTGCTGAAATACTGCTGTTATTGAGTCGATTGAAACTCGTTTAGCTTTATATTTACGGATGGCATATTGCAAGCGCTCAATGAGTGCAGAAAGGTCAAAGTTTCCCACGATATCTTGACCTTCTGGATCGGGAGATGCATCAAGAATAAATAATTTGCCTTCTTCGATTAAGCGGGGCAAGTTCCAACCAAAAATATTGGCATTTTTAATAATATCGCTTGGTGATTCCTCAAAGGTTACAAATACTCCTGCTTCATCAAAGTAGGTAATGCCGTTATAGAGAAACTGAAGAGAAAATAAGGTTTTGCCTGTGCCGGATGTACCACTAATCAAGGTAGTTCTACCAATTGGTAAACCACCGTGACTAATATCGTCAAATCCCTCGATCATCGTCCGAATTTTTTCTACACCTCTAATTATCGGTGGTTGTTTTGATTCTACTGGCTCGTTTTCACTCATTGCTTGATAACAAAAGGGTATTAAAACCTGTTTTTTTATTACTAACTAAAATTTGTACTCAGTTTTTTATGATTAAAATTTTACTCTTCAAAATCTTCTTCACTCAATTCTTCATAGAGCAAATCTAATCCAATCAAAACTCTTTCTCTATCTGAAAGATCCCCAATAATTTTGCGAACGGGTGGAGGCAAAATTTTAGATAATGTTGGTGTTGCCAATATTTTATCTTCTTCTGCCAGCTGCGGGCTTTTCAGTACATCAATCACTTTTAAAGCATAAACACCTTCAAACTCCTGCTCTAAAATATCTTTGAGTGTTTTTAATGCCCGGACTGAATTCGGGGTGTTTCCTGCTACGTAAAGTTTAAGAACGTAGGTTTTTCTGGCTTTAATCATATACTTAATAGTTAGTCATGAGCATAAAAATAATCAGATGAGTGCATTGGTAGTAATTAACAACAGTGGCTTGTTCCAAGTGGAATCTACAGCGATAAACTTAATTTATTTAGAAATCGAACTCCGATAAACTTCGCACAGGTGAGCCAGAATATCTATCAACGTTAAGCGGTAATCAAGTAACGTTTCATTGCTTCTGCCTTCTAACTTTAACTGGTGAGAAAAGTCATCAATTATCTCCATGTGAATTTCGATGATTTGGGGCACAGGAATATTAGCATAAAATATAGTGTTGATAAATTTATCAATTTTTTCTTTAAGTGTTTTGTCTGTAGTAAAATAATCTATAAGAATCAGGCTATAATCTGATTTAAGCTGTCTTAATAATCCTTGTCTTTCTGCTGGAGTCATCTCCTGAAAGTGCTGTTGGCTTTTTTGCATCTGACTGGCAAATACATAAACGTACTTGCTAGTGTATGCCTGACTTGGATTGAGTTGCGGCCAATTTGGTAAGTAGTTGATTTTTACAGAAGTCGTTGCCGTAATAGGCAGGTAGCAAAGTTGGGTAATAATTGCGTCAATCATTTTCCATACCCACCTACTGAAACCTTTTAGGTTGCCTAAGTCAACTGGGTTATTTAAGCATTTATTAACATCAGATTGCAGAATCAATATTGGTAATAACATCTATTCTTGAATATATCTCCTCGATCGCCCTGACCAAGAAACACGGGCTGATAAGTTTAGCTAACGCTTCTAGGGCAATACTGGGTGTGCAGTAAACTGGTAATTTAACCCTGAAAGAACGCTTTATGTTAGCAGATAGTGCTAGGCACTCAACAATCTCGTGCAGCAACTAAGTGGTAGGACTTAGTTTGTCTTTGATGATAAGGTGTCCGTCGGCATGAGCAAGACACAGTAGCTAATTCATGATTTACATATCTATGTACATAAGTAGATAGATTTTTTTATATTGCTCCTTGATTAAGATACTTAAACGAACTTAAAGGATTGTCGCATTCCAAATCATTATAATTCCTCAAGGTTCTAAAGCGAATCTTTGGGGTCATAATTGTTTTAGCCGTCGCTATCGATGAGGAGTTTAAATACCAGTAAGACACTGGGAAGGCTAATTGCTAAAAATGGGAAACGTCGCCTAATCGAAAAAATACACTTGTCTGCAAGCAAGTGTCCGTTATGGGAAATCCCGTTGTTTTAATGGCGTTGAAATAACCAGAGTTGCTTATATGAGTCTTCTTAAAGGATATGACTTCAGGCGAAAAGACCATCAACTGGCAGATGGAAATGCCGGAGGGTTCCACAGGAAGAATGACCCCAAAATCCCTATGTTAATGCTAGATTACCCGCTTTATGACTTTCAGGCAACCGTACCTAGCTGCCCCCAAACAAGTTCTTTGGCAATGGTGTTGGAGATTTTTGAGCAGGAGCAGTGCGATCGCTTGGTAGTAGTAAATCATCAGCAATGCCCCATCGGATTGCTGTATTCTGCCCGTTTAATCCCAAAATTATTAGGCCAAAGCGACGATAAAAATCTAAATTTACACCAATCACTCTCTACCTGGGGTCAAGGTCTAATTGAGCCAATCCAGACAATATCAGCTTCTGAGCGTGTAGAGCGATTAAGCTTGCGCTGGTGCGATTCCCAAGTCGAAAAACCCCAAAACTTAGATTGGGCGCTGATTGACTCTGATGGTCGATATTTGGGGCTACTGGATAGTTCGCGCCTGTTGCGATCGCTAGCTCAAGAACGTATGGCGGGTTTACAAAGGTCTAGCGAGCATCGCCATGAATATAATGCTGCGCCAAAGGAACCGAAATCCTTAGGACACCAGCCACTAGTACACCTGCTAGAAAGACTGCCTTGGCCTTTGATGTTGCAAACGGGCAATGGCGAAGTGGTAGCGCGGAATCCCGCCTGGTGGCAGCAATTAGGAACCTTGAAAGATCCAGAAGGAGTTAGGCAACAGGTGGAGGCAATACTTGTCCCTAACCGCTCCGAAATAGCAGAATATGTCACCCAACCAGCAATCAAGGTTCATCCCAATGGTAGTGAAGAGGAACTGACTCCGCAAGAAACATCAGGTGATGCTGCATACAGCCGATGCTATTTGGATAGTCAGGTGGGTACTTGTACCTGCGTTGTCGAAGTGCAAAATGGTCAAGAGCGAATCTGGCAATTTGCCAAAATTCCTTTAGATAGTCCTGAGTTTAAAGTGATGAGTGCTGAAGAGGAGGTGACACTCAGCACTGATTTGTGGTTGATTTTAGCCACTGATGTCACCGAACAGCAGCAGCTTTGTAAAGAACTAGCAGCGAAGAATGCTGATTTAATTCAACTAAATCGGTTAAAAGACGAGTTTTTGGCTTGTATTAGTCATGAACTCAAAACTCCCCTAACTGCCGTTTTAGGATTATCACGCTTGCTCGTGGATCAGCAGTTGGGAGAACTCAACGAGCGTCAAGCCCGTTATGCAGGACTGATTCATCAAAGCGGACGGCATTTGATGAGTGTGGTTAATGATATTTTGGATTTGACCCGGATGGAGACGGGACAAATGGATTTGACGCTGACTCCGGTGAAAATTCAGGTTGTGTGCGATCGCGCCCTCTCGGAAGCCAAAGCGATCCACACTCAAACCACCAAAGCGACATCTACCTCGCCACCTCCAAATGCGCGTTCATCTGCTCCCCAATTCTGTCTTTCCATTGAACTAGGCTTAGATCAAATGGTGGCAGACGAATTGCGCTTACGTCAGATGTTAGTACACCTACTTTCCAACGCCTTTAAATTCACCGAAATATCCGGCGAAATTGGGCTGCGGGTGAGTCGTTGGGAAGGCTGGATTGCCTTTACCGTTTGGGATACAGGTATTGGCATTCCCGAACATCAGCAACACTTAATCTTTCAAAAATTCCAACAACTAGAAAATCCCCTCACCCGCCAATTTGAAGGCACTGGTTTGGGGCTGGTATTAACTCGCGCCTTGGCTCGTCTCCACGGCGGAGATGTCAGTTTCTTATCTCGTGAAGGTAAAGGTAGCCAATTTACCCTACTTCTACCGCCCAGTCCCCCGAAAACAGGCTTTTCGGAACCAGATATGGGAATCAGAGAAGACGGGGAGACACGATACCAACCGACACGGGAAAACTCCTCAGCAGCTCGTCAGCAAGTTAGTACGCCCACACAGCATCATCCCGCGAGTTCGCAACGATTGGTCTTGGTAGTTGAGGCTGTAGCTCGATATATTGAAGACTTGACCGAACAACTCAAAAGTTTAGGATATCGGGTAGTGATTGCGCGATCGGGGACAGAAGCAGTCGAAAAAGCGCGGCGCTTGCAACCAATAGCGATATTTTTAAATCCGTTGCTACCCCTACTATCAGGCTGGGATGTGCTGACTTTATTAAAATCTGACACCGCAACCCGTCATATATCTGTAATTGTGACAGCGACGGGAGCCGAAAAAGAGCAAGCATTTGCTAACCGAGCCGATGGTTTCTTAAGTTTACCAGTAGAGCGTCAGGTATTAGCACCAGTTCTAGAAAAATTATGTACCGTACAAGCAGTTTTGCAGCCAGGGTTAGAGAAGGGTGCAATTATCCCAACAAAAACCCCACTGCGAATTCTCAGGTTAGTGAATCCCCAGCTAGAATCGGTCAATCCCCACCCCTCACTGCGAGAACATCGGGTGATTGAAGTAGATGACCTAGATCAGGCAGAACTTTTGGCGCGGGTATGGCAGTTTGATGTCATTTTGCTAGATGTAGAAAGTACCACCGCCCAAATTTATCTACAAAAACTAATTGGACATCCACGTTTAGCAGCCATACCACTGGTTACTTGCGATGTTGCAACTACCTTAATCGCTTCTAAAATACCAGGGCTATCGGTATTTCCTTACTTAACACCATTTGCTAAAGACAACAACAGTCGCGCCGAGAAAACAGATGCCTTACTATCGGTACTAGAAATTGCTTCAGGTATTTGCTGCCCTCCCAACATCTTGGTAGTGGATTTAACAATGCTACGGGATTTCCCACAGGTAAGACGCAGGACAGCTAAGGGTTATCGGACAGAAAAAAATTGCTCTATTAGTAGTGAAACTGCAAAACGGGGGTCTGAATGGTTTCAAGCTTTAATTCAATACCTCCAAACAGCAGGATTCAAAGCGGCGATGAGTCCTTGTTGGGCAGAAGTGTTACAACAAATTCGCCACGAAAGCGTTGATTTACTGCTAATTTGCTTAGGAGAATCTGCTATCCACAAAGATGTACTCAAAGCACTGAAAACATTGGGAGATTCGCCTTTAAAGTTGCCACCAATTTTGGTACTAAATCAGCGATTAAATCGCTCAGAAACCAGTTTCCTGAATGGGGTAGCTGATCAGGAAATTGACAAGCAGAAGAAAAATGGTTTGGAATCGATAGAAACTGTTGTTGGTGCGATCGCTACCCAAATCTTACCGCGATCGATATCAATGGAAGACCTATTAAGCCAGATTAATCAAGCTTTAGTTACCAATGGTTACAATGGCAAATGTTAATGATTATTGAGAAGAAACTGGTGGCGATGTCTACGACGGGCTACGCCTACACTATAATTCCTGTTGCTGGGTAGCAGTTTAGGGAACTCCAAGAATTAATTGGATATTTTTTTATTTGGAAGTCCCTTATCGAACAGAATTCAGGAGTCAGAATTCAGTTGGGCATTCTGTACGACACAACGATCGGCGGTAGTTGAGCGACTTGCCCTGAGCGCGGTCGTACCCCTCCCCTTCGGGAAAGCAAGCTACGCGGGTAGCATCCCGTAGGGAAGGGAGTCGAAACTTAGTGCATCGCAGCGTTAGCAAGTATTTTCGAGTCGCCTCTTGATTCTGAATTCTGAATTCTGACTCCTGAATTCTTCTTCAACGTCTGTTAATCCAAACGAGAACCACTATATACAGTACCTTAGAAATTAGAAATACAATCTCCAAAAAGTGGGGGCAATGTTAAACCAATTCGCAATTACGTTTTGTGACGGGGATTTAGACCTCGACACAAAACGTGGTGTCTATAGAGGCAGGAGACTTAAACCCCCAAAGTTTGTTAAAACAAAACGAAAACATGAGGATAAAAATCTTTAGAAGCATCTTTGCTGCGGTCAACTTCGGGCTAATTTCTGGAGGATTAGTTAGCTGTGTTGTTGAAGCACCACAGCCACCTGCACCAACTGAGCAACAAAAACCAGTCGTACAACCTACCCCGCAGCCTAACCAGACAAAGCAAAAGGACAAAGATAACGGCGATAAAAATGGCGATCGCAAAAATAATAAAAAAGATGACGAGCAAGACGATAACGACTAAATAAAGGCAAAACTATCACCTTTATCCTGTTCTTTGAGTTGACATTTATGCTTATCAAACAAACTTCTACTTCACTTGGCGATACTTTACGCCACCGACGGCAACAACTAGCCAACCTGATTGATTTTCCAGTAATTCTGTGGTCGGGTAACAACAATCCGCGCAACTTTCCCGCCAATACCTTTCCGTTTCGTGCTAGCAGTCATTTCCTCTATTTCGCCGGACTGCCATTACCAAAGGCGGCGATTCGTCTAGAAGCGGGTAAGCTAGAGTTATTCATCGACGATCCGTCACCCAGTAGCGCCCTTTGGCATGGAGAAACGCCAACCCGCGAGGAAATAGCCGAGAAGATTGGGGCGGATGTGGCTCGACCAATGGCAGAATTAGAGTCTTGGCTAGAAGATGCTGCTACACTTGCTGTCCAAGATGCTGGTACTTGGACGCAGCAATCCCAATTATTAAATAGATGGGTTTTACCACAAAGTCCCCCCCAAGGAATTGAGTTAGAGTTAGCTAAAGCGATCGTTTCTCTCCGCCTCAGCCACGATGATGGCGCATTAACCGAGTTGCGAAAAGCTGCGGCTATCACTGTCAAAGCTCACAAAGCTGGGATGGCTGCAACACCCCAAGCTAAACTAGAAGCAGAAGTTCGGGCAGCGATGGAAGGGGTAATTATTGCCCAGAATATGACCACCTCTTACAACAGTATTGTCACTGTTCGCGGTGAAGTTTTGCATAACGAGCAATATCACAATAGTTTGCAACCAGGAGACTTACTACTTGCCGATGTTGGCGCTGAAACTGAGATGGGTTGGGCGGGTGATGTGACTCGCACATGGCCAGTTTCGGGTAAGTTTTCATCTACCCAAAGAGATATTTATAATGTGGTGTTGGCAGCTCATGATGCTTGCATTGCCAAGATACAACCTGGTGTAGAGTATGAGGATATTCATCTGCTAGCAGCTACAGCGATCGCTGAAGGTTTAGTAGAGTTAGGCATTTTACAAGGAAATCCCCAAGATTTAGTAGAAATCGATGCTCACGCCCTGTTTTTTCCTCATGGTATCGGTCATCTACTGGGTTTAGATGTGCATGATATGGAAGATTTGGGCGATTTAGCTGGGTATGAAGAAGGACGTGAAAGGAGCGATCGCTTTGGCTTAAGCTATCTTCGTTTAAATCGTCCCCTGCGTCCAGGAATGTTAGTCACAATTGAGCCTGGTTTTTATCAAGTACCAGCAATTTTAAATGATGCCAACGTGCGTTTAAAATATGAAAATGTGGTAAATTGGCAGCGTTTATCTGAATTCGCCGATGTGCGTGGAATCCGCATTGAAGATGATGTTTTAGTTACTACAGAAGGAAGCGAAGTTTTAACAGCCGCATTGCCAAACGATGCCGATGCTGTAGAAAATCTAATTACACCCTAACCCTCCCCGATGCATTGGCTATCCATTAGTCGCATCTTTCTTAACATTGCTGTAAGTCAGATCCTGAGAGGATGACAGATTCTTTAATTCTTTCTATTGTGCTTTTGATTTCTGCAAGCCGCACACTCGTGACTTCCAGTCATGAGTTAGGCGCTCCATATTCTGTTAAAATCAGAATATAGCGAAAACCAAGCTAAACTGAACCACGACAACTGAAGATATGGGGTTCCACTAGGAAATAGATATTTTTTATCGATCCTCTAGTGGGTAAAATCTTTAAGGTACAGAGGTTAAACATACTTAGACTTTTTAGGTACTTGTTTAAAAGTCGCCGTCGGTGCGCCGGAGACTTCAAAAACGCCTGTGGAGAACTTGTAAGACCTGGAGCAATTCAGGCACAGATCGTTGAAGCAGGAATCACACGACTTCAAGTCGTGTGAGGTTCAAGTGGGCATTACGGATATCTCATGGCTGAAAATACGCCGTAGAGAGGAACGAGCATCGCGTCTGAATCCCCGACTGATTTATTCTGACTCCTGAATTCTGACTCCTGAATTCTTCTTCAACAATTTGTTAATTAAAGATCCGGGTAATAGATAGCCGCTTCGGGGAGAGAAATAGAAGTGGGATTTTTAGTATACTTTACGATTTTTCAAACATCCTCTTACACAAAAACTCAAAGCATATTAACTAAATTATCAAATTTTTATATAAAACATCCTACGCGATCGCACTAGCCAAAGACAAAGCCTAGAATCTCTGCGGGAACTGCTACCGACTTTCAAACAAAGATTAGACAACCGCAAGCAGCTATTAAAAGAGGGAGCAATTTCTGGCGATACAGTCCTCCAGTCACAGCAAGATTACTTAAATGCTGTAACCCAAATTAACGAAGCTGAATCTCAACTCAAGCAATTGGATGTCAAAGAAGCAGATGCCCAGCGCCAATATTTAGAAAATATCAACTCAATCAAAGATTTAGAAACCCAGTTAAAGCAACTAGATAGTAAAGAAGCGACATTGGCACAACAAGATTTAGAAGCCGTAACTACCCGCCAGAAAGAAATTCAAGAAGTGCGGCGGAATATTGTCCAATTGGCGCTGCAATTATCGAGCAATAGCTTAATCAAAAGCACTTACTCAGGAAGGGTTTTAGAAATATCAGCGACACCAGGGCAGGTTGTCTTACAGGGTACACCCATAGGAGCGATCGCTGCACAAAAGCGATCGGTTCAACCTGTGAGTGTGGCATTTTTTCCCGTTGGTGAGGGTAAGCAGATTCAACCAGGGATGAAGTTACAAGTCACACCTAGTACAGTACAACGCGAACGCTTTGGCGGCATCATCGGTGCTGTCACAAATGTGTCAGATTTTCCCGTGACTAAAGAAGGTGCATTAAGTGTGGTAGGCAATTCCGAATTTGTGGAAGCTTTAATGTCACAAGGGCCACAGATGCTAATTACTGCGCGACTGCAACCAGATAATTCGACCTTCAGCAACTACAAATGGTCTTCTTCCCAAGGGCCACAAATGAAAGTCACTTCTGGAACTACCACCTCAGTACAAGTTACCGTCGAAGAACGCGCCCCAGTTACATTTGTACTGCCAATTTTGCGATCGTGGAGTGGGGTTTATTGAAGAGGGGAATGGGGAATGGGGAATGGGGAGTGGGCATTGGTGTCAAGTTAACGTGAAACTTTTGTCAAGACGTAATATTCAGTTTTTTCGCTTAGCATTGCTCACCGCGTTACCCCACCCTAACCCTCCCCTTGTAAAGGGGAGGGAACCGGATTTATTTTTCCCCCCTTTACAAGGGGGGATTAAGGGGGGTAAAACGTTTGTGGGACAAGCATTTAAGCTTAAGTTGACACCAATGGCGACACGAGCGCCCATAACCGAGGGCGGGCAAGATGCCCACCCCACAAGATTGGGTAATTTATTTGTTGGAAGTCCCTTAACGGAGTTCAAAGACTCGTTAACGGAGTTCAAAGACTCGTTAACGGAGTTCAAAGACTCATTAATGGATAGGGCTTACGCAAAAACTCTCTCAAACTCTTATTACTTTGTGTCCTTTGCGTCCTTTGTGGTTTGTTTTTTCATAATTTTGCGTAAGTCTTAATAGAGTTCAAAGACTCGTTAACGAGTATCAAAGGCTCATTCCCAATGCCCAATCAATAAATGATCATCTCACTTCTTCGCGTTGCTCCTATGATATTGTGGCGAAATCTGCAAAACTTACTAAAGCCTAAAAATAAACGGTGTCGCACTCCGACTCTGCTGCAAATGGAAGTAGTAGAGTGTGGTGCTGCGGCTTTAGGAATTATTCTGAGTTACTACGGTCGCATTGTGCCGATTGACGGAACTCCGACAAGCGTGTGGTGTATCCCGCGATGGGGTTAGTGCGTTAAATATCTTGAAGGCTGCCAGAAATTATCGATTAACTGCTAAGAGCTTTAAGACCAATTTAGCCGCCCTGTCTCAGTTAAAATTTCCCTTCATTGTATTTTGGCAATTTAACCATTTTCTAGTAGTAGAGGGATTTGGCAAACAGCGAGTTTATCTTAATGACCCCGCGACTGGGCGGCGCACCGTTTCTCTGGAAGAATTTAGCGGTGCTTACACGGGTGTAGTGCTAGCTTTAGAGCCGAGTTCAGAATTCCAAGAAGGGGGACGGAAACCTAGCACTATCCTCGCTTTATGGTCACGGTTGCGAGGCTCCATTGGGGCATTGATTTACTGTGTGCTGGCAGGATTTTTGTTGGTGATTCCGGGACTGGCCATACCTGCATTTTCCCAAGTATTTGTAGATAACGTATTAATTGAACATCGGAATGAATGGTTGCGCCCGCTCATTTTAGGGATGATTTTCACAGCCGGACTGAATGGATTTTTGACACTACTACAGTTACAGTTTTTGCGTCAGCTGAAAATTAAGTTGTCGGTGGGCATGGAGAGTAAATTTCTCTGGCATATTTTACGCCTACCCGTGAGTTTTTACGATCAGCGATTTGCTGGAGAAATTAGTAGCCGTATACAACTCAATGACAGTATAGCTAATATGCTTTCGGGTAAATTAGCGACTACAGCGATCGCCACAGCGTCAATATTTCTGTATGTAGTAGTGATGCTGCAATATGATGTAGTGCTAACCTTAATTGCGATCGCCTTTGTCGCTATTAATCTTGCTGCTTTACAGTGGGTGAGAGGGCGGCGTGTCGATGCCAACATCAAACTGCTTCAAGAATATGGCAAAGTTAGCGGCGTGGCAATTTCTGGCCTTCAGAGTATGGAAACACTCAAGGCTTCAGGGTTAGAGTCAGATTTCTTTTCTCGCTGGGCGGGTCATTATGCCAAAGCCATCAACACCCGACAGGAATTAGAGACAACAAACCAGACATTAGGAGTTTTACCAGATTTCTTGTCTGCGATCGCTTCCATGCTGCTTTTAGCTGTAGGCGGTTTGCGAGTCATGGATGGAACTATGAGCATCGGTATGTTAATAGGCTTTCTCGGCATGATGCAAAATTTTTTCCAGCCGATAAGTAATCTCGTCAACCTGGGAAGTGACCTGCAAGAGATGGAAGGTAATCTGACTCGCCTTGATGATGTCTTGCATAATCCCATTGATTCGCAGTTACAGGAAAAAGGCAGGGAGCAGGGAGCAGGGCGCAGGAAGCAGGGAGAATGGGAAGAGGTAGGGGAGATCAGAGAAGAGAAGTTTTTACCAAAATCTCCCCTCCGCCCCCCGCACCCTGCCCCTCTGCCTCTTGCCAAACTTCGGGGATATGTTGAATTAAGCAATGTGACATTTGGCTATAGCGAAATTGCTCCACCACTGATTGAAAATTTTAGTCTCTCACTTCAGCCAGGGCAGCGAGTTGCTTTGGTGGGTGGGAGTGGTTCTGGTAAGTCTACCATTGCCAAACTTTTATGCGGATTATACCAACCGTGGCAGGGAGAAATTTTATTTGACGGTAAACCCAGAGAGCAAATTTCCCGCCAAGTATTAGCTAATTCTATATCTGCGGTAGAGCAAGAGATTTTGTTGTTTGCTGGCAGTGTCAGAGACAACTTAACGCTTTGGGATACCACTATACCTGAAAGTCATTTAGTGCGAGCTTGTCAAGATGCAGCACTTCATGATGTCATCCTCTCTTTGCCAGGAGGCTATAGTGCTGACCTCTTAGAAGGTGCCACCAATTTGAGCGGTGGTCAACGGCAACGATTGGAAATTGCCCGTGCTTTGGTGAATAATCCCAGTATCCTAGTAATGGATGAAGCTACTAGTGCCTTGGATGCTGAAACAGAAAAAAATGTCACTCGTAATCTGCGTTTGCGCGGTTGCACTTGCATAATCGTGGCGCATCGACTCTCAACCATCCGAGATTGTGATGAAATTATAGTCCTCGATCGCGGCCAAATAGTTCAACGGGGAACTCACGAGGAATTACGGCAGATTGAGGGACTTTATTTACAGTTGATTCGCAGTGAGGGAGATAAGGGAGATAAGGGAGATGGGGGAGTGGGTGTACATACAAGTCGAATTACCCCCCTTAATCCCCCCTTGCAAAGGGGGGAAACAAGAGAATCTGGTTCCCTCCCCTTTACAAGGGGAGGGTTAGGGTGGGGTAATTCGATAACTTGTGTGTACACCCTATCAAACCAAGGAGAATGCTATCGTTTTCAGGCGAATCAATCGCTGCTATTAAACGATCCGCAGACAATTTGGGTAGTAAAATCCGGGTACTTGGCGCTATTTGCGATCGCTCTTAATGATGACATTCCCGAAGGAACTCGCCGCTATTTATTTAGTAGCACCGCCGGACAAGCGATGTTTGGCACTGCACCAAGTTTAGATGGTAAGCAGCACCAGATTTTAGCGGTGTTCCTTGAGGAAACAGAACTCATAAAAGTATCGAGAGCCGAGTTTAATCAGTTGTTTGCTGATGCTAATAGCGAAGCAGTAGCTTTCATTGAGGGCTGGATTTCTCAATTAGGTTCGGTAATTGCTGGCATCACTACGCCAACGACACCACTATTACCCCAAGGAATTCAGTACTATTCCTTAGCGAAAAACCAAATATTCCAATCTCCGGGTTATGTAGCATGGGTACAAATCCTCCAAGGGCGGGCTAAATGGATGGGGTTTGGCGATTTACTGTTAACTCCTGTTTCTGGAATGTTACCTCTGCATCCAAATATGTGGTTAGAGGCAAATGATACAGTTGAGTTGAAAACCGCTACCACTTTAGAAATTTCAGATTTAGATTCCTTGTTAGGCGGTTTGTCTCAACTACAAACTTATTTCCTGAACTGCATTGAACTACTGCAACGCCAAGAGATGGATGCAGAATTACTCAGATTTGAAGCTAGGGAACGTCTTGAAAGTCAAGTCATGGAAGAGACTTTAGCAGAACTAGCATCTGTATTGCCACAACCGAAGTTAAACAGGTTAACTGGTAGCTCAGAATTTAGTAATAGTGTTGATGCAACTCAACCAGATCGAGCCTTGCTAGTTGCTGCTGGTGCAGTCGGACGAGCATTAGGCATTCAGATTTGTCCCCCAGTAGCGTCAGAAGACCCGAAACGAGTGCAAGATCCTGTAGAAGCGATCGCCCGCGCTTCGCATATTCGGGTGCGGCGGATTCAGTTGCGGGATAACTGGTGGCAAAAGGATTGCGGGGCAATATTGGCATTTACGCTTCAGGACAAGCAACCAGTGGCACTGTTACCTATATCTGATACTCGTTATCAACTCTACGCTCCTTGGCAACAGAAGCGCATCTCTGTAGATGCCGGCATTGCCGCAGCCCTCGCTCCCACTGGTTACGTATTCTATCGACCTTTACCAAATAAACAGCTGAAAACTTTTGATTTGCTTCAGTTTGCCCTCCAAGGACATTCCAAAGAACTAATTGTAATTGTAGTGATGGGAATTACCATCAGCCTTTTAGGAATGTTAACGCCTCAAGCCACAGCTATCCTCATCGACAAAGCCATCCCAGATGCTAATCGGGGGTTGTTGAGTCAGCTTGTTGTTGGTTTGCTAGCTGCTGCCTTTGGCGGAATGCTGTTTCAATTAGCCCTTGGATTTGCTACCATCCGCCTAGAAACTTTTGCCGATTCTGCCACCGAAGCCGCAGTCTGGGATCGATTGTTGAACTTAAAGGCGACTTTTTTTCGTTCCTTCTCGGTTGGTGACTTAAATTCTCGAGTTACAGCTATTAGTCAAATTCGCCAAAGATTGGGGAATACGATCTTCAAAACCATCTTTTCTAGTATGTTCTCGCTGCTGAATCTGGGACTGTTGTTTTACTACGACGGACAAGACTTAGCTGCTCTGGATGTTCATGCTGTGCGCCGTCAATTAGGCGTTGTCATGCAAAATAGTCGCTTGATGTCAGCCTCAATTTTTGAGAATATTGCCAGTGGCGCAGTACTGACGATGGATGAAGCTTGGCAAGCCGCTCAAATGGCAGGTTTCGCCAATGATGTTGCGGCAATGCCAATGCAAATGCATACAATCGTCAGCGAGGGAGGTAGTAATCTCTCTGGCGGCCAACGACAACGATTATTGATTGCGAGGGCGTTGGCGTTCAAACCCCGAATTTTGTTATTTGATGAAGCGACCAGTGCATTAGATAATAGAACCCAGGCAATTGTCAGTCAAAGCTTAGAGCAGTTAAAAGTGACGAGAATTGCGATCGCTCATCGTCTCAGCACCATCCAAAACGCCGATCGAATTTACGTCCTCCAAGCTGGCAAAGTAGTGCAGCAAGGTAATTTCGTTGAACTAGGAAATCAATCAGGGCTATTTGCACAACTCATGATGCAACAGTTACTTTAACTAAACCAATCAACCTGAAAAAATCGGCTCCAAAACACAAAACACAGAAAAAATTTAACTCTGCGTACCTTTGCGCTTCCCTCAGCGCCCCTACCCTGCGGGAAGGCGTTCGCGTAGCGTCTCGTAGAGAAGCGCCTATGCGTTTCAAAAATAGACCTTGACATTAACATTAATGTCAAGGTGTAGCCTAAGAGAGTCCCTATAAATTCACCTCTCATGCTCTACCCCCAACGTTTAGGCCAATTCACCAGAGAACACACAGATACCGTAGCAGCCCTTCTGTGTGGCTTCCTATTATTTCTCGGATGGTTCGCCTTACATCTCGGTTGGTTGGGATTGGCGTTCCTGCTGTTACTTGCTGCTTATGTAATTGGTGGTTACGAAAGTGCGCGAGAAGGATTAACTACCCTCTTCAAAGAAAAAGAACTCGATGTAGATTTGCTGATGATTGTCGCCGCCATTGGTGCTGCTAGCCTCGGCTTATGGCGAAGAGAATATCATCTAATTATTGATGGGGCAATTTTGATTCTGATTTTTGCCATCAGTGGCGCATTAGAAGGCTATGCAATGGCGCGAACTGAGCGGAGTATCCGTAGCTTGATGAAGCTCACACCAGATACAGCAAGGGTTTTAATTCAGGGAAGAGAAGAAGAAATTCCGATCAGTCAGCTAAAAGTTGGTGATGAGATTGTCGTCAAACCTGGAGAGTTAATTCCTACCGATGGGATAATTTTATCTGGTTACAGCACCCTTAATCAAGCTGCAATTACAGGCGAGTCTTTACCTGTAGAGAAAACAGTGGGCGCAGAAGTATTTGCTGGTACTCTTAACGGCTATGGTGCATTGCAGGTTAAAGTACACAAACCAGCCCAAAGCAGTTTAATTGTGCGTGTGATTCGTTTGGTAGAACAAGCCCAAACAGAAGCACCACCTTCCCAACAGTTTATCGATCGCTTTGAAAAAGGATATGCAAAAATCATTGTAGTAGCTGGCATATTGCTGGCAACTTTACCACCATTTCTTTGGGGTTGGGATTGGGAAACAACAATTTATCGCGCTCTGACTTTCCTTGTGGTGGCTTCTCCCTGTGCGCTAATGGCTGCAATTATGCCCACCCTGCTTTCAGGAATCGCCAATGGTGCAAGACAGGGGATTTTGTTTAAAAATGGGGCGCAGTTAGAGAAGATTGGTAAAGTCCGAGCGATCGCATTTGATAAAACTGGTACTCTCACAACAGGACAGGTACAGGTATTTCAGGTAATTGCAGTTAGTGAATACACTAGTAAGGATGTATTAAAAGCTGCTGCCAGTGTAGAATCTTATTCCGAACATCCCATCGGTAAGGCAATTGTACAGGCGGCTGGTGATTTAGATTGGGTTGGTGCAATCCAAGTGCAAGCTATACCTGGACAGGGAATTGTCGGAACTTTCCAAGAACAACAGATAATTGTCGGGAATGCCGTTTTTGTGCAGCAGTATGTCACAAATTTACCTGAAGAATTGCGAGAAATGGCTCAATCTTGGGAGCAAGAAGGTAAAACTGTGGTTTGGGTAGCACAGGGAGCAGAGGTGATGGGTGTAATTGCGATCGCAGATGAAGTAAGATCCCAAGCAGCAGCAACCATCACTCGGTTAAAGAAACTGGGAGTTGAACAAATTGTCATGTTAACCGGGGATAATCAGGAAACGGCTCACAGTGTCGCCAAAGCAGTCGGAATCGATCGAGTATATGCTCAACTGCTACCAGAAGATAAGCTGGATGTTATTCGCCGTCTACAGCAACAATATCAAACTGTGGCAATGGTAGGCGATGGAATTAACGATGCACCAGCCTTAGCGCAAGCATCTGTAGGTATAGCGATGGGGGTATCAGGCAGTGATGTGGCCTTGGAAACCGCAGATATAGTATTGATGGCAGACAGGTTAGAAAAAATTGCTGTAGCGATACATTTGGGTAGGCGATCGCAACTCATAGTAAAACAAAATATAGTCGTAGCCTTGGGTTTTATTATGTTGCTTTTAGTCGGTAACTTTCTAGGGAATATTAACCTACCCATCGGCGTTATTGGCCATGAAGGTTCCACAGTATTAGTTACCCTCAGTGGACTAAGACTGCTTAAATAAATAATTGATGGATAAATTCCCTGTAGAGACGGCGATTTATCGCGTCTCTCTAATCGTCAAAATGAATTTGACAGACCAGTAGAGCAGGGTAATGGTTTTTGCTGACTGATAAGTGCGATCGCTGTCTTCAACCAATCAATATAAGTCTCTTCTCTACGGATCACCAACTCTAGTACTAGCCTTTGCATAACCTGTTCGCGGTTGGCTGACTCATCACTGAGTAATGGCAAATCGATGGTTTCACATTCAGCCAGCTTTTTACTTCGAGCCGCCAATTGTTGCTCCAGTAGGTGAATGATGGTTTCATTCGACAACTGATCTGCAAAATGCAACTGGACTAGCATTGGTTCTCGTAAAATCGGTAAGGGCTGATGAATCCCCAGCCATCGGCTAAATTCGGTTTTCCCTGGCTCAGTTACACTGTAGACTTTACGGTTGGGGCGATCGTGTTGAATCTCAATGGTACAGGTAATCCAGCCTTGCTCAACTAGCTTATCGAGAGTTCTGTAAATTTGTGCCTGATCTGCTGGCCACAAATGGGCAATGCATTGATCGAAGCAGCTCGTTTTGAGGTCGTAGCCCGTCATTTCTTGCTGCTGAAGAAGACCTAAAATTACATTTGCTAGCGACATGAAGACGGTTTTCCCATAATTGATATTTTCTCGCTCGGTTCTACACTATGTACTTCTTATAATTTTATGCTAATATAGGATTAATCCAATATAAGATATAACGGTTACAAAAAGATAGGTTCATTATAATGCTTCTTGGCAGGGAAACCAAATACATAAAAAACTCCATTCATAAAGGTATGGGCGATCGGTAACTCTTCCCCAGCCCCAATTCTCAATGCTTAGAAATTATTTAAGCCATTGAAGGCTATTGTAACGAGAGGATAAGTAACATTGACTTCTAACACACTTACGCAAAGAATACGTCAGCATCAATATCTGCGTGATTTAAGAAACAAATTACTCTACCTTCACAAGATGTTGTTGGAGACAGAACGCATTGCCTACGAACAGATTAGTGGACGAGTATCAAGTGGAGAACTTCTTCAGCTAGTCATCGCCCATGAACAATTTGCTTGGCTACATCGAATTTCTGAGATGGTTGTGCAAGTAGATGAAATGCTCCAAGCAGATGAACCCATATTGCTGGACGATTTCCAAAAATTGATTGCTGATGTCCGCACGCTGATTGTACCGTTAGAGACAGGCAATACCTTCGAGAGAAAGTATTACAACGCTCTCCAGCGCGAACCTGGTGCTGTGTTGGCACACGCGGAGATATCCAGATTTCTTACCTCTAAGGTTTGATTGTTAATTTACCCAAAAGTGCTGAGTGCAGAAGTAAGAATCGTACTCAGCACTCATCAAGAAAGCTAAAACTATATACGGGAGCAAAGGGAAATTAATTATATCCAGGACTTACGCACTGAGATCCCCCAACCCCTTTAAAAAGCTACCGTGTATACACAAGTCTGAAATAGCTGATTAACCACGGTTTTACCCCACCCTAACCCTCCCCTTGCAAAGGGGAGGGAACTAGATTTCCTGTTTCCCCCCTTGGCAAGGGGGGATTAAGGGGGGTAATTTGACTTGTGTATACATGGTAGCTTTTTAAGGGGGTTGGGGGATCTAGGTTTCAGGCTTCAGTGCGTAAGTCCTAATATCATGTCCGGTAAATTAGTTTTGATAAGTGAACACGAGAGCGTCTCTTAGAGAAGCGATCGCAATGACAAGTCTTTAACTAGTTCCGTGGACTTAATTACGAATTACGAATTATTTTAACTCCTAACCAATGACCAATGACCCATTTGCCCCAATTATCGGACAACAGCAAGCCATAGAATTACTTACTCAGGCTGTCAGACAAAACCGCGTTCCTCCAGCCTACTTATTTGTCGGGCCAGATGGTGTAGGCAGGAGTTTGGCAGCTAGGTGCTTTGTGGAATTGCTATTTTCTAATGGGATGGGAGTTAGTGCGTCTTTACAAAACCGTTTGCGTCAAGGCAACCATCCAGCTTTATTGTGGGTACAACCAACCTATCAACATCAGGGACAACGCTTAACAGCAGCAGAAGCAACCGAAAAAGGACTTAAGCGTAAAGCACCTCCGGTAATTCGACTAGAGCAAATTCGGGAAATTACCGAGTTTTTAGGTCGTCCGCCCTTAGAAGCGCCGAGAAATGTGGTAGTGCTAGAAGAAGCCCAAACAATGGCAGAAGCCGCAGCCAATGCTTTACTTAAAACCTTGGAAGAACCAGGACAGGCGACATTAATTTTAATTGCGCCGACACCTGAATCTGTATTACCGACTTTGGTATCACGCTGTCAACGCATTCCTTTTTATCGCTTAAATACAGAATCTTTGGCTGTTGTACTCACACAAACAGGCCATCAGGAAATTTTGCAAAATCAGGCAGTATTGAGCATAGCAGCTGGTAGCGCTGGAAATGCGATCGCATCTTATGAACAATTACAAGCTATTCCTAATGAGTTACTCGAAGACTTGAAAAAAGCGCCTAAATCTTACCGTAACGCCTTAGAGTTAGCCAAAAAAATTGATAAGGATTTAGATACAGAAGCACAATTGTGGTTAGTTGATTATCTTCAGCAATTATACTGGCAACAGTGGCATCAACCAAGCATCATCAACCAACTAGAACAATCCCGAAAACACCTACTTACTTACGCTCAACCACGGCTAGTTTGGGAATGTCTGCTTTTAGCTATATATCAAAAATCAATAAGCTTGTTGTACTCTGTGTGAGTCCCGATCCAAAACCACAAAATACCATCCTTAACTTCTACACCTAATGCCCTATAGTTTCGCCCTGCGCGGACTGACCAGTATTTACCAACCTTCTTGAAATGCAGTGATGGATGGGAGGGATCAGACTTGAGTAGCTGGTAACATTGATCGGCTATTAGCTGAACCTCTTCAGGCAGAATATTGTAACCTTACCAAAATCGACGAGTTGTGTAATGCATCAAATTGATCGACAGTTTCCCGCCTCAAACTCAGCGATCGCCTCCTGTGCAAAAGCTTCCAGTTTGCCATCAGCAATGTTTTTCTCTAATTGTTGATCCCACCGTTGGTAGTCTAAATCAGCAAACCATTCAATGAGCTTATGATAGTCCTGAGGTGGCAGTTGAAGAATCGCAGACTCAATTTGCTCAAGCGTTAGCATAAGGATACATCACCTTCAATCTAAGTAAATTATAGCTTGCTCAACTAATGATCTTAACCGTGCAGAACCAATCACTTCAGCCAAAAAGCGTCTATCCTTTTGTTGTTCAATCTCTATCGTCATGTTCATAGCCAGTAAAGGTATTGTAATAAAAGCGATTCCTGAATAAAACAAAAAGTTTATATGACCTCAGTTTCTCCTCACAAAAAAGCCAGAGCCTTAAAACCTACCAGCCGCCGCCCTGCGAAGGAACTCTGTAGCGAGTGTGGGCTATGCGATACATACTATATTCACTATGTCAAGGATGCTTGCGCTTTTATTAATCAGCAAATAGGCGAACTTGAACAAGAAACGCACACGCGATCGCGCCATCTCGAAAATCCTGATGAACTCTACTTTGGTGTTCATCAAGACATGATAGCAGCGCGGAAACAGCAACCCATAGAAGGCGCACAATGGACGGGTATTGTGAGCAGCATTGCCATTGAAATGCTTAATTGCGGCTTAGTTGAAGGTGTCGTCTGCGTGCAAAACACCAAAGAAGACCGCTTTCAACCCATGCCCGTCATCGCCCGTACCCCAGAAGAAATACTAGCAGCGCGGGTAAATAAACCAACACTTTCTCCGAACCTTTCCATATTAGAACAGGTGGAAAAATCGGGGATGAAGCGGCTGTTAGTAATTGGTGTTGGTTGCCAAATCCAGGCATTACGAGCCGTAGAAAAACAACTTGGTTTAGAAAAGCTGTATGTTTTGGGTACGCCCTGCGTAGACAATGTTAACCGCGCCGGACTGCAAAAATTCTTAGAAACCACCAGCCGATCGCCTGACACAGTTGTGCATTACGAATTCATGCAAGACTTCCGGGTTCATTTCAAACATGAGGATGGCTCATCAGAAACAGTGCCTTTCTTCGGTTTGAAGACCAACAAACTTAAAGATGTCTTTGCCCCATCTTGCATGAGTTGCTTTGATTATGTCAATTCCCTAGCCGACTTAGTAGTTGGCTACATGGGCGCACCCTTCGGTTGGCAATGGATTGTAGTTAGAAATGACACTGGTAAGGAAATGCTAGATTTGGTGAAAGACCAGTTAGATACCCAACCAGTAACCTCTAAAGGCAACCGGAAAGAAGCCGTACAGCAAAGTATTCCCGCTTACGATAAAGGCGTAACTCTGCCGATGTGGGCAGCAAAACTAATGGGTGTGGTAATCGAAAAAATCGGCCCCAAGGGTCTAGAATATGCACGATTTTCCATTGATTCTCACTTTACTCGCAATTATTTGTATGTGAAACGCAATCATCCAGAGAAATTAGAAGCGCACGTTCCAGAGTTTGCCAAGCGTATTGTTGGGCAATATAAATTACCAGAATAGAAGAGGAGTTAGGAGTTAGGAGTTAGGAGTTAGGAGTTAGGAGTTAAAGAAGTCGCAAGGACGCTCGATGACTCGCTACCGCAACGCTAACGCAAGTACAGTTTTCCCTCACTCCCTTGTCTCCCTTGTCTCCCATCTGACTTTTCACGGGATGTGGAAAGTCAGAGCAAGAGGGTAGGCGATCGCTTTTAAAAGGAGATAGTTGATATTATTAATGCAGCAATTTAGGACAGAAATTATGTCTAATGTCATGATTAACCTGCCAGAAGAAGTGTTTAGCGCCCGTCGCCTGAGTCCAGAAGAGTTTGTTCGTGATATGCGCCTCGCTGCTGCTATCTACTGGTATCAGAAGCAGGAAATCTCGATGGAGAAAGCAGCCTCTGTTGCTGGGTTAAACCGCCGAGATTTTCTAGCCATCCTAGCCCGTGAACAAGTGGATGTCTTTGCCGTTGATTTCTGCAAGCCGCACACTCGTGACTTCCAGTCATGAGTTAGGCGCTCCAT
>NZ_JABXKI010000308.1 GCF_017115095.1 Nostoc sp. NMS4 | reverse complement strand
AGTTTTAACCTCGGTAAAAACACTGAAAATCATTTCCACCCAATGCCTGCTGCCCTTGCTTCCTACTCTACTCCACCCCTGGAAACGCCCTCTTCCAAAACTTGGAACTTCAATGGTAGAGTTTCCACTCCTTTGCAACGTCAGCAGCAATTCGTTGCCGCAACTTCCATGGCAAGATAACCTCCACAAAGGGACGCCAAGCCTGAAGGCGCATCAGGATGTTCGGGTCATCTTCTCGATAAATCGCGGTATAGTAGGCATCCTGGGAAGAGCGATCGCCTAAAATCTCCAGTAAAATCTTCTGTTCTGTTGGATGAGTTAGCTTCTTGATCAGACTTTTAGCCTCTCTATAACTCACCCGTTTAAAAGTCTCGTGGCGTACCGTCCCCTGAATGTAGCGTTGGTCATGGATGCGGTCAAACCTTAGTAACATTAGAGAAGCGTTTTGGTAGAAGTCAAACCCCCACGCTTTTGCCATTTCCTCTTGGATGTAGTCGGGTTGAGGCAGATTTTGACGCTGATACAGTTGCACCAACGCTGGCGGAATTTGGGCATCTGTCCAAGTTAAAGAGATAAGTTTTTGTATCCGATCAAGGCGATAGTTTCGCCAGTTCATTTCACCTTGAGGATTTTGACCGAAGGCACACAAGTATGTTGCCCGTTGCATATAGTAAATGCAGACTGGGTAAACGATACATTCAATATCTCGGTCAAGTTTAGCGCTGCGGTAAATAAGTAGCACTGGTGGGACGGAGGAAAGCGCCCAAAGGTGTTTTAGTTGCTCCTGAAAATTGTCTACTTTATCTATAGTCTCCTTTGGGATGACATATTCAACATGCAGAAAGAAGCGCTGAATACCGTTAATTTGTTGAGAATGGTTATGTGCGATCGCAGCTAAATCTGGAGGCAAAAAATTTAGCTCATCAGTCCCCAATTTAGCGTCCTGAAGACCTTCACTACTTGCAGTAGGTCGCGCTGGAAATAGTTTTACCCGATAGTATTGTCGATTACTGTATTCGAGCCATTGAAGTTGTACTAGGGTTTGCAAATCACCACAAAGCATCCGCCTTGTCAAGGAAAACAGCGGTTTTTGTAACCACTTAGAAAGCACATTCTCTTCAATGCCAGCGTGTTGCTCAATTTGTCGTCGCCACTCTGGTTCTTCAATATTCGTCCTTGCATTAAACAGCCATTCGGCAATACTCTTATTACAGGAACATTGAGGGTCATTGTGACGAGGAACCTCTTCTCCTTTGGGATGAGTGGGGCTAAAAAAAGCATCGCGCCACTGGGCGTAGGTGAAACAGTCTAAAAGATTGAGTCGCTCAGTCTCGTCTCCATAAAGCAGGCGCAACCATACCCACAAACGCACCGCTCTAGCTAAATTTTGCTTAAGGGAACCCCGTGCTAACCATTGCAGTAGTTCTACACTAGGCGAGTCGCGAAAGAATTGCTCAGACATTAGACTCATACCGTTTCGCTGTATCTTTGCATGGTAGGGGCGTATAGCTATACGCCCCTACAGCTTATGTTCCATGCCCTAGAGTAATGCCACATGGAACTAGCGACTTCCAACGCTTTGTAAGATAGAGCTATTCCTACAGGAGCAAGGGTTGATGACTACTTACAACATTGAGCTAGAGGGCGATGTCTTGAAAGTCGGATTTGGAGAACCTGCCCAAAATGACCAGATTGTCCGCGATGCAACAGCGCGTCTGGAACAAATGAGCAAGTTGGGACAACTATCAGGGGGTCCACTACTCAAAATTAATGGGCCAGCTTCCTTACCTGTCGCTTGTGTAGTGGCGCACAAGGTTTGTCATCTTTATGGAGCTGTTGGCGTTTTTGACCCAAAGTTGGGAAAATACGTTATCGCCATCACCCATAACCCAACGTACAAGCTTGGCGATTTGATAGATTGAGGTTTTGCAGAGGCACCCTTTGTGATGAAAGTTGTGCTTTGCGGCCCTCCCCACTCTGGGAAGTCCTGCCTAAGAGAAGGATTAAAGCAAGCCATACGCCGCATCCCAGGAGCGCCTTATCCCCTTATACTTACCGCTTGTCCTGATGGTGAAGGCTCTTGGTATTCTGAGGCGGTACGGCACAATCCTGAGTTGGCTCGACAGTTAAAGGCGGCTTATAAAGCTAAATTCACGCCCGAGTTTGCGGCTGTGAGGGCAAGGTGGGTAAGGGATGCAAGTGAATCTCTAACTATTGTGGATGTGGGCGGAAAGATCGATGAGAAGAATGAGTTAATTATGTCTCATGCTACTCATTCGGTAATTTTGGCTGGGGATATGAACAAAGTTCCAGCATGGGAACAGTTTTGCTCTCAACTAAATCTGAACATTATTGCCCTTATTCATAGCGATTATCACGGAGTTACCGATAGCGAAGCGCTGCTGCTTTCAGCAGATCGCATCCAATCCAAAGTACCAATTCTTCAAGGGAGCATCCACTACTTGGAGCGAGGACAAGATGTTTCGACGCGCCCGATGGTTCAAGCACTCGCTCACTTACTGATTCATTTAAGCACTCAAGATTCACCCAATGACAAAACTCACAGAGCGATTTGAACAGGCGTTGGTATATGCAACTCGCCTTCATGCTCAACAAACTCGCAAGGTAACTGGTGTTCCTTATATTTCTCACCTGTTGAGTGTTGCGGCGCTGGTGTTGGAAGATGGAGGGGATGAGGATGAAGCGATCGCATCCCTATTACACGACGCGGTTGAAG
>NZ_JABXKI010000008.1 GCF_017115095.1 Nostoc sp. NMS4 | reverse complement strand
TTTTTCGGTAAATGCGTAATTTCTACACTAATGGCATCAAATGCTACTGTAAGCAATCAAGCTTTAGCGTTTAATCATCAGTAATCTTTAAAAAATCGAAAAAATTATGTTAAGTATCCCTATTAACCTAAATTTACCTCGTATCCCTCGTTTAATAACTGCTTTACCTGGACCTCGCGCTCAAGCAATTGTACAACGCGATCGCGCCGTAACTTCCCCTTCTTACACCCGCGATTACCCGTTAGTTGTAGCTCGCGGTCAGGGCTGTATGGTAGAAGATGTGGATGGCAATGTATTTCTAGATATGACCGCAGGTATTGCCGTTACCGCCACCGGACACGCTCACCCAGAAGTCGTCAAGGCAATTCAAGAACAGTCGGCGCGGCTGCTGCACATGTCAGGGACAGATTTTTATTATGAGCCGATGGTGGAACTGGCGGAACAATTAGCGATTCGCGCTCCTTTTCCCCAGCCACAGAGTAATGCTGTGTTTCCCGCAAAGGTATTTTTCACCAATTCCGGGGCAGAATCCAACGAAGGAGCAATCAAACTAGCTAGATATTACACCAAGCGATCGCTAATTGTGGCATTCTTAGGTGCATTTCACGGACGCACTTATGGAGCAATGTCTCTCACCGGTTCTAAAACAGTGCAGCGAGCTAACTTTGGGCCTTTAGTTCCTGGGGTGACTCATATTCCCTACGGCACTCACGCTAGCTTAGATTACTTAGAACAACAGCTATTCACGACAATTTTACCACCGCAAGAAGTAGCAGCGATCGTCGTCGAACCGATTCAAGGAGAAGGCGGGTATATCGTCCCCGAAGATGGTTTTTTGAAACGGATTCGGGAGATATGCGATCGCCACGGTATTCTGATGGTAGTGGATGAAGTACAAGCGGGGATGGGGCGGACTGGTCGCTTATTTGCGATCGAGCATTGGGGTGTCATGCCTGATATCATTACTACTGCTAAAGGTATCGCCAGTGGTATGCCATTAGGAGCGATACTAGCCAGACCAGAGTTAATGACTTGGCCTCCCGGTTCTCACGCTACTACATTTGGCGGTAATCCCGTGGCTTGTGCTGCTGGTATTGCCACATTGCGACTGCTGGAAAGTGGTTTGATGACTAACGCCACCCAGATGGGAGAATTATTACAAGCTAGTCTTAGCGAGTTGCATCAAAGATTTCCCAGAGTATCGCCGCCAAGAGGTAAGGGTTTGATGGTTGCGGTAGATTTATTAGATGAACAGGGTAATCTCGATTATAAATTGCGCGATCGCATTATCCAAGAAGCTTTTTTACGGGGTTTATTATTACTAGGTTGCGGTAAAGCAGCAATTCGTTTTTGTCCCCCTCTAATTATCGACAGCGACCAAATTCAAATCGCCCTTCAGATTATCAGCGAGATTTTAAGTTTTTAGAGGATGAGGGAGACGCGGTAAATAACCAATGACAAATGACAAATGACAAATGACAAATGAAATCGCCCTTAATTTATGGAAATTACTTTGGCAAGAATACAGCGCCAGGGTAAATCATGCCTGTACCTACCAGCAAATGATTACTGCTGCCGGTGGAACTGTCGCCAACGACCACATCGCCTTGCGGTCATTGCGTTTATTAGTAGATACTCCACAGGGTCAAGTTAACTTGGGAATTGACTACCTGGGACAACTTGCAGAAGCATTGGGTTACGTGGCGGCTGGAGAGTATACTTTTGCTCAAACTCATTTGTACGCCCGTCATTATCGTCATCCACAGCAAGAGGAATATAACTTACCTAAACTTTTTATCAGCGAGTTGATTGTCGATGAATTGCCTACTAAGATTACTCAACTCATCTCTAAAGTAGTATCTTCAATCCCAGACAAACTGACTTCACCCCTGATTCTTCTAGAAAAAGACCCAAATATTGAAACTGAAACCATCGCCAAACAACTCCAGCAAGTTTTTACCCGTCCTTGGCAACCTCCCCAGCGTTCTGTTGTCGAAGAGGTGAATGAGGTTACTCAGTATGGGGCTTGGGTGTTGCTGCACGGATATGCTGTGAACCACTTTACAGGCTACATTAACGCACAGAATACTCCAGAATATCCAGACATTGATACTACCGCCAATGGTTTGGCTAACCTGGGTGTACCAATGAAAGCAGAGATAGAGGGAAATGTCGCTTGTGGTTTGCGGCAAACTGCAACTCAAGCAGTAACAGAAATGGTGACAGTATTAGATGATAACAGTGGTGCAGAAATTTCGATTCCTTGGACTTATGCCTATTATGAAATTGCCCAGCGCTATCTAGTAGAAGTGGAATCTGGAAAGCAGATACTTTTTGATGCTTTTTTAGGAAGTAATGCCCAGCAATTGTTTGAAATGACTCGTTTATCTAAATAGGTCGATAAACGAACCACAGAGACACAGAGAAGCCAGCGCGTTGCGGGGGTTCCCCCCGTTGTAGCGACTGGCGCGACACAGAGAAATGAGGAGAAGAGAGTTTTTTGGGTATTTTTTTATTTGGAAGTCTCTAAATAGTGCAGCATTGTTAGAGCAATCCTAAATGAGTCGTGAAAATCTCTGATTCCTCTCTCTGCGTTCTCTGCGTCTCTGCGGTTAGTTTCTTTTTACAAATAATTTAGGACTGCTATAGCAAAGGATTCAATTTCGTTTCGTGTTTGGGATGAACTACCCTTGCAAGACAAAATCAGACGCGGTGAGAGTTGGCGCACCAGTTAGAGTTGCAAATAAACCACCACTGCCAAAAC
>NZ_JABXKI010000103.1 GCF_017115095.1 Nostoc sp. NMS4 | reverse complement strand
AATTTAACTATGGAACAACAACCGATACAAGTAATTGGAGGTGGACTAGCTGGGACAGAAGCAGCTTGGCAAATAGCGCAAGCTGGAGTACCAGTGATTCTGCATGAAATGCGTCCAAAACGATTTAGTCCTGCTCATCATACAGAACATTTAGCAGAATTAGTGTGTAGTAATTCCTTTGGGGCAATGGCAAGCGATCGCGCGGCGGGATTATTGCACGAAGAATTACGCCAACTCGGTTCGATTGTCATCTCGAAAGCTGATGAACACGCCGTACCTGCTGGTGGGGCGCTAGCTGTAGACAGGGGACAATTTGGCCGAGATTTAACTGAAACTTTAGCGAATCATCCTTTAGTTGAATTCCGTCGAGGTGAAGTGTCTGCGATTCCTGAAGGGATTGTGGTTTTAGCAACCGGGCCTTTAACTAGTCCCGACTTAGCAGAAGATTTGCAACGCTTTACAGGGATGGAATACCTGAGCTTTTTTGATGCAGCTAGTCCGATTATCGTGGGAGAATCGATTAATCGTGACATTGCTTTTATGGCATCACGTTATGACAAAGGTGAAGCTGCTTATCTCAACTGCCCAATGAATAAAGAGCAGTACTTGCACTTTCGAGAAGAACTTTGTCAAGCTGAACAAACAGAACTCAAGGGTTTTGAACGGGAAACGGCGAAATTTTTTGAAGCTTGTTTACCCATAGAAGAACTAGCACAGCGCGGCGAAGATACCATGCGTTACGGCCCCCTGAAGCCAGTGGGGTTGTCAGATACTCGCACAGGCGAACGTCCTTATGCTGTGGTGCAGTTGCGACAAGAAGATAAAGCTGGTCAACTGTGGAACATGGTAGGATTTCAAACTAATCTGCGTTGGGGTGAGCAAAAGCGAATCTTTCAGTTAATTCCCAGTTTAGAAAAAGCAGAGTTTGTCAGGCTGGGAGTGATGCACCGCAACACTTTTATTAATGCTCCCCAGTTAATGCATCCTACCTTGCAATTTAAAGAGCGTCCGACATTATTGGCTGCTGGACAGTTGATTGGTACTGAAGGTTATACTGCGGCGGCTGCGGGTGGTTGCTTGGCGGGAATTAATGCAGCGCGGTTAGCTTTAGGTAAAGAAGCTTTAATTTTACCACCAACAACAATGATGGGTGCGTTATTAGAATTTATTAGTTCCGCTTCACCCAAGCATTTCCAACCAATGCCGCCTAACTTTGGGATTTTTCCCGATTTAGGAATGAAAATCAAAAGTAAACCAGAGCGTTATGGACGTTACCGCGATCGCTCTTTAGCTGATTTGGCAAACTGGAAAGCTAATCAATAATTAATGGGGATGGGGCATTGAGATTTCCCCATCTCCTCTCTCTCTATACCTTCAGTACCCAGGCTTCACGATTTTCAGAGCTAACAAAAGAGGCTGGTACGATTTCGAGATTTACTCCAAGTGCTTTAAAAGTGGCACGAATAGCCGCAGCATGGGCAGCCTCAGTAGAACCGATACTCGCGCCGACAGTAATCAACTTTGGAGTTTTCAACTTAGCAATTTCGTGGCTATAGGCGATCGCAGCATCAGTCTCCAAAGCTAAAGCCAGCTTGGCAATATTCACATCGCTATCCAAGTTCCCCTCACCCCTTTTGATGTATGATGAAACATCATAGTTAGACTCTGTTTTTACTGGAGTTCCCCCCAAACTAGTGATCGTAGCTGCTAAAGCATCTCGATGCTTTTTATGATCGGCTTGGTTGCGGAGCGCCAAAGCCAAAACAGCTTTACCAACTTCAGTATTAGTCAGTTTGCTAGCAGCAGCACCATAAGCCCAAATTGCCTGATGTTCGTAATAAAGAGCATTATTCAAAATTTTTACATCGTTTCGCCCAGCAGTTGTAGTCCGAGCATCAGCCTTCTGGGAAATCAGCGGCAAACCTAACGCAGTCGCTATACCACCAACTGCTCCACTCACTATTACCCCACGGCGCGAGGATTTTTTGCTTAAAGGGCTTTGATAGTCCATGAGTTAGTGTCTCCTAAAGAGATTACGGTTTATTTGATGCGGATATGAGAATGAGGGAATAGCCAGGACATGAATAACCCTGGCTGCAAATAATTGCCTTTGGAAAAGAAGAATTTTCCCAATGAATAGTTCTAATGTGTCTTGACTAGATGTTCACTTTCCAAGTCAATGACTGCTCATTTGTAACTCATTTTGGTAATGGTGTCAGCAATTACACCAAATTTAGATAAATACTATTTTTGTATTGTGAAGGAAACGTACTGTAGTCAAGCATTTAGTGAGATGATTCGCTTTGAATAGCAAGCAAAAGCAACTTTGTATTAGTTATACACTTGACACTCCCCGCGATAAATCGACGGGGATTCTTGAATCTAAGACATAACTTGCTCATGCAGGTTTTCACTCTTCATGAGTAGAGGTTTCATCTCCGCAAGCGTTGCCTACGTCTAGCGCAGAGGTTTCGATATGCCCTACCGTACCCAATCCTCGACTAAGGATATTTCTAGCTGCATTTTCATCTCTATCCATCACACATCCACACGAACATACGTGCGTTCGTGTAGATAGTGTTTTCTTAACAACTTCACCACAGCTAGAGCATTCAATACTAGTGTATTGCGGATTAACCGCAACCGTGACCCGTTTAAATACCTTCCCAAAGTACTCAAGCCAGACACGAAACTGATACCAAGATGCATCATTAATAGACTTGGCTAAACAGTGATTTTTCACCATATTTTTAATCCTCAAATCTTC
>NZ_JABXKI010000273.1 GCF_017115095.1 Nostoc sp. NMS4 | reverse complement strand
TGTAAGAGTCTTTTTCGACAGCATCCCACTTATTAACGACGATGATGCAAGCTCGGCCTTCTTCGATAATCCGCCCAGCTAATTTTTGGTCTTGCTCGGTGACTCCATCTACAGCATCTATTACTAATAAAACCACATCAGCACGGCGAATCGCTTTGAAAGCCCGGTTAATACTAAAGAATTCTGTGCCGTATTCGATGTGCTTCTTTTTGCGAATACCGGCGGTGTCAATTAAGCGGTAAGTTTGTCCCTCTCGTTCAATGACGGTATCAATAGCATCGCGGGTTGTGCCGGAAATGGGGCTGACAATTGCCCTTTCTTCCCCAACAAAAGAATTGAGTAAGCTCGATTTGCCGACATTCGGGCGGCCCACAATTGCTACTTTGATTTCATTCGTGTCTGGAATGTCTTCAATAGCAGGGATGTGATTAACTAACTCGTCAAGTAACTCTCCTGTACCACTACCATGAATCGCGGAGATGGGGTAAGGTTCGCCCAATCCCAATTCCCAAAAATCGGCAGCTTGGATTAAGCCTTGTTCTGGGGATTCACATTTATTTACAGCTAGTAGCACAGGTACGGGTTGTTGGCGCATCCATTCGGCGATTTCTTGGTCTGCCGATGTGGGGCCTGTTTGACCATCGACGACAAAAATAGCGCCACAGGCTTCTGCAAGGGCTGTCATTGCCTGTTGGCGAATCAGTGGTAAAAATTCGGTATCATCATTAAAAACTAAACCACCAGTGTCTACCACTAAAAATTCCCGACCATTCCAGAAAGCTGGAAGATAAGTGCGATCGCGTGTCACTCCCGGTTCATCATGGACAATCGCCGTTTGTTCCCCGGCGAGTCGATTAACCAGGGTGGATTTGCCCACATTTGGGCGTCCGATAATTGCAACAATTGGCAGTGCCATAAAACCAGGGTAAGTGAGAGGTGTAGTATATCACGTTCCTACATTTTACTCACTTTAAACTGGAAGTTTTAATTTAATTTTTCAACAGGTCGCGTCCAGACTGGCGACTGGGGGGATGAGGGAGGCAGGGGAGGCAGGGGGGAAGAATTAATAACCAATGCCCAATGCCCAATGCGCATCTAATTCAGTTATGTCATGCTTTTAAAAATAAAAAAGGTAGGAAGTCCTACCTTTTACCCAAAAAAAGCATTTTGTAACCAAATACCAAATTAAATATCACATACGCTTTTGACGTATCTATTGCAAACCTATGACGAGTGTATGACGGTTTAATTTGTAGTTGATTTGGCGATTACTCCCAGTTGTAACCCAGGCGGATAGCTACCTTCTGACTTGATGCGCTTAATTTCAGCATCGGTTATCTGGAAATTTAACTTTTGGGCGATCGCTAGCACAATATCTCCCCGATCAATTACACCAGCGACAGCACCAGCCGGAGAAAGGACGGTAATTCGAGGTAACTGCTCATTTTCTAGTTTGTTAATTACCTCAGCGATCGATGTTGATTCGGTAACGGTAGGTATTTCTGTGAGGGGATGTACAATGCTGTGTAAAGTTTGGGTTTCCCATTCACCCCTTTGGGTTAAACGAAAATCGTCAATGGAAACTAGACCCCGGTAACGTCCATCAGAAGCGGCAAAATAAACCTGTGAGGGAGTGGTTTCTAACAGGTATAAATCGGCAAACGATCGCAATGTCTGGTCAGCATCAATTACCCGAAACTCACGGGTCATCGCATCGGCGGCCACGACCTTGAGTAGGCTTTCTTGCAGTGTGGTCATGTTGTCATAGTTGCTGGCGTTGCGGACAGCAAACCAACCGAGCAACGCAATCCACAAACCAGTTACTAACTCTCTGGTGATAAAATCGACAATAAATCCCAAAGCGATCGCAGTATAACCTAATATTTGCCCCGCCTTTGCAGCCCAGTGTACGGCTTGAAAACGATTACCTGTAATTTGCCATAGTGCTGCTTTTAACACTTGCCCCCCATCTAGAGGTAAGCCGGGAATTAGGTTAAATAGAGCCACCACTAAGTTAATTCTCGCCAAATCTCCGACCATGACACTGAGGGGATTAGTATCAGGTATGACAAAAGCTGCCACACGGAGCAGGGCAAATAGGATTATACTCACCAAAGGCCCAGCGATCGCTACTTGAAAAGCTTTGAAAGGAGTTTTAGATTCTTCTTCAATGGCAGCAATCCCGCCAAACATAAATAAGGTAATTGAATTAACTCTAATACCTTGCGATCGGGCTACCAAGCTATGACCCAATTCATGTAATAGCACCGAACCAAATAGTAGCAGTGCCATAACTATTCCAGCACTCCAAGCTATAACACTTCCCCATTCCTGGTAAGCTACCCCAAAATTCAGAGTTGCCAACCCTAAAATCACAAACCATAACGGGTCTAAAAATAGGGGAATTCCAAATAATGACCCAATTCTCCAATTTGTTTGCATTACACTGCCCTAAAACTAGATATCGCCAGTACTTTTTATACCGAAATACTATGCATATTCGTATACACATTTATATTGAGCATCAATTCGGTATTAACAACTGACGAAATACTCTTATTTCTACAATAGACAATTAATGACTGTTGGGCATTGGGCATTGGGCATGGGGCATTGAAAAGAGGCAGAGGGGGGTGCGGGGGGCAGAGGGGAAAACTTTTCTCCCTGCTCCCTGCACCCTTGCTTTTCCCACTCCCCAACCCAAAATCATTTTTAGGAGTTTTGCATTGATAGCGGGGTTACAAGTAACACCTCTGCCATCACAAAACTACAGACGACCGATGTTAGTCAATCCTAAAACGATGCCAATGCCGATAATATGACCAAAAGCCATAGCAGCAGCGAATGTGGGAATACTAATTGGCAGAATAGGGAACTTGGGGCCAACTAGGGGTTTTTCAATCTTAGTACTTAGTAAAACAACTACTAAGCTACTGATGCTGATGATGATTCCTACTGTGGGATTCCACACAGGTGTAGGGGGAACAGATGCAGCTACTGCTAGTAAAATAGAGGAAATCAAGCTTTTGTCTCCTGAATCGAAAAGTAAGTGTAAGCCTACAAGATTATAAAGTTACAAGGCCCAAAATTTTTTGAGATAGTTTAGACTTTTTTGATAATTAGTTTAAATTTGTTAAATATTTATGCGCGTTAAGATTTGCGGCATTACTCAACCACAGCAGTCTATAGCGATCGCTTCTCTAGGCGCAACGGCACTAGGATTTATTTGTGTACCAAACTCACCTCGTTACGTGACTACATCCCAAATTCGGGCAGCAGTGGCAGAACTCCCGGCAAATATTGATACAATTGGGGTTTTTGCCAATCTTAGTATCGCTGAAATTAGTCAGATAGTTGCTGATTCTGGGTTGACTGGTGTGCAGTTACACGGAGATGAATCACCAGATTTTTGTTACCAATTACGTCAAGTTTTACCCAATATTGAAATTATTAAAGCATTGAGAATTCGTAATATTGAGCATCTTGACACAGCAGCTGATTACACAAAATATGTGGATACTTTGCTACTTGACGCTTACCATCCGCAACAATTGGGTGGTACAGGCAAAACTTTAGATTGGAAGATGCTAAAAGAATTTAGCCCTAGTTGTCCTTGGCTTTTAGCAGGGGGACTAACAGCCGATAATATTGTGGAAGCCCTAAATCAGGTTAATCCTAGCGGCGTTGATTTATCTAGTGGTGTGGAACGGACACCAGGAGATAAGGATTTAGATAAAGTAGCACTCCTATTTCACAGTCTCAAGAACATTGAGTTACTTAAAAGTTAGGAGTGATGAGTTGTGAATTAACTCCCAACTCAGCACTCAGCACTTAAAAGAACGCTGGTTGGTGGCGAATTAAGTTAAAAAATTCTTCACGGGTTTTGTGATCGTCTTGGAACACACCAACCATTGCGCTAGTGACAGTCCAAGAACCTGGTTTTTGAACGCCACGCATCACCATGCACATGTGGCTAGCTTCCATTACTACGGCAACGCCTTGAGGTTCCAGAATAGTCTGGATTGCTTCGGCAATTTGACGAGTTAACCTCTCTTGTACTTGTAAGCGACGGGAATACATCTCAACAATCCGGGCTAGCTTACTCAGTCCGACAACTTTTTGGTTGGGGATATAGGCAACGTGCGCTCTACCCATAAATGGCAGCATGTGGTGTTCGCACAGACTAAAGAAGTTAATATCTCTAACAAGTACCATCTCGCTATGCCCTTCATCAAAGATGGCATCGTTAACGAGTTCTTCAAGAGATTGGTTGTAGCCACTAGTAAGAAACCGCATTGCCTCGGCTACTCGTTTGGGTGTTTTCAGAAGTCCTTCGCGTTCGGGATCTTCGCCAACTCCCAGTATTAGTGTCCGCACGGCATCCTTCATTTCCTCCATCTGTTCCTCTGTTGGCGAGAACACATCTGCTTTTCGCCCGTTATGAGTATTGCGATCGGGTCTAGGAGTTATGGCTTCTGCCAAGTCGGGAATCAGAGGCGATTGAGAGCTATTGGAACCGTTGGAACTAGCAATAGTCATGATTCAGTCTTGGTTATGGTTTTGTCATTGGTCATTAGTCATTGGTCATTGGTCATTTGCAAAAGACAAAGGACAAAAGACTAATTAGAGTGCGCCAGCGCTGGGCATCAGGGTCAATTCATCAATCACTGCCTGTTGTGGTAACAGAACTGTGTAGAGAATTGACTGAGCCACAATTTCTGGGGTTAACATTTTGGAACGGTCTAAGTTAACGTGGACTGTTTCTGTATCCCAAAGTTCGGTATTGACTGCGCCGGGACAGATAGCTGTTACACGAATGCCGTGGCTGCGTTCTTCTTGTGCCAGGGTTTGAGAGAGGGCTATCAAACCGGCTTTGCTGACGCTGTATGCTCCCCAACCGGCAAAGGGTTGCTTGGCGGCAATTGAGGCGACGTTGATAATTGTGCCTGTGCCTCGATCGCGCATTGAAGGTAAAATCCCCACAATGCACTGAAACACGCCAGTCAGATTCAAGTCAATTACCTGCTGCCAGTCCTCTAGGGGAGTTTCGCTCAAAGTGCCTGTATAGGCGATGCCAGCATTGTTTACCAGAATGTTTATATCACCAAAGTCAAGAGCGATCGCTTGGATCTTTTCTTTGACTTCGGAGATCCGCGCTAAATCTACAGCGTAAGCTTTTGCTTCCACCCCAGTATGCTGTAATGCTTCTCTTACCGCCTCCAACTTATCCAAAGAACGGCTAACTAAGGCGACATCTATTCCCGCTTTCGCAAAGGCTAAAGCGGTTGCTTTCCCAATTCCACTACTTGCCCCAGTAATCAGGGCGCGTCGTTTTTGCTGAACACTCATGGTGTCTCCCAATTTTTTGGCAGTTCCCAAAGCCTATCACCACCCCATTATTCACACTTCTCGGTTTGGCATAGATTAAAGGAATCTAAAAATCTGATGATTTTCATTAAGTAGATGCTATGATGCAGCACAACAGTTACCATGTTGTGGGTTTCAGCAGTAAAGACAACAAATTGTTGCCTGGAAAACCACGCGGTACATAGTACATTCAAATTTAGATTATTTACATAATACAAAACCCACTCAATCAAATTGAGTAGAATTCCCAAATATGCAAATGCCTATGGCTAGATTGTTAAAAATCTTTAAGCACATAGGCAATTATAGCATTGCTACTTTACTAATCAATCATTATGCGGTGCTGTTAGTGGGCAACTTCTGTAAAAACACCAATTTTGCGGAATTTTTCATAGCGCAGTTGGCGGCGTTCTGGGGCAGTTAAACGATTGAGTTCGTCTAAATTTTCCATTAGCACTTGCTTGAGAGTAGTGGCGGCTTTTAAGGGGTCGGAATGAGCGCCACCAGTGGGTTCAGGCAGTATTTGGTCGATAATTCCCAATTTTTTCAGGTCGTGGGAAATAATTTTTAGGGCGACGGCGGCTTGGGGAGCCTTACCAGCATCTTTCCACAAAATGGCGGCACAGGCTTCGGGAGTGGCGACGGTATAAACGGAGTGTTCAAACATGAGTAGGCGATCGCCTACGCCAATACCGAGTGCGCCACCAGAACCACCTTCACCGATAACTGTGCAGATAATTGGCACATCCAAACAAAACATTTCCCGCAAGTTGTAAGCGATCGCTTCTCCTTGACCTTGATGTTCTGCTTCTACCCCAGACCAAGCTCCTGGCGTGTCAATAAAGGTTAGTATCGGCATACTAAACTTATTGGCGTGTTCCATCAACCGCATGGCTTTACGATAGCCGCCAGGGTAAGGCATTCCAAAGTTTCGGGCAATGTTGTCTTTAGTATCGCGCCCTTTTTGATGACCCAACATCACCACAGGTTGCCCACTCAGCCGACCAACACCACCAACTAAAGCCGGATCGTCACCACCACAGCGATCGCCATGTAATTCCATCCATTCATCACTAATAGCCTGAATGTAATCGAGAGTACTAGGGCGACGCGGATGACGAGCGACTTGCAATCGCTGGGAGGGTGATAGACTAGTGAAAATTTCCTCACGTAGTTGCTTGGCGCGTACTTCTAGTTGACGAATTTGACCAGAAACATCGACACCATTTTCTTCTGCAAGTTGCCGAATCTGATCGATTCGGGTTGCTAGTTCTGCTAGGGGTTTTTCAAAATCTAACAGTAGCGGTTTACGCTCGGTAGTTGCCATCGTAGGGGTTATAATTACGAGTTATAGGTTATCTGTCCTTTGTCCTTTGTCCTTTGTCCTTTGTCAGTTGTCCTTTGTCCTTTGCAAATAACAAATGACTAATGGCCAATGACTAAACCAGCAGAGGTCTAAATCCATGTTTCACTGATACCTTACCAATCTGCTCCATTTTGTCTACGGTAATCTGATTCCGTCCCCACGAAAAGTTCGTGTATAACTTCTCAAATTCCAGCAGCATTGATTCGGCAAAACAAGCAAACAACTGGCGGGCTGGTACGTCCATATTGACGATTTTCATAATTTTCCAGTCAATATCCAGGGAATGCTCTACAATCCCACCATTTAACACATATACACCAGGATGTTGAACTTTTGTTGCTAAGTTTTTAGGATAGCCACCATCAATCAACAAACAGGGTTGTTTCAAAGTGGTCGGGTCAATTTCCACGCCTCTGGGCATACTAGCAACCCAAACTACAATATCAGCTTGGGGCAGTGCTTCTGTCAAACCCATAATTTTCCCTCGCCCCAGTTCGTCTTGGAGTTCTTTGAGGCGTTCTTGATCGCGGGCGATTAACAAAAGTTCTTGGACATCTGTTTTCGCATCTAGCCAGCGAGTAACTGCACTACCAATATCCCCAGTTGCCCCACATATAGCAACAGTGGCTTTTGAAAGATCGATTCCCAGTTGTTTTGAGGCTTCTTCCACCTGCTTACAAATAATGTAGGCAGTATGTGTATTTCCTGTGGTGAACCGTTCAAACTCTAGTTTAATGTTGCGGACTTGGCTAAACTGGTCTAACTTAAAGTTTTCAAAAATAATCGAGGAAAATCCGCCTAAAGCTGTAATGTTAATGCCATGCTTTTGTGCATGGGCCATAGCGTTGAGGATTTTGCGCGTTGCGGCTTTGATGCGCCTACTAGCCAGCATCTCCGGCAAAAAGCAAGATTCTACATACCGTCCTTCAATTTTTTGCCCAGTTATACTGGTGACAATAATGGTATCGACAATTTGTGGTGGGGCGCTGCACCAAAAGTCTAGCCCTTGATCGGCATATTCTGGGTATCCCAATTCTTGAGCTACCGCTTGAGCGTGTTCTAAACTAGTCAGATGTCCAATTAGACCAAACATGTAGTGATTATTAGGCTTATGCTGTCTTGAGGTCGTGGAATATGAGGTGGTTCAGCAGTCCTGAGTCCTAAGTCCTGAGTTCTGAAGTTCTGAATTTGAACTACTCAGCACTCAGCACTCGTTACTCAGCACTCTTCTAAGCGGCTATGAGTCCGTAGGCTGACAAGCGCATGATATCACGAGTCGTGAAACCTATGTTACTTAATGCTTCACCGTATTGAATCATAAAATCTTCTACTAAAGCATCTTTTTCCATTGCCATTGTGTGGGCATCACCCTCTACTTTGTTGAGCATTTTCCAGACTATGGGTAGGTTCTGGCGATTTGCAAGTTCAAATTCTGCTTTGGATTCTGTGAAATGTTCTTTCAACCAAACTTCGCCAAAGTTGAGGTGGCTGTATTCTTCTTTTACTACTCCCTCGGTGATTTTGCGGGCAAAAGCATCGGCAACGGGGATGTAAATGTTATATGCTGCGATCGCAAAACATTCGATAATCAAAGACTGAATCAATAGACAAGTGACCACCTTACCTTCGGCGGCGGCTGTTTGGAAATTTTGGTGTAGTCCAGAGAAAAATTCCTTGGCAAATGGCAAATCTGGGGTGACTTCCAAATTGCGCCCACAAGCTTCAAATCCTTTCTTGTGTCGGCTTTCCATCTTGGAGAGGCGAATCAATTCATCATGAGATTCTGGCAGCAGTTCGGCTAATGTGATGTAATTTTCATGGGCTTCTTGTTCCCCTTCAATCACGATCGCATTAATTCGGCTATAAGCATCTTTGTATGTTTCGCTCTTGAAATCTAGTTCTTTAAATTGGTCTGTAAGCTGCTGCATGGTTATCTTTACCCCTGTAAACCTGAATTATTTGACACCAGGATTGAATTTACCCTATGAACTGAGGGTAACAATCACTGTGGTTTAATTTAACTTAACAAGTAGACTTTGTTTATAGATTAACTGTTGCCGAAGGCGATGCTGTAGTTCTAGCAAAATAAATGCTTTGCAGTTTTAAGTTATGTCCCAATCACACTGGAATCTAAAATCTGGCGATTTTTTCAGCCTAGTAATCTTACTGCTAGGGGCATTTATCGTTTTACTACCGTTGTTTGTGGTCTTTCTCACCTCCTTTGCACCGACGGCCACCAGCCCAGAAAATTTGTCCAAAAATAACTGGTCTTTAGCAAATTACCGCGTTGCGTGGCAACAGGGAAAATTTTTGCTGGCGTTTGCTAATTCTACCTTGGTAGCGATCGCTGTGACGGCGTTTCAGATTGTCACTTCTGCTTTAGCTGGTTACGCCCTAGCACGATTGAAGTTTCGGGGACGACAAGCACTGCTATTAGTCGTTTTAGCAACTTTAGTGATTCCCTTTCAGTTATTGGTGATTCCGATCTTTTTGGTATTGAAGTGGGGACACCTGATAAATACATACTGGGCGCTGATTTTACCCACTGCGGTTAGCGGCTTTGGGATTTTCTTATTACGTCAGTATTTCCAGACAATTCCGGTGGAGTTAGAGGAAGCCGCAGCTATCGATGGGGCGAACCGACTACAAATTTTGTGGCGGGTGATGTTACCTTTAGCGCGTCCGGCGTTGGTGACGTTGTTTTTGTTCACCTTCATCGGTGAGTGGAATGATTTATTTAAGCCTCTGGTATTTACGACACGACCAGAATTAAGAACGGTGCAACTAGCCTTAGCTGAGTTTCAAGAGCAATTTACGAATAATTGGCCTTTGATGATGGCAGCAGTGACAATAGCGACAGTTCCAGTAATGATATTATTTCTCATCGGCCAGCGTCAATTTCTTCAGGGTATTGCCGCGACGGGGATTAAGAATTAGCAAAGAAACGAAAACATGAACTTTTATGACACTGAGCGTAATCATTGCTAACTAAATTGAAGCAATAATTATACACATCCTCTCAGGAACGAAAACAATCATGAGTTCTCAACAAGTCATAGACCCTCAAATATTACAGCAGTTACAAGAAGAGATTCAGCAGAAAATGGATCAAAGCCTAGAAAATGCTGACTTACATTCAGTGCTGGAAAAGTATGGCTTATTAGAATATAGAGTCTTGAGAATTCATTGGCAGTGCAATCTCGACCCCAATCAACTCCAATCTAATGATGCAGTTGATGAACAGCAACCCAATGCATTATTGGCAGAAACTTCAACAGCTTCAATACCAGAAATTGTATTAGTGAAAAAAGCATTGTGTATCCCTTGCCCATCAACTGGCAGTCCTTTAGGCTGTAACTGCTAAATAATTTAATCTTCGGGCTGTAAAGAGTTTATTCTAGTGAATGTCAAAATACTAAACATCGCTTTTATGTAATAGTTAGACTACAGAGATAACATCAGTGTACTAACATAACTAATTAGCAAAAAACAGTATTTTAATAAACTCTTATTTTTTGAGCGCCAGTTTTTAATGTCTCAAAATCGAAGCAGCTGCCACGGGAAGTTAGGAATAGTGAGTACTTTAGTAATTGCTAAAGTACTCACTTTTGCTGAGAGTTTTGCCTTAGCTCAAGTTCAAAAAGATGCCACACTTGGATCTGAAAGTTCAATCATTACACCAAAGCTAATCGATGGTCAGCTTATAGACCAGATAGACGGTGGGGCAGTTCGTGGTACAAACTTGTTCCACAGCTTTGAAGAGTTTTCTGTCTCTGCGGGAAGGACAGCCTACTTTAACAATGCAATAAATATTCAGAACATCATCAGTCGGGTAACAGGCAATTCTGTTTCTAATATAGATGGCATTCTCAAAGCTAACGGCACAGCCAACGTCTTTCTGATTAATCCTAACGGCATTGTTTTTGGGTCTAATGCTTCTTTAAATATCGGCGGTTCATTTGTGGCTAGTACGGCGAGTAGTTTGAACTTTGCTGATGGTACAAACTTTAGTGCGACATCTCCTCAAAATACACCTCTGCTGACATTAAGTGTTCCCATAGGCTTACAATTTGGAACAACTGCGGCTCCCATTCGCAATCAATCCCAAGCAAGTCCCGATAATGCAATTAATATCCTTGGAGAAGGTGCCGGTCTACAGGTGCAGCAAGACAAAACCTTAGCTCTTATAGGCGGTGATATAACCCTAGAGGGCGGAAATTTAACAGCAAGTGGGGGAAGAATTGAGTTAGGAAGTGTTGCTGGCAATAGTTTAGTCAGTCTCAGTTCAACGAATCAAAGTTGGGCATTCGGATATGAAGGTGTTCAAAATTTCCAGAACATCGAACTAAGACAGCAAGCTGGGATTCCATCTATTGTAGATACCAGTGGCAAAGGTGGTGGTAATATCCACCTACAAGGTAAGCGCGTGCTGGTAACTGACAGTTCAGATATATTGGCTATTACCTTGGGAACGCAACCAGGAGGAAATTTGACAGTGAACGCTTCCGAGTCTGTAGAACTTGGACTAAATGCGTTGTTGTCTACTGGAACTTTCAACACTGGAAACTCTGGAGATATAAATATCACTACCAGAAAGTTGATTGTCAAAGATGGAGCGCAAGTCTTAATGTTCAATGTCGGTTCGGGATTGGCGGGGAAATTGACTATAAACGCCTCAGATTCCGTAGAACTAATCGCAGGTATCCCGATTTCTCCCTTACCAGATGGTAGTGATTTAATATCCAGTGGATTATTTAGTGCAACTTATGGCGCTCAAAATGCTGGCAGCATAATAATTAACACTGCAAAGTTACGTATCGGGGGAGGGGCAAGAATATCAACAAGTTCTGAGGGCAGACTTGAGCGTTCTTCTAACCAATTTACACCAGCTACAGGAAATGGAGGAGACTTGACGGTAAACGCCTCTGAGTCTGTAGAACTAATAGGTACTTCAGCAAATGGTTCTAGGCTCAGTAGCTTGTTTGCTGGGACTCAAGGGATTGGCAATGGCGGCAACTTGACCGTAACTACAGGGCAATTGCTGATCAAAGATGGGGCGGCAATAACTGTAAGCAGTGAAGCTCGAAAGAATGTCAACTATCAAGGGGGTGTACCCAATTTAGGTCTAGCAGGAGAACTCAATATAACCGCTCGTTCCATCCTGCTGGATAAGGGAAAACTCACATCTAATAGTGAGTCAGGTAAGGGCGGTGACATTGCGGTACAGGTGCGGGACTTATTACTGATGCGTCGCAACAGTCAAATCTCTACTAATGCTGGAGATGATAAAACTGGTGGTAATCTCACCATCAATGCACCTAATGGCTTTCTCGTCGCCACTCCTTTGGGAAATAGCGATATTACCGCCAACGCCAACTTTGGTTCTGGTGGTAAAATTGCGATCGCCGCTAAGAACATCTTTGGGTTTGTGCCACGCACCCGTGCAGAGGTAGAGAAGCTCGATCCAAAAGACATAAACCCGAATAACCTACCAACAAGTGACATCACTGCATTTTCTCAGCAAAACCCTTCATTAAGTGGCACTGTACAAATCAACTCACCAGATGCTGACCCCAGTAAAGGATTAGTGGAATTGCCTGTAAATCTGGTTGATGCTTCGCAGCAAATTGCTGCTGGTTGTAATTCTGGTGGAGAAATAGGAAGGAGTTCATTTGTTGCGACTGGGCGTGGAGGAATACAAGCCGATCCTACGGAGCTATTGATAGCTGATGATGCGGTGCTGGCAGGTTGGATCGCGCTCCCTTCTGAGAGTCTGAATCGTGCTGAAGGTATTCAGAAAAGAGTGGTTGTTCAAGTGCAGAGAAACACAGGAGAAAAATCACAGAACGTTAATTCTGTCAATGAGCCTACTCAAATTGTCGAAGCCCAAAGCTGGGTAATGGATGCTAATGGGAACGTAGTTCTGGTTGCTCAAGTACCCACGGCAACGCCCCATAACTCCTCACTTGTCGCTACATCTTGCGCTGGTAATTAAAATTTGGGATTCTCATAACTTTTTTTGGTGTGTTGGCGTAGTCGTCGCAGACATCGCCTTTTTGCAATGACTTCATCGCCCTTTCCACTAAGCTGTTGCGTATTTAATTTGTATATTCGATGCGGGCAAGATGCCCGCACTACAATAATTTTACGTTTTCGTTTTATACAATTTAGCTGCACATCAGCTTAAATCAGTGCATTGGCGTAACCCACCATAGACATCGCTGCTTTGTAATCAACTTGATCGCCTTAATAAAGCCTGTGGACTTATCCAAACCGTAAGCAGAGTCTGAGACTTGAGGAGGTAACAATTACTCAATCCTCTTGAGTCATCAATAGTCAGTAGCCAGATTCATGAATCCTTTAAAGAAATCCAACAGAAATATATGAAGTTTTGTTACACCGTGCGTAATTATTACTAGCTAAGTTGAAGTCATAATTATCAGAGTTCACAAGAGCTTTAAAAACCTAATGCTTTTGTGCGACTCTAGACTCTGTATACTTGATTCCTTCGTTACCAAGCTGCACTAATCGAACTCACGGTAATTTAGTACATCACAAGATAATTTTACACATTTACCAATTTTCAAGGAGATCAAAATTCATGGAATCTCAAACTTCACAGCAAACAGTCATTGATTCTCAAAAATTACAGCAATTACAAGACGAGATTCAGCAGGAAATGCATGAGATTCTGAAGAATACTAACTTCGGTAAGATACTCAAGAATTACGGTATATCAAGACAAGAAGTTCTTCAATTTCAGTACACACTTGATCTAACTAAACTCCAATCTATTAGTGCTGGTGAAGATGAACAAGTTGCAAAATTTTCACTAGTAATTCCAGGTAAAGATATTAGGCTATCGGGTTGCACTTGTTGGTCAAATGATATAAACGATTTTGTTAATTGCCCGTGCCATTAATCAATCCTTAACAGTATTGTCCATTTAATACCAAGATAAGCAGACGTAAATTAATCCGTAGTCTTCTCAATAATTAAGTTGACAATATTGCTAAATATGAGCAAAATTATCAGCATTTAGGTTAAAAATACTGTTTTTCTCGAATTGGAGTAAAGATTTTTCTAAAGGCACAACCTAGTTGTGCCTTTAAGTTATATTATCTAGAATAATAAATATTACCATATCTACTAAATAGCAAATACCAAATACCAAAAACTATATCGATGATTTTAATATTGTAGTTTATTAAAATAGATGTGTAACGCAACTATAATTCATTTGGCAAATTGTAGTTTTTTAAAGGAGTTTATTATTAATTATGAGTATTTTGTCTGGCTGGTTTAAAGGGTTAGGAATTGTAATAGGTGGGGCAATAGCTTTTTCTGGAACTTCTACTATTGCTCAAATTTCACCAGATGGCACTCTACCTAATAATTCTCAAGTTACAACACAGGGTAATCTTACAATTATTGAGGGTGGAACCCGATTAGAAAGCAACTTGTTCCACAGTTTTAAAGAGTTTTCTGTACTCAATGGGGCTATAGCTGAGTTTAAAAATACTGAGGGTATTCAGAACATTATTAGCCGGGTAACGGGTAAGTCCATTTCTAATATTGATGGCATACTTAAAGCTAAGAGTCCAGCAAACCTGTTTTTAATTAATCCCAACGGTATTATTTTTAGTAGTCGTGCTTCTTTAGATATCGGTGGTTCATTTATTGCAAGTACAGCTAGTAGTTTAAACTTTGCCGATGGTACAAAGTTTAGCGCCACAGAACCCCTAACTACACCCTTGCTGACAGTAAGTGTTCCCATTGGTTTACAATTTGCAGCAACTGCGGCTCCTATCAGCAATCAATCGCAAGCAAAGAATCCAGATGGCATCACAACTAATATCTTCAGGCAAGCAGTTGGTTTACAAGTGAATCGGGGTAAAACCTTAGCATTAGTTGGCGGTGATATCACCCTAGAGGGCGGAAATTTAACAGCAGCATCGGGACGAATTGATCTAGGAAGTGTTGCTAGTAATAGTCTAGTTAGCCTGAAACCAACAGATCAAGGCTGGAGTTTGGGATATGAAGGTGTCCAAAATTTCCAAAATATTCAAATAATCCAGCGAATTGCTGATGGTAAAGAGTTTCCATCTCAGATAGATGCTAGTGGTGAGGGTGGTGGTAATATCCAGGTACAGGGCAACTTCATTAACATAACTGGTCAGGGTGTGCGCTTAATAAATCAAACTACAGGTAGCACAAATGGCAAAGACTTAACAATTACTGCTAGGAAATTAATTGTTCAGGATGGTGCAAGAGTAGCTACTTCTACTAGAGGCAAGGGTGCAGCAGGAAATTTGACAGTGAATGCCTCCGACTCCGTGGAGCTAATTGGTAGTACCCTGCCAAATACTATTACTGGATTTATTGGTATAAGCGTAGGTGAAGGAAAGGCGGGTGACATTACAATCAACACTGGGAGATTGCGTATTAAAGATGGGGCAAGAGTAACAGCAGAGTCTAGTGGAGTAGTCAATAACTCCCAGGTGATTCCATCTGAAGGAAGAGGAGGGAACATAACTGTTAACGCCTTGAAGTCAGTCGAGATAGCCGGAAGCTCAGTAGAAGATGACTCTAGTGGTTTGTTTGCTTCGACTCTAAATTACGGAAATGCAGGAACAATCAATATCACCACAGGACAATTGATTGTCCGAGATGGTGGTCAAATAAGTGTGAGCGTTAAAGTTGCAGATAATGCAGTCTACTTAGGAGATGCAAGTAACCCAGGGACACCAGGCGCACTAAACGTAACTGCTCGTTCTATCTTGCTAGACGAAGGAACACTCACGTCTAATAGTGAGTCAAATCGGGGTGGTGATATTGGGTTACAGGTGGGAGACTTATTATTGATGCGCGGCAATAGTCAAATATCCACTAATGCCGGGGGTGATAAAACTGGCGGTAATATCACCATCAATGCACCTAATGGCTTCCTAGTCGCCACTCCCTTCGGAAACAACGGAAACAATGATATCACCGCCAACGGCTTCTCTGGCTCTGGTGGTAAAATCACAATCACCGCTAAAAACATCTTTGGTTTTGTGCCACGCACCCGTACAGACCTAGAGAGGCTGTTAAACACTAAAGATCCAGATAAACTAAAACCAAGTGAACTTGCAACAAGTGACATCACGGCATTTTCTCAGCAAAACCCTTCATTAAATGGCACTGTACAAATCAACTCACCAGATGCTGACCCCAGTAAAGGATTAGTGGAACTACCCGTAAATTTGGTTGATGCTTCGCGGCAAATTGCTGCTAGTTGTAATTCTGGTGGAAAAATAGGAAGGAGTTCATTTATTCAGACTGGGCGTGGAGGACTAGTCGCCGATCCCACAGAGCCATTGATAGCTGATGATGCAGTGCTGGCAGATTGGATCACGCTCCCTCCTGAGAGTCAGAATCGTGCTGGCGGTATTCAGAAAAGAGATGTTGTTCAGGCACAGCGAAACACAGAAGAAAAATCACAGAAAGTTAATTCTGTCAATGAACCTACTCAAATTGTCGAAGCCCAAAGCTGGGTAATGGATGCCAATGGGAACATAGTTCTGGTTGCTCAAGTACCCACGGCAACGCCCCATAATTCCTCGCTCACCGCTACATCTTGCGCTGCTCATTAAAATTTGAGATATGGCGATATTTCGTAACTTCGCGGCCAAACGCGATGCCTACGGCTGGCTACGCCTACGCAATTGCTGCTCTTGTTGCGATCGCTCTGCTTCCCACAAATTAGGATTTCATTGCAAGTAGAGTAGTCTCATATCAGGGCATGAATTTAGAATTTGAGTGGGATAACCAAAAAGCTAGTTTGAATCTCAACAAGCACAGTATCAGCTTTGAAGCGGCTAAGACTGTCTTTAACGACTCTCTAGCTTACTATTCCATGATGAATGGCACTCTGTTGGTGAACGTCGAGAAATCATCATCGGACATGACCAAGACAATCGCCTATTATTGGTCTGTTTTACAGCAAGAGCAAACTTTATCCGTATCATTAGCGCACGTCTAGCAACCAAGAAAGAACGAAGAGATTATGAAGAATTCACAGGCTTCTGAATTCTGCAACAATGCAGACGATGACTTGCTTCCAGAGTATAACTTTGACTATCGCAAAGCCTTGCCTAACCGTTTTGCCAGTCAGCAAGAAAAAGCTCCTTTAACAGTTACCCTCGATGCTGATGTTGCTGAAATATTCAAAACATCAGAAGCTGTTAACAACGCTCTCCGTGCCTTACTCTCAGCAATTCCAAAGACTGAAAGATAAATTGCGTAGGCGTAGTTCGCTGTAGACATCGCTATTGCCTATTCTCTAATTCGTCTCCTGAATTTGCAAACGAATAGTGTGTTCAGTCGCACCACTCAGTTGCAATTCCATAATTTCACCACCCAGAGGTTCCAAACAAGTAAGGAGCGATCGCAAGTTGGGTGTACTTGCGCCAGTATCTACATATAATCGATCTGCTAAATTACCGATGCGTTTCCAAGTCATGTACAATTTAGCGATCGTTTGTTCAATTTGCGATGCTTGATTTACCAAATCAGCAGCAATGCTCAAACAGCCGACTCTTTGGGCTTCTTCTAAGGCTGTTTCAATATCAACATTTTCCTGGGTTAAGGCCTGGACTTGAGCCGCACCTTTGAGATATTTCGCCAAGTTACGCGCTTCAGTTGTTACCTGTTTCAGGGTATCCACATCAGGATTGGCAGCAATTTCCTTTTGGATAAACTTTTGATGCGATTCTGGCAGTTTTTCCATTTCCTTCACCAGAGGGGCAATGTAGCGCGGGGGAAGGGTGTTATCTGCTGCTTTTTCTTTGACGGATTCAGGTAATAAATCTGAGGACATGGCCGTCCATTCATCGCTGAGTTGACGGACTTCGCGCCTAGTGATGCGATCGCCTTTTTGGGCGGCTTCACTCACCATCTGTTGCACTTCGGGGACTGCTTTGGAGGTTTCGACAAATGCCCGTTTGCTGAAGTTGTTCACAGATCCGGGGTCAAGTTTACCATCTTCAATCAGAGTATCGGCACTATTGGCCAGTTGAATCCAGGAGTATGCTTGACTTTTGCTGATTTCCCGCTCTTTTAGCCATCGCAAAAAGCCAGTACCGCGTCCGTCACCACCGACTTTCTCTCTGTCGCGGATCGCCCGTAAAATTCGCCCCCGCCAGATTTCGGTTTGCAAATCAAAGCGATCGCATACCTGCCAAGCTATTTCTAGCTGCTGTTGAAAATCTGACTCTAGAATCTGTTCATCTTCTGGATCGGGCAGTTCAAAGCTGATATCGGCTGGCTGTAGTAAAGCAGCAGCAAGGTCGTTGATGGAGTCGGTGTCTTGCACGATTGATGACTAACGAGTGGATGCGATCGGCTTATTATGCCATAATCTGTAGATTCTAACCTAAGTAGGTGGTGCGGTATCTTGAGTTACAACAAATATAGTAGGAAGGGGTAAACCACTTTTGTCAAGTCTTTAATTAATCAGAGAGAATAAAAGTAAAACGATGAACCAGGTAGACTACCTCCGCATTAGCTTAATCGATCGCTGCAATTTTCGTTGTCAGTACTGTATGCCAGAGGGAGTAGAACTGGACTATATTCTCAAGCAACAGTTGTTAAGTGATGAAGAACTACTGACTTTAATTAAAGAGGTATTTATTCCAGTCGGCTTTACCCGATTTCGTTTGACTGGGGGTGAACCCTTATTACGTCCGCGTGTGGTGGATTTGGTAGGTGCGATCGCAACTCTCCCCCAAACTCAAGATATCTCAATGACTACCAACGGTTTTTTGCTGGCTCCGATGGCACAAAATCTTTATAATGCTGGTTTGCGACGAATTAATATTAGTCTGGACTCTCTTGATCCTGACATTTTTGATCAAATTATTGGTAATCAGGGACGCTCTCGTTGGCAACAAGTTTGGCAGGGGATTCAAACAGCCCATCAGGTCGGATTCGACCCCCTGAAGCTGAATGTAGTGGTGATTCCTGGCGTTAATGACCACGAAGTTCTCGATTTAGCCGCCCTGACAATTGATAAACAGTGGCACGTTCGATTTATTGAATTTATGCCCATTGGTAATGTGCATTTGTTTGGCGATCGCGGTTGGGTATCTTCAGCCGATTTACGAGAACGTATTTGCGATCGCTGGGGCTTGACAGAATCACAAGTTCGTGGTGCTGGCCCTGCCGATGTCTTTCAAATACCTGGTGCGAAGGGGACACTAGGATTTATTAGTCAGATGTCAGAATGTTTTTGCGATCGGTGTAACCGGATGCGCCTGGGTGCCGATGGCTGGCTGCGTCCCTGTTTATTAAATGAAACTGGTCAAATAGATTTAAAAACTGCCCTACGTTCTGGTGTCAGCACCGCTCAATTACAAGAGCAAGTCAGACATTTACTTGGAATCAAGCCAGAAATTAACTTTAAAGGGCGCGATTCGGGCGTTACGGGTACATATACTCGTACCATGTCGCAAATTGGCGGTTAGTAGTTGGTCATTTGTCCTTTGCAAATAACTAGGGACAAATGACTAAAGACAAATGACGATTAAGCTTGTCGTGAGTAGTATTCCACCACAAGTAGTTCATTAACTTGTAATGCCACCCATTCGCGCTCAATAACGCTGTTGACTTTACCAACCAGCTTATTTTTGTCAAACTCCAAATGGCTGGGAAGGTTAGCCAAGCCGGGATATTGCAAGTTAGCTTCTACCAACTTCCGGGATTGCGCCCGATCTCTGACGGCAATTACTTCACCAGGACGGCATTGGTAGCTGGCAATATTCACCACACGACCGTTAACAGTTACGTGACCGTGATTTACCAGTTGACGAGCTGCTGGGATAGTTGGGGCTATACCCAAGCGGAAAACGGTATTATCCAAGCGCATTTCTAGCAATTGCAGTAGCACTTGTCCGGTAGAACCAGTAACACGTCTGGCTTTCCGCACATAACGCAGCAATTGTTTTTCGGTCAAACCGTAGTTGAAGCGGAGCTTTTGCTTTTCTTCTAGACGGATAGCATACTCAGAGCGCTTCTTACGGTTCTGACCATGCATACCAGGTGGATAAGCGCGTCTAGCACTTTTACGAGTTAATCCTGGTAGGTCGCCTAAGCGACGGACAATTCTGAGGCGTGGCCCTCTGTATCGGGACATGAGTTTCCTTAATCTAATCCTGTTTAAACTTTACCCAAACATTCTATTTTGACATTCCCATGATTTTTAATCAGGGGATTCTTGGTTTTGTGAGGCTGCTTGCCTTGGTATGACGTATCCTACCAATGTAGAGGCATCAACTTTTGCGCTAGTTGCTTTAACTCGGTAAAACCGACACAATAGCTTCCAAGCCTGAATTCCGACGTGTCCCGCCGTACTCCTGCCAATAAGTTTTTTGTGTTTATTTAGTTTTGTAGGCTACTCAATCATCAGATTGGTTTACGCAGTATTCTTACTCTGAAATACTTTTTACGTTGCCTACTTATCTTTCAAACAGTTATATTAACACAACTTTCGACATAATTAATTATATCTATACTTTACTACCGCCGAAATTCTTAGATTACAGAGGATTTTTAAGATATTTGAGTTAGCATAACTTTGGGTGTTTGGAGAATGGCAATGTCAATGAGCAATAAAGCGGTTAATAGAGGTAAGAACAAACAAGCCAGTTCCACCTCCAGAAATTTAACAATACCAGTTTTGGCTATAGCTGGATGCTTGGCAACGATCTTACCAAACACAGCGATCGCTGCTTCCTACAGCAATGATTATAGTGTCTGTGCAGGTCGTCTCCTAAAAGCGGGTGTAACGGCAGAAGCGGCTTCACTTGGTTGTGCAGCTGCACTGCGTCCAAAGGATTTGGCTGCTTGCGTGGTGAAAATTGAAAAGCAAACCCAAATTTCCGCGACAGATGCGCTTTCTTCTTGTGGGAAGGCTCGGCGACCTGAAGAGTTAGCAACCTGTGTAGTTGGTGTCAGCTTAAGTACTAAGGAAGAAGCTAATCCGGCAGTTTTAGATGGCTGTGGACGTAGTTTGTTACCCGTGCGCTTTGGCCAGTGTGTGGTTGGCTTGCGTAGTCAAATTGACTTTCCCGCCATTCAAGCGCTAGATACTTGTATCAGTGCTGATGATAGTGTTGTTGGTGCTTCATCTTCGTCTACAACACCAACTATAATTCCTGCGGGATCGAGTCCAAGTAACGAGACTCTTCCATTTCCAACACAACCGACTGTTCCAACGCAACCTGTTGTTCCAACACAACCCGGCACGAATTAATTACAGTCTTTTGTAATTGACTGAGAAAACAGCTTAATTAGTAGGGTGGAGATTATAATGTCCACCCTATTATGATTTAGACACTTATTAATTTTTATCAAACAGAATTCAGGAGTCAGGAGTCAGGAGTCAGGAGTCAGGAGTCAGGAGTCAGAATGAATTCTGACCGAAAAAGCGGATAGCGCCGGCGGCAAGCAAGTCCGCGTACTCTGCAATAGTTGCAAGCTACGCTTTTAGCGTCTGTCTTCGACACGCTGCGCGAACGTAGAGAGCGTCTTGATTCTGAATTCTGAATTCTGAATTCTGGATTCTTCTTAAATTTTTTATATAAAATCTGCCATAATTGCCTTCTGCTTACAAATTATGCCAACTAACTAAATACTTACAACACAAAAGTCACCAGCAATTTTGTTACTTTTGTACTACTAAGTAGGTGGACATAATTAAATATAAAATAAATTTTTAGTTTGTAGTAAGCGATTTATCGCTCAGAGCAAGGATTATCAGGACTAAAGTCCTTACTACAAACTTTAATTTATTTATGCCTAGATACTTAGTACAGTCTTACAGTGTAGATAGACCAACTATCCCCCGACTATTAAGCAAGGGACAAAATCATTGAAAAGCTGACTTTATAGGCTTTTTAAATTTTACGTAGCGCTACTAGTCTTCTCTTTCACCAAAAGCCGTCTGTAAAACCACTGCAATACCACCGTCTTGGTGATATTTGTCTGCCCAAGCACGGATAATTTCATCCAATTCATCCTTAGCCTGTTGCATTTTTTCTGGCAGTATATCAAGTTCTTCCAGCAAGCGCATGGCGTTTCCTCGCCGTTCTGCCCAATTTTTCATCATGCGGAAATACCGAGCGGTATCTTCTACTAGGATGTTAGTGCGTTCTTGATCGTCTGCTGGGGTGTAAGAAAGACGGGTAAGAGCGTAGAAGGGCATTCCCCAAGGAGAATCAATACGTGTTACCGTTCCTGAGTAAAGCAGACGGCGCTTGATATGCTCGCCCAATGCTTCACTCAAAGGCATTTGGTGTTCGATTGGTAAGTCTTCTTGCGATCGCTTGTGTAAAGACTCAATCAAATCCAGAAACTCAAAGGAGCTAACTAACTGGGCATCAGGCAGATTACTGGGCAGTTTCTGCTCAATTTGTCTTTTTTCTTCACTTGTCAGACTACTACCTGGAACGCGCGATCGCCCCGGTTGCCAAGGATATCTTTCGAGCCAGATATAAGGCAATTGAATTAGATAGCGGGGTTCATCAGAACCCAGCATTTTTAACAGTTTGCCTTCTGTTAGTGCCTGTCTGACTTCTTCTACAATAATTTTTACTCGTTTCGGCTCCAAGTGATGCAAATGCCCTGTCATTCGCAGGTTTTGTCCCTGCTCTAGATAGGTCATGTAAATTGCACACTTTGCTGCTGTTGCGGCTGCGTCTAAAAATGCCCCATGCCTGTGCCCACTCGTCCGCATGGCACTAAAAGCCAGATAAAGCATGATCTGATCCATCGCACTGGGGCCAAGACGTTTGATCAGATCTATGTCGTTACTCATATTACAGACAATTGAATAGCACGTTTACACAATTTTTAATCGAATGAAAATAGGTAGTATACACCTGGCTGAAAGCTGTCTTTACTTCAAACTATATTAGTATGCGATAACGATGATATCGGTGGTAGCACAAACTACCATTTTCGCATATTTCCTGGTACAAAAGCAGAGTCGTTAGTTGTAACTATAACTGTATCTGCATCTAACCGGAAAATTAGAGACACCACCAAATCCAGCTTAATGGCGGTTTATCTCCCAACTGTCAGTTATGTTGCAATTAACCTACAAAGCTTTCCAGTTTTCTGGTTTTTTTCATCTTTCAAGAGCAACAACGTCAAGCTACTTACACCTAATTATGGCACTATGCCGACTCGGAGTAAAAACTAGTTTGCGCGTTTCATCTGAGATATCTGTTACTAGAAAAAGATGCTTTTTTTCGGCTTTGGTGAATTGTTTGTAGTACACAAGTGACTAGAAATAATTGGGAATAGTCTCAAAACAAATTGCTTACCAGGTGTAGCCACATTTAGAGGTTGAGCTATAAGACTCGTTGTGAACTATCATCCCGTTCACAACCTCCAGTGATGTCTCGGCAGTATCAGCCGTTGGCTTGAGGGAAGATAGAAGACATCAAGTAGAGCAAATAATTCCAATTTCAAAATACCTGTTGTTTTTCAAATATTGTTCCTTATCATATCACTATTTTTTGGTTTTGAAATAAATTTATCTATTTTAGAGTTGATAAATTCTGGCTATTTAAATATTTTCTATCTACTGAAATCAAGGTTTGATGATATTTTGATTTTGACGACTAAATCTAAGTTTAATTTATCTTTTTGTATTGATAATTTGACACAGAAAGCCGCGATTAATTTCGGCTGAATCGCGTACCCATAAGGCTTTATTGCTTGTGCTAATAACCGAAACATTAGTTACTAGCCATAGATATAATAAAACATATTGGATTCCTTGTGATGACTATCTAGAGGTTTTTTTTCAATAAATTCATATTTTTTTCATGAAAGAATTTTAAAATTTCATGATTTCGCTAATTTGCTGGCTACTTTTAAGTATGTTTTTACTAGCTATTTTATATATTTGAGATACTTGAATTACGTAGAGAGTTTGTTGCTATAAAAGGAGGATAACCCGCAGCAAGGTATGATATATAGCAGATTTCAAGGAAAGTGAGGTACACAAGCTAAGTTTTTTACCCAGGTAGAAAGCGTGTTTTACTTCTGAATTTTGCTGTCAGCTTCTTTTTTTGGGTGTCTGGGCGATTGCAGACTAAGTAGACTAGTAGAAAACGACCGAAATAAAGATACCATCTGACGAAATCCAATAAATAAGTGGGCGTGAATAATTAAAGATTTGTAGCGCCAAGGGCAATAGCAAGTCCGCGAACGTCTAGGGTTTCCCCGTGAGCGACTAATAAATCGCAAGGATAAGGGCTAAAGCTCCCACTACATACTCAATTGCTGGAGTCAGTGCTACTCATACTGCTTACATATACGTGTTTTCCCTACCTGTATCAGGCTAAATCCCTAAAAATATATTACAAGTCGATGATCTATTAAGTATTATCTGCACCTATACAGCACTATAAAAACTTAAATCCCCGACTTCCTTTGAAAAGTCGGGGATGTTGTTTGTCACAGATGATTTAGAGAAGTTACAAAGGGGTGTATTAGTGTCAAGATTGATGATGGGAGGTAAAGTAGCTCCCATCACCCTTAAGCTGATTGAACTCGCCATTTAATTCGTGGGACTAGAGGGTTTAACCTGATTTCGCATTGTTTCAAAGCTGAAAGCAGCAGCGCCAAAGGTTACAAATAACACTCCTAGAATTTGCACGATATCCAAATTTTCTTGAATAATTAACCCAGCGAAAATCACGGTTAAAACTGGGATGCTACCACCGATGAGCGCCGATCGCGAAGCTCCTAGTTTACTAATACCAACATTGTTAAGCAAATAGCCAGCAAGAGTTAGCACACCCAAAATAAACGCGCTTAAAACCAATTCCAGCATTTTCGAGGGGTCAACTATTACCAAGTTCCAACTGCTTGGCAAAGGTAGCATCAAGCAGATAAAGCTCAACAACAACATGGTAGTGAAGTTAATTAAAGTAAAAGTTACAGGATGCAGTTTGCTAGCACAGACTCGCGTCAGAATTATATAGGCAGCAAAAGCCACACCGGAAAGAATGGCGGTGCTGGTTCCCATTGAAGTATTACCGATACCGATGCTGGGAGAACCCCATAAAACTAACAATTCACCGCAGCAAATTGCGGCGATCGCAGCGATGCGGAATAGAGTGGGGCGATCGCGAAACAAAAACCACGATAATAAACCACTAACCATCGGATAGATAAAGAACAGTGCGATCGCCATTCCAGTTGGGACTTGAGCGATCGCAATGTAGATTAGTACCTGAGATAAAAACAAAAAGCACCCACTCACAATTGACAACACTAAAATCTGCTTGGTAGCTGCATTGCTAGGTGTGGCATTTCCTCGGACTGAAGCGGACAAGTTTTCCAAGTCTTGCCACAGTCTTGGATGCAACATCGGCGACAAAAGTACCATCAGTGGTACTACCACCATAAACCGCAGCGTCAAAATTAACAGAGTATTGCCCAAAGTCGGCGGTAGCAATTGCTCTACCTCTAGCACTCCAAAAATCTGGGAACCTTCGTGAAAAATCACCTTGATGGCTACATTGTAAAGTGACGATATCACTGCTGATGAGACAATCAACAAGAAACCGATTTGGAGTGTCGATAAGCCAGAGGAATTAGGCGATCGCGATTGTGGAGGTTTTGCTTGTGCTTCTGGTTCTAGCGCAGTGGTTGATGAGGATTCAGCTTTGCTTTGCGATACGTTCTTGCGGCGGACAGAAATTGGTTCATTAGGATTCTTTAGAGAAGGCCGGATTATTCTTGGCTGTAGCAAAGATGCGATCGGCGGTTCTGATTTCGTTTCGTTTTCCGGCGATTCCTGATTGAGGACAGAAATTGGTTCGGTGGGATTATCTTTTGGTGGTGGAACTACAGCCGTAGTAGATTCTGATGCAGTTTCCCTTGGCGATAAATCCTTGCTGGGTACAGAAATTGGATTCGTGGCGCTTTCTTTAATAACCGGCGGCTCTGATGCAGTTTCCCTTGGCGATAAATCCTTGCTGGGAACAGAAATTGGATTCGCGGCGCTTTCTTTAATAACCGGCGGCTCTGATATCGTTTCCCTTGGCGACAAATCCTTGCTGGGAACAGAAATTGGATTCGCGGCGCTTTCTTTTATAATCGGCGGTTCTGATGTCGTTTCCCTTGGCGATAAATCCTTGCTGGGAACAGAAATTGGATTCGCGGCGCTTTCTTTTATAATCGGCGGCTCCGATGTCGTTTCCCTTGGCGAAAATTTATTAGGGATCGGGGAAATTGGCTCAAGGGAATTTCTTACTACTTCCTCAAACTGTGGTAGGGATGTTTCAAAAGAACTATTACTATTTTTTTCGGGTTCCGTAAACTGCAAAACAGTAGGTATACCTGCTGTTGCTGGTTTGCGTGAAGCTTCTTCTATAGTTTTTTCTAGTTCTCCATGTAGGCGATTAACAAACTCCGTCAAAATCGTTTCCCCTTGCTGCTGCTGGCTATACATCCGTGACAGCTGTTGGGAAAGATTACTTTGATAGTTTTTTAGTTCTTGTTGTAGCGAATTAAAAGTAACAGTAACGGTGTCATCCAGACTGTCAAACATGTGTTCGACTTTTTCATTGATTTCACCGACTACATTGCTGCTCACTTCAGCAGACTTCAGTGCAGTTTGTTCATAAGATTTGCCCTCCCTGCTTTGATTCGCTAAAGTTGCCAGAGAGGATTGCAGTTGTGAAGATATATGCTTTGCCAGAACTTCTGCCAGTTGCCGAATTAACACTTGCTGCTCAGTGATTTGGCGCACTTGTTGTAAATGCTCTTTTTCTTCTACCAAGCTTTGAATTTCATCAGATAACCGATTTTTTTCTGACTGAAGCCGCTTTACGTCTTCTTGCAAAGCTCTGAGGACATTTTGCTGAAGATTTTCTAAGTCTTCAACTACAGCCCAAAGAGCATTTTCTGCTGCTCTAGATAGCTCCCCTCTGACTCTTGGGTTTTCTGGTTGCTTCTCGAATCGCCCCATTAGCTTCTAACCTCTAACACTTTGACGATAAAGCTGCTTCCGGTACACTTTATTGACGGTCATCCTAATTTCCTGTATTTTGCCAGATAAATTAAAAATTTTAACAGCACTTCCGCATTTCAACGTAATTCTGTCATACTAGACACAGGTTAGCAAAGCATCAAGTTTGCCTCACAGCTTACTAAACCGAGTTTTTTCACCATTGATAGGTTTTTGACCATGAAATTTGGGAGCGATGGCTACGTCTGCAAGTCCCTTGAACTGAGACTTTTTTGTTTTTGGTCAGTTTAATTTTTATAAATTATTTGCCAAGGAGATTTTTACTTTTAAAGAAATCTCACTACAAATGAATATTTATTGTTTTGCTGACAATAATAATTATCAAAGACTTGCAGATGCCTGTGCTTAGGCGCAAAGCGACTTTTCGTTGGACATGACCACAAAATTGTCTGACTTGCGAAACTCGCTGTAAATTTGTGTGGAATGTAACTTGTGTGACAGTTTATCTCTCTAAATGGAGATTAAAGTGTCTTTCTGTGGAAATTCAAAGTTACGCTATCCCCCTGCACAACATTCTAATAAATGAGCAGCAATTCTGCAAAAGCACGCTTTTTTGGCGTTTTTGCAGTCTGGGTTTTGCTTTGAGGGAACTTCAAGAAATAAATTATCCAATATTGTGGGGTGGGCATCTTGCCCGCCATATAAGCTAGGCGGGCAAGATGCCCACCCCACAAGAATTAATTGGATATTTTTTTATTTGGAAGTCCTTGAGTAAATTCCAGTAGAGGAAAAAGTTTGAAAAATATTAATAATTCTTAGAAGAATAAAATCCGGGCGATGCTGAAGATGGCAGCGCTAAGGGCAGCACTCACAGGGATTGTAATTAGCCATGCGGCGGCAATGCCTTTTAGTGTTTGAAACTTAATCGAGTTGAGATTTTGCACTAGTCCAATACCAACGACACCACCGACAAGGGCGTGAGAGGTGGAGACTGGTAAACCGAGTCGGGAAGCGATGAGGATAGTTGTAGCAGTAGCTAGTTCGGCACAAAATCCACTACTAGGTTGCAAAGCAATGATGTTTTCGCCAATGGTAGCGATGACTTTTTTACCCCAGACAGCTAAACCACCAACAATACCAGCACCACCAAGGATTAAAATCCAAAGGGGGATAGTTATACTATCGGTAGGTACGCTACCAGTGCGATTGATATAAACGATCGCAGCTAAAGGAGCGATCGCATTTCCCACATCATTTGAACCATGAGCAAAGGCGACAAAGCAAGCACTTAGCAGCTGAAACCGGGCGAATAATTTTTCTACGGGATTGGGGATTGGGGATTGGGAAGTAAGAAACACTTCTTCTGCTGCTAACTGTCGCCAACTAATGATTGTGAGTCCAACTGCTGCTACTGCACCAATTAATAGTGGGATGTCGTAAGCAGGGATTTTGAAACCAACTTGCTCGATTACATAATTGGTTAGCGGTTCTGTCAGGGATGGTAAGACAATCACGCCGAATATTCCCAGTAGCGCAGTACTCAACCAGGGAATCCATTCTTGTAACTGGACTATTTGATTGGGTTGATCTAAAATCCAGTGCTTGATTTGACTGTAAAATAAAGCTGCGATCGCACCACTAATTAATGGCGTTAAAATCCAGCCAATGGTGATTGAGCCAATTGATGACCAATCAATTGCATTTACTCCCAAAGCTACCCAACTAAATCCAGCGATCGCACCCACAACCGCATGAGAAGATGAAACTGGTAAACCCCGTGATGTGGCAATTTGCAACCACACACCGCACGATATTAGTACCGTTACCATTCCAACAACGAATATTTGGGGTGTAGCTGCGAATAAGGCGGGATTAGCAATTTTGGTGGCGAGGGTTTCCGTTACCTCATGTCCAAACAACACAGCACCCGTAAACTCTAATACCCCAGCAATAATTAATGCTTGTTTGAGAGTAACAGCTTTGGAACCTACAGAGGTTCCCATCGCATTAGCGACATCGTTTGCACCAAGATTCCAAGCGACGTAGAAGGCTAGTAGAGCAACGAAAAGTAGGGTGTAGGACATGTAGAAGATAAGGGAGATAAGAGAGTAACTAAACAATTATTATTCGTTATCCCCCTCATATCCCAATACGTTTCGGATAAAGTTTTTTGATGAAAATCATAAAGACGCAATAAATCACCATCTTTGTAGAGACGGCGATTTATCGCGTCTCTTGCCTTAACAAACCGTATTGCCTCTTTTGTCTTTTACGGATAAATTAAGATTTTATAAGTATCCGGTGTAGGTGCGATCGCTTGTTGAACAGCTGCTGATAAATCTTTTAATGGATAGCGATCGCTAATCAATGCTTGTACATCAATTTTTTGATTAAATACAATATCGGCTGATAGACTCTGAAGCCGATAAGATGAGCTATAACTGCCGATCAAGTCAATTTCCCGACGGTAGAGGATATTCGGGTTGATGGGAATTTCCACTTCATCAGGGAATTCGGCGAAAAACAAGATTTTCCCACCTTTGCGGGTACTATCAAGTGCTTGAAAAAAAGCTTTCTCACTGGGGACAGCCAGCAAGGTAACATCAACACCTAGTCCACTAGTTAAGGCATGAATTTTGGCGGTTAAATCGGGATCGCGCGCATCAAAAGCCGCCTCCGCACCGACACTCAAGGCTTTATCAATTCTAGAGGGTAGTAAATCAGTAGCGATCGCTTTTCCTCCAAAATACTTCACCAACATGATAAACATTAACCCAATTGGCCCAGCACCAGTAACTAACACAGTTTGTCCGGGAGCAATTTGAGCTTTTTTCACCGCCTTCAAACAGCAGTTAGTTGGTTCGACAAAACTCGCTTCTTCAAAACTGATATTATCTGGGATGGGAATTAGCCCACCATTTTCCACGATATGTCCTGGTACTTTGACATAATCGGCAAAACCGCCGCCACTAGCATTAAAACCTGCGGTAGTAGAAATATTTTTGTAAACATTGCACATGGAAAAATTATCATTTAGGCAGTAGGCGCAACGCATACAGGGGATATGGTGCATCACTGCTACCCGTTGTCCAACTTGCCAACCTGTGACATTATTGCCTATTGCTGCGATCGCGCCAGCAGTTTCATGTCCAAAAATGCGCGGCGGTTCATACAGTGGATAACGAATTTTTTTAATATCGGACTGACACAACCCCACAACCCGTACCTGTACCAGCACTTCATCTGATTCCAAGGTTGGAACCGGGATATCTTCGTAAGAAAGTTGATTAACGCCTCTAAATACCTGTGCTTTCACGTTGGTTTTTCCCCGCTCAACGATACTAGATGTAACATTAGCAGTCAACATTAGGCTATGAAGTTTGAGATTTAATACTGCTTGTAAATCTTGGTGCTTCTCTACTGAGAAATTCTAGAAGCTCAAAAAAACTCATGGGTGGCTTTTTCAGACTTTGAGACTGTCGCTGTAATACCATTATCTCTTTTCCATTGGCTAACTCCCACAGGTTTCACACCTTTAAGAGTAATTAATCTACCTGGTACAGTTTTTAATCCTAAACGGCTTTCATCCCCACACCAATATCGGGTTTTTCGAGATTGGTCTAGTGGTGCTATTAAATGTTTTTTAATAGCACAAAGGTATTCTGGCAGTTTTTTTTAAACTCTTCTTCCGCTTCTGCTTGATGTTTTATCCCCACTGGTCTGGGGACTTTTAACTTCGCTTTCATTTGATAATGCACTGTATCATGTACTACTTTATACGATACATCTATTGCCGCGTTGACAATAAATATAAGGTTTGAACTCTTTCTTTACCTGATGCCGTTTTTTGTTGCTTCAGTAGCTGATGTAACTCCTCAGCCGTTTCTTTTATTTCTATTTTCACAACCTTACACATTAGGGACTATTTCCTTTTTATTCCTATTTAACTATATGTATCATCCTTTTAGTGAAATGGTATTAGAACGTATTTCGGTGGAAATGGTCTTTCGCAGCTTGTATTTTTTCCATCGCGCACGATCGCACAATTTACAATTACAACTGATTCCTTGGTTGGTTGAACATCAGCGTTCTATAGGCTTGGTCAAGGCCATTCCTCAACGACATCGGCGCAATGCCTCAAGGTCGCTTTACATCTGGGCTGAGGCTTTAACTTGACACCAATGCCGTCTCGCCCGCCCAATATATGCAAGTTAAATGTGAAACAGCTTATCACTTTGTCGCTACACCGATAATATGAGGACTAACAATCGGCAATTGTGCATCAAAACGCTCATAATTGATGCTACTAAAACCAGCATTTCCTAATGCTGCCCAAGTTTCTCGATCTGGATGACAACCATCACCTATGACTTTCCAAATTGGACTAATTGTGTTTTGTATTTGTCGTAATAAACTTCCTTGAGGTGCAGCGACGTGTTCAATAAATAAGAAGCGTCCACCTGGTTTAAGTACTCTTAAAATTGCCTGTAATGTATAATCTATATTCGGCACTGAACACAAAACCAATGTACTAACAACAGTATCTATACTGTTATCTTCGGCATCTAACCATTCAGCATTACCAATGCGGAGGTCGATGTTTAAACCCAGTTTTTCTGCTTGTTTTCGCAGAGAGGAATGCCTATGTAGATTTGGCTCGATTCCTATCCAGTGGATGTCTTTAGGATAGTAGGGCAAGTTAGTCCCTGTTCCGGGGCTAATTTCTAACACTTTACCTTGGAGATTATCAAAAAGAGAACGTTTGTGGTCGCTGACAATTTTATCATGTTTGCTGCTATTTGAAGCCATCATCCAGGCAAAGAAATGCTTGGACAAGTTTGCAAAAGTCTAATTTTTTGAATCTCCAATAATTTGGTTTACAGTCATTATCTACTTCCTAATTTTGAGCCGATAAAATGGTGTGTAAAATAACCCTTTATAGCCTCAAGGTACAATACTTTGTATTTCTTATACCTCACCCATTAGACTCACCTGATAGGATGAATTTAATTAACATATTAGGCGTAGCGACTGACCGCAAGATATCACAGAAATGACAAAAAGATAGAGATATCTATAATATAGGGCGATGTGCGATGCCTACGGCGGGCTTTGCCTACGCTATGGTTGTATAATTTTTGGTAATCATAGCCAGAGATTTTTTAATAGCCGTTTCGGTTTCACTATCTATACCAGTCCTAAATCATTTGTGAACAATAAGATCCCTGACTTCTTTGATAAGTCGGGGATCTGAGTGTATCGAGTCACAGAGAAATTAGCTAAAAACAATTGTTTCATTCCATAAAAACTATGAGCTTTAAACTTCAAGCTTTGCAACTTCCTACTCTCCAGAAAAAATCCGAAGGGCTGATTGTAACTGCTTGGCAGAAATTCCTTTTAGATTATGACTTTCCCATTGCTGCTGTTGATGGGGATTTTGGGAATATTACAGCTCAAGCAACTCGTGAATATCAGACTAGTAACGCTTTAACAGTAACGGGAATTGTCGATAATGCTACTTATAAAAAAGCCCTAGAGCAAGGTTTTGCAATTTACTTTGCAATTTATACCGATGCCGGTAAAAAATTCTTAACCTATCTTAACTTTGGAGAAAATGAGGTCAAAGACTTACAACAAAGTCTAACAGCGATCGCTCGTTTGAATCCGCCGTTAGTAGCTGATGGTGACTTTGGCCTCAACAGTACAAAAGGACTAGCTGAAACTTATAAAATCAGAGACATCAATTTTCGAGCCGAGTTAGCTAAACAGCTTTCTAATACAACAAAAACCAAACTTGGCATTGATTTGGAGTTGGCTTTAGACAACATAACTGAATACGCCAAAAGATTAAGACAACGACTGAGTGGAAAAGCCTGGGTTAATTTTTTCCCAGACAGCGACTTAATTGATGATTTAGCTTCTCCCTTCCGTCAAAAAGTCCAAGCTTTTGAGCAAGCCTTAAAAAATGCCGGAGCTAATATCAATATATCTTCGGTTTTTCGCCCCTCAGAACGGGCTTATTTAATGCACTATGCTTTCCGTATTAGTAATGGTGAAATTGCTGCCAAAGATGTTCCACCTATGCCGAATGTAGATATTAATTGGCTGCATTACACCAATGCTGGTTCTGTCCAAGCTGCTAAAGAAATGGTGTCTGCTTACAATATTGCTTTTCGACCTGTTCTTACCTCTCGTCATACCCAAAGATTAGCAATTGATTGGGAAATTACCTGGCCAGGAACCTTAAAGATCAAAAACGCTAATGGAACTATAGTTAGTATCGATCAGCCAGGAACGAGTTATGAAAATTCTATTTTATGGCAGGTTGGCCGCTCTTACGGTGTGATTAAATTATCTAGCGATCGCCCCCATTGGTCTAATGATGGACATTAATAGCATAGAAGTAACCGCATATATTTTGCGTCTCCCAATCTCTGCATACTGTTTGAGTACGGTAAACCGTATTTGCTCGTTAGTTCCCAAAGATTAATTAAATTGTTAAGTTTAGTTACATAAATAAATAAAAAAATGCTGCAAACATTGCTAAAGAGGAGAAATTATGAGAGGCGATTCAAAATTAAAGAACTTCTGCCTCTTAACTCAGCACTCAGCACGGGCTAAACGCCCGCTACCGCTAACAGCACTCAGCACTTCTAACGTCCAATTTAGTTTTCGTTATTTAAGGATTAGTAACATCTATGGGAATTAAAGAACAGCCTAAGTCACCTCGGTTTCGGATCGTTGCTAATATATTACTGGCAGTATCAGGACTATTCCTGCTCCTAAATTTATTTTTGCCTGGTTTATTTGCTTCTGGCCCTACAGGTGTTCCTTATAGCTTATTTATTCATCAAGTACAGGAAGGGGAAGTCAGCCGCGTTTCCGTTGGTCAAAACCAGATCCTTTACCAATTAAAAGCAGAAAATGCCGAATCGCCGTCGGTATTTGCAACTACACCCATCTTTGATTTAGAGTTACCCAAACTGCTAGAAGAAAAGGGAGTTGAGTTCGCTGCTACACCGCCACCTAAAAATACTTGGTTTACAACGCTCTTGAGTTGGGTAATTCCACCACTAATTTTTATTGGTATTTGGCAGTTCTTTCTCGCCCGTGGTGGCGGCGGCGGTGGGCCTCAAGGCGCTCTCTCTATTGGTAAGAGCAAAGCTAAGGTTTACGTTGAAGGCGAATCTGCTAAAATCACCTTTGCAGATGTGGCCGGGGTAGAAGAAGCAAAAACTGAGTTAGTGGAAATTGTCGATTTCCTGAAGACTCCGGCAAGATTTACGCAAATTGGCGCGAGGATTCCCAAAGGTGTGCTGTTAGTTGGCCCTCCTGGTACTGGTAAGACACTGTTAGCGAAAGCCGTAGCAGGAGAAGCAGGAGTTCCATTTTTCAGTATTTCTGGTTCCGAGTTTGTAGAATTGTTTGTCGGTGTGGGTTCTTCTAGAGTGCGGGATTTGTTTGAACAGGCTAAAAAACAAGCTCCCTGTATTATATTCATTGATGAATTAGATGCGATTGGTAAGTCTCGTAGTGGTAACGGCTTCTACGGCGGTAACGATGAGCGAGAACAAACCCTCAACCAATTACTAACTGAGATGGACGGATTTGCGGCTGGGGATGCAACGGTGATTGTGTTAGCAGCTACCAACCGCCCTGAAACACTAGACCCTGCATTGCTGCGTCCAGGCCGCTTTGACCGTCAAGTATTGGTAGACCGTCCCGATTTATCTGGTCGTGAAGCAATTCTCAAGATTCACGCTCAAAAGGTAAAATTAGGAGATGATGTAGATTTAAGAGCGATCGCTACTCGTACCCCTGGTTTTGCTGGCGCAGATTTGGCTAATTTGGTGAACGAAGCCGCATTATTAGCAGCGCGCAATTTCCGTGAAAGGGTTGCTCAAGAAGACTTTGCCGAAGCAATTGAGCGAGTAGTTGCCGGTTTAGAGAAAAAGAGTCGCGTGATGAACGAGACTGAGAAAAAGATTGTTGCATACCATGAAGTTGGTCACGCAATGGTCGGGGCGCTCACAACCGGAAATGGTCGCGTAGAAAAGATTTCGATTATCCCTCGTGGGATGGCTGCTTTGGGCTACACTCTACAGTTACCAACTGAAGACCGCTTTTTGATGAATGAAGCAGAATTGCGGGGTCAGATTGCAACTCTGTTGGGTGGACGTTCCGCCGAAGAGGTGGTGTTTAACAGTATTACCACAGGTGCTTCCAACGATTTGCAACGAGCAACTGACTTGGCAGAACGGATGGTAACAGCTTATGGCATGAGTAAAGTCTTAGGGCCATTGGCTTATCAACAAGGACAACAAGCAATGTTCTTGGGTAATGGTGGTGCTAATCCCCGGCGGGCAGTGAGTGAAGAAACGTCGAAAGCGATTGATAGCGAAGTGAAGGAAATCGTGGAAACAGCCCACGAACAAGCCCTAGAGATTCTCAGACAGAATCGAGACTTGCTAGAAGCGATCGCTACTCAATTGTTAGAAACAGAAGTCATTGAAGGCGAAAAACTGCACAGTTTGCTAAGTCAGGTTAAACCCGTAACTAATTCGTAATTCGTAATACTTCTCTACGAGACGCTACGCGTAGCTTGCTTCCCCGCAGGGGTACGCTCAGTACAAGTTCGTAATTCGTGATTCGTAATGGGCTACGCCTCTCTACGCTAACGTAATTAAAAAAATCAGGTTTGAAACCTGACGGGGCGACAAAAAAGGCTATGATACTGATAAAATAAGCTTCATAGCCCTGAGACCCCGTTCATAATACTTGCGTTTATTGGGACTTAATTTCATTAAATCCGTGACTAAATCTTGACATGGTTCTACAAAATTGACCCAAGTTTGACCCTTACGGGTGACGCTCGTTCCTCGCTAACGCCAGTCGCTCATGGGGGAAACCCCCAAGACCGCGCTGGCTCACCATTTGCTTTTCATTTAACGTGTCGCGGAAATCCCCACCTTTAATGTACTCATAAGGTGGGGATAGGGAGCGGACGGCGACGATTCCACCCCCGACTGATATCAATCGTCAGATTGATTAGGGAGTGAGGTGGATAAGGAGTCGTCAATCTTGGGACTAGGCAACCTGTCGATCCAGTCTTCAACCAACTGCGTAACTGTTTTTTCTTTGCTTTGTGCATAGATTTTGAGTTTTTCTAATCTCCTCTCAGATATCCTTAAATTCAATCTTCCACTTTTCATAAATAGACATACAGCGTATGTCTATTTATGATAATATATAAATGGTCGATGACCCGCCCAACTGCATGGAACATAAAGGCTAACTTCAAAGTAGTCAGACTTGCCGCAGCAACATCAGAGATTGGGGAAGGAATACTGTTAGCTGGTTGACTATTGTCGTGAATCCAAGCGGTGTTGTACGAAACAAAAATCAAACTCCCTGCGGTAGGCGGGGGGCTGCCTGTGGACGCTGTGTAAGACCAAAAGCTAGATGGCTAGTAGAGGCAACGGCGGATGAGACGGGAAACCCAAAAGACGAATAAAACCGTCGTTGTTGTAGTTGAAATTGTAAGCTCCTTTTTCAGCGAAGCAAAAAGGGGTACTTCACGGAATCTTCATTTTTAAGTAAACTATATTTACTTTTATTTAATGCCTCTAATCTCCTGTTTTTTTCTAATTCATCATCTAAACTGAGAGAAAATTATGTACATTCACTAATTATTTGTCAATTTAACAAAATATTGTCAAAATATTCTAAATACCTAAAACCCTGACATAGCAAGGATTATGTCAGGGTTTTTCCTATTTAAGACAGTTATACCCCTCTAAGCCGATATTCACTAATTAGATGTCAAATACCAGATATTTCACAATTTAATTGTCACTTCCCAAAAACCTGGAAAAATCATAACTTTTCATAAATTAACAAATTATTTGTCAATTTGATAGTATAATACAACTATGTTTTGATAAAACACTGTATGGAAAATGCAGAATCTTCTACAACCTCTACGACTTGGGCAAGCTCCGCAGATGTTAACAACGATCTTGCTGAAGCAAACGTTATAGTTTCTAAACTTTCAGATGAAGCTTTGCTGAAAATGGAGGTGATTCAAAATCTTTTAGAAAATAGCGATGCCTACGGCGGGCTGCGCCAACGCACTACATATACTCAAAAGCTCAAGGAAGCGGCAGAAAAGCTTGGTAAATCAGTACGTACAGTGCGACGGCTGGTAGATAAATGGGAACAGGAAGGTTTGGTTGGCCTAGTACAAAATCAACGGATGGATAAAGGGAAACATCGAGTTGATGAAGACTGGCAAGAGTTTGTATTGAAAACTTATAAGGAGGGTAATAAGGGAAGTAAAAGAATGACTCGCCAGCAGGTATTTATTAGAGTGAAGGCAAGAGCAGACGAACTGGGAGTTAAACCTCCTTCCCACATGACGGTTTACCGAATTTTGCAACCGTTAATAGATAAAATTGAGCAAGCTAAAAGTATTCGCAGTCCGGGTTGGCGTGGTTCCCGCTTATCAGTGAAAACCCGTGATGGGAAAGATTTACAAATAGAACATAGTAACCAAGTTTGGCAGTGCGACCACACCCTTGTTGATGTTTTATTAGTAGATCAGCATGGCAAAATTCTTAGTCGTCCTTGGTTAACAACGGTTATTGATAGCTATTCGCGCTGCATTATGGGGATTAACTTGGGCTACGATGCACCAAGTTCTCAAGTTGTGGCTTTAGCGCTGCGTCATGCAATTTTGCCCAAGCAATATGGTTCAGAATATGGACTTAATGAAGAATGGGGTACTTCTGGTTTGCCGCAACACTTTTATACGGATGGGGGTAAAGATTTTCGTTCTAACCATTTACAGCAAATAGGAGTGCAGTTAGGGTTTGTTTGTCATTTGCGCGTTAGCGAAGCGGCTCTGAAAGAGCTTCGCCCATCTGAAGGTGGTAGTGTTGAGCGTCCGTTTAAAACTCTAAATACAGAATTATTCTCAACTTTACAGGGATATACAGGTTCAAACGTTCAAGAGCGACCAGAGGAAGCGGAAAAAGAAGCTTGCTTAACGTTGCGGCAGTTAGAGCAAATGTTGGTGCGTTACATCGTTGATAACTATAACCAGCGACTTGATGCTCGAATGGGCGACCAGACAAGATTTCAACGCTGGGAATCTGGTTTAATTTCTTCCCTCGATTTACTTTCCGAGAGGGATTTGGATATTTGCTTAATGAAGCAAGCACGGCGGCAAATTCAACGCGGGGGATATTTGCAATTTGAAAACTTGATGTACCGGGGTGAATATTTAGCGGGTTATGCGGGAGAAAGCGTAGTATTGCGATATGACCCCAGAGACATCACAACGATTTTGGTTTATAGCATAGAAGGGGATAAAGAGGTATTTATTGCTCGTGCTTACGCTCAAGATTTGGAGACAGAAGAACTATCTTTAGATGAGGCAAAAGCTAGCAGCCGTAAAGTGCGGGAAGCGGGTAAAGCTGTGAGCAATCGGTCAATTTTGGCAGAAGTTCGGGAACGCGAAACATTCCAAACTCAAAAGAAAACTAAAAAAGAACGTCAAAAAGCAGAACAAGCTGTAGTTGAAAAGGCTAAAAAACCTGTGCCTGTTGAACCAGTGGAAGAAATTGAAGTGGCATCTGTTGACGGTGATACAGAATACCAGATGCCAGAGGTATTTGATTACGAACAAATGCGTGAAGATTACGGGTGGTAGAGAATGACTTCAAAACAAGCCCAAGAAATTGCCCAACAATTGGGTGATATTCCCAAAAATGATGCCAATTTACAAGCAGAAATTCAACGATTAAACCGTAAAAGTTTTGTGCCATTAGAACAAGTGCAAATTCTGCATGAATGGCTAGAGAGTAAGCGTCAAGCTCGTCAATGTTGTCGAATTATCGGAGAGTCACGTACAGGTAAAACTATGGCCTGCAATGCTTACAGGTTGAGACATAAGCCAATACAACAGATGGGTAAACCCCCAATAGTTCCTGTTGCTTACATCCAGGCTGATCCAGACTGTAGTTCTAAGGATTTGTTCAGGTTAATCATTGAGCATTTGAAATATCAAATGACAAAGGGAACAGTTGCCGAAATTCGAGAGCGAACTAGACGCGTTATGAAAACCTGTGGTGTAGAGACGTTAATTATTGATGAAGCCGATCGCTTAAAACCAAATACGTTTAGAGATGTACGGGACATTGGTGAAGAATTAGAAATATCTGTTGTCTTAGTAGGAACAGATCGCCTGGATGCAGTTATTAAGCGTGATGAACAGGTTTACAATCGTTTTCGTGCCTGTCATCGGTTTGGTAAGTCTTCTGGTGAAGATTTTCAGCGAACTGTGGAGATTTGGGAAAAACAAATTTTAAAACTGCCAGTTGCTTCTAATCTTTACAGCGAGACGATGCTAAATACTTTAGGTGAGGCAACGAGGGGTTATATTGGTTTGCTAGATATGATTTTGAGAGAATCAGCAATTCGGGCGTTAAAGAAAGGATTACAGAAAGTTGATTTGGAGACGCTGAAGGAAGTTGCGGCAGAATACAAGTAATGGAAGTTGTAGAAATTCAACCTTGGCTGTTTCAAATAGAACCTTTACAGGGAGAAAGTTTGAGTCACTTTTTAGGGCGTTTTCGACGCGCAAATGATTTAACGCCTACTGGGTTAGGTAAAGCCACAGGACTTGGGGGTGCGATCGCGCGTTGGGAAAAGTTTCGGTTTAATCCTCCTCCTTCTCGGCAGCAGTTGGAAGCATTGGCTGTTGTAGTCGGAGTTGATGTCGATAGGTTAGTGCAGATGTTACCACCTCCTGGTATGGGGATGAAAATGGAGCCTATTCGATTATGTGCTGCTTGTTATACCGAGTCGCCTTGTCACAAGATTGAGTGGCAGTTGAAGGTGACACTGGGATGCGATCGCCACAAGTTAAGCTTGCTTTCAGAATGTCCCAACTGTGGGGCTAGGTTTAAGGTTCCAGCACTGTGGGTAGATGGTTGGTGTCAAAGGTGTTTTATGACGTTTCCTGATATGGCACAGTGTCAAAAGCATTATTGACTGCCAAACTTGTAAGCCTAATACCATTGTTCCAAATGTCAGTCACCCATGATCCCCCTTTGCCTCTTGAAATGAAGAGCAAGGTGAATGAGGCGTAGACGCATAGCAGCTTGTCGCATACATTGCTTATGAAAGCAATGTGAACTAGAAAGAAGATGGAGCAAAAATAAGCAGGCAATCTCGTAGAAAAAGCTGCCTTAATTAGAGAGCTTGAGGAATGATTTCTGTCAGGTGTAATATTTCAGTGCTAGTATATATAGCCTTTTGCATTTCCAACCTTTATTTAATAGTACAAATTTACTACAATAAATTAGGGTACATAAAATATCCAATTCCGGTTCTAAAGTATGGCACGTGGCGAAATTCTCAGAAAACTCTTCAGAAGCTTCTCTCGCAATGAGAGAGAAGAGTTTTTGGCTGCCGCTATGGAACTTATTGAAGAAGAAAAGAATAAAAACCACATCCTGCTTGCTAGAGATTTGGAAAAGCTGCTCCAAAATGGCAATGGATACAGCAAGCCCCTAGCTGCTAACCAGGCTCCCTGGAACCAGTTTTCTGAACCCCCTAAAGATAAGGATACTGGGCTTGCCTTACTTGAGGTAAAACAATTCGATCTGACATGGGATCACATTGTCCTCAGTGAAAAAATTTTTGATACCCTGCAAGAAATCGTCCTCGAAAACCGTAAGCAAGACATACTCGCAGCCTATAATCTCAAGCCCAAAAACAAATTACTATTCTGTGGCCCACCTGGCTGTGGCAAAACTCAAACCGCAAAAGTTCTCTCCAGCGCACTGGGGCTGCCGCTGGTTTACGTGAACCTAACAGCAGTATTCTCTTCTTACTTAGGTGAAACTGCAACCAATCTTCAGAAAATTTTTACTTACATCGAAAAGGGAGAATGGCTTGTTTTGTTTGATGAGTTTGATGCGATCGCCCGCGATCGCGATAACTTAAATGAACATGGTGAAGTTAAACGGTTAGTCAATAGTTTGCTACAACTCATCGATAATGCAACCAATCAGAGCATATTTGTCGCGGCCACCAATCACGAAAAACTTCTAGACAGTGCTGTTTGGCGACGATTTGATGAAGTTATTTTCTTTGATAATCCATCGGTTGAACTGCGGACAGTTCTTTTGAATCGTTACTTATCTGCTATCCGTTATACTGCTATTGATCTGTCTACGTTTGCTGATCGACTTGAGAATGCTACTGGAGCAGATATTGAGCGTATATGCTCTGATGCGATTAAAGCCGTAATTTTACGGGGTGAACGTACCTTGACTGCTGATGATTTAGAGGTTGCGATAGGGCGTTTTTTAGAAAGGCAAAGTATAATAGCAAACTCCAAATAATTATTTACGTCGAATCACAATGGGGAATCAGTTTGAACACCTGAGATTACCGAGAATAATAAACATTGAATTACCTCGACGAGCTACTGGTGGTGGTTTTGGTGGTACGAAACGTACTGATGTCAGTGAACACGGTAAGCAGCTATTAGGTCAAATTTCTAGCCTTATTGAGCCTGTTAAGCAAAAGATTAGCCCTTTCCGTCTTGACCCAAAATTGATTTTTAAGATCAAAGTTGCTGAAAAACACACTTTTTCAGACAATTTGGTAACTCAAATAGGACTAAATGTTTTAGCACGCGAACCCAATAAAGCTATTGTTGTCTTCTCATCCGACAATGAGCTAGCAGAATTCAAGAAGCGGTTAGAAAATTATAGTCAGATCAAAGATGGGCCAAAATATGAATACTTAGGGGCAATCGATGAGCTAGTTCCCCTCGAACCAGAAGATCGCATTGGTCATCTGTTAGATATAAAGCGTGTAGAAGCTGGTGAAGTTGCCGCTTTAGATTTAGAACTTTGGCACACAGGCGATCGCAAAGAAATGCAAAATTACTTGGACAAGATTGCCCAAGTGTTAGAGGAATTGTCCAGTGGTACTGCTCCTATGAGAATGAGTGATAAATATATAGGTGAATATCTATGTATTGCTCGGATTAAAGTCACTCATGAAGTTTTAGAACTATTGCTGCTAGAGGAAATGGTCAAGGAAATTGATCGCCCTCCCCAACCTGGATTTGAGAGAACAGGTGATTACAATCTGCCCATTTCTAGTTTTCCCGAAGTTGTTCCTCCACCTGAAGACAATTGCGGCATTCTTGTGATCGACTCTGGCGTACTGCGTGGTCATCCATTGATTGCTCCGGTACTGGGTGAGGCTGAAGTATTCCCAGATGCGAAACGGGAAGTCATACAAGGTGGCCCTGACGATGTACATGGACATGGCACAAGTGTCGCTGGAATTGCTATCTATGGAAATATTGAGAACTGCATTAAACAGCTTTCATTTGAGCCAACGGCTTGGCTATTTTCTGCTCGTGTAACAGATGAGAATGGCAAATATGATGAAGATATTCTCGTAGAAACTCAACTTCATGAAGCCATTCGTGCTTTTGTTGAACACTATCCCAACTGCAAAGTCATCAATATCTCGCTAGGTAATGATGAACAAATTTACCGAGATGGTCTAAAGCAGTTTCGGCTAGCCGCCAAAATAGATGAAATTGCTTATCAATACCAAGATAAAAACATTGTGTTTGTAATTTCAGCCGGTAATGCTTTTTATGAAGAGGCACAGTCAAATGAGCAACTACGGACTGAGTACCCAAATTATCTGCTGAACAAGAGCGCTCGAATTATCGACCCAGCAACTTCAGCAATTGCATTAACCGTAGGTTCTTTATCATTTGGCCGAGGTAGTATTACAGAACCTTCTGATGTTCGTCGTCAGGCGATCGCAAATTTATCAGGATACCCTTCTCCATTTACCAGAACTGGCTTTGGCGTAGATGGAATGATTAAGCCTGATGTTGTGGACTTTGGTGGAGATTTAGTGTTAGACCTCAGTTATCGAGAAAATTTAGGTCTACCTAAAGTCAATGTATTGCCAGATAGTGTAGCTGGTGTTTCTGTTGTAACTCTATCCAAAGATTTCAACAGTTCTTTATTTCACATCTGTAGTGGTACGAGCTTTGCGGCTCCTCGTGTTGCTAACCTTGCTGCTCAACTTTTTACAAAATATCCAAAAGCTAGTTCTAATCTAATTCGGGCGCTTATTGTCAACTCTGCGGTTCTTCCGAAGGAAATTCCGCCTGAATTTCAATGTAATAGTAAACAATCTCAGAGTCAAAATACAAAGCAAATCGAGAACCAGTTAGCAATCTATGGCTATGGGCAGAGTGATTTGGAACGTGCAATGTATTCTGCTGAGAATTACGTTGTTCTATCAGAGGACAATATCTTAATTCCAGTAGGTAAGTTTCATATTTATGAAATTCCCCAATTACCGCCTGAATTTTTTGAAGTAGAAGGTACTCGCATACTATCAATCACCTTGGCATTTGATCCACCAACTCGTCCCACTCGTGGAGACTCATATTTAGGAGTCACGATGGAATTCAACCTTTTCAAGGGAATTGATCGCGAAAGTATCGTGAATGCTTATGTAGATGCTAGCAAAACAGATGTACCTGATAAATTTGCCGAAATCTCACTGGACATCTTGAAGAAAAAACACAAAGGATCTAATATCGTTTGTAACTTGTCTCCAACTTCCACCCTTCGGAAGAAAGCAACAGTGCAAAGGGGACAAGTAGAAATAACGCCCAGAGCCATAAAATATAATAATTTACCCATGATTCTAGTTGTTAATTGTAACCGTAAATGGGCAAATCCAGATGAAATCGAAATGCAACGTTATGCCTTAGTAGCTTCCATTAGCCATTCCGCTCCTCAAGTTAATTTATACAATCGCATGAGACTCCAGATTAACCAGAGAAGCGATAGAGAGCAAGAACGATTACGAGGAAGAGTTTAATTGATAATCCGGTAATAGGAGTCAGCGTACTATAACTTTATAAGACACAGTAATTACAGCTTGACTCGTTTTTAAGGATGCGATCGATCGCACTTGACAAGCCAAACTTTACACCATCAAGCGATCGCCTCTCTCTAGCTAACGCAGTCATCAGGGTAGATGTTGTAGTAATTCCAGAGTTTTTAAGCGATAGAGAAAGATTGGTTAGCCATTGAGTAATGCTATACGTACTTTTATTAGTAACGAAAAATTATATATTTTTGTGATACTGCTTGCCGATACTTTCAGTTGGAACGAAACTCAGGGTTTGCTCAATTGATTTCAGCGCTGATTGAATATCTGCATTTAGCGCATCTGCCTCAACTTTAATCACAGCCACGCCCTTACCAACTTCCGTCAGGGATTTTTTGATAGTTCTGATTCGTCCTAAAGCTGTGCGGATCTGCTGAATCTGTTGTTCAACAGCAGTCACATCCAGTTCTGATTCAAAGCTACGCAATTTATTTAACCTTTGCTGGATCACCAAAAAGCGGATAGCAATGATTAAAAATGGATGAGTTGTTGCAATCCAATAACCTGACTCAGAAACTCCCTCTGCCCAATCACCGATTTCCTGTGCTAATCCCTCACGGGAATAACTTAAAAAAATTGCCGAATTTGCAGAACGCCGCACCATTGCTGACTGTAAATGTTGAGTGATTGCTTGGCGACCAAAAGGTTTTGAGGGTCGTTTTCTAGCTTCAATCACTATTGACAGTTCAATTACAGCTAACGATTTACTGGTGAACTTTACGAGAATAAGCTAATCGGCATTTAAGCTGCATAATATAAATGTAGAGTCGATTGAAAATA
>NZ_JABXKI010000009.1 GCF_017115095.1 Nostoc sp. NMS4 | reverse complement strand
CGGTTTCAGTCGTGACGGGAGCGGTTTCAGTCGTGACGGGAGCGGTCTTAGTCGTGACGGGAGCGGTTTCAGTCGTGACGGGAGCGGTTTCAGTCGTGACGGGAGCGGTCTTAGTCGTAACGGGAGCGGTCTTAGTCGTGCCTTCTTACATTACTGATTAGATACCGAAAAATTACCGATATACCTGAAAAATTTATGAGACAAAATTGCGAGTTCTGCTGAACCGAAACGCGGTTTAATTGAGGCAAGCTAGCTATAGCAGCATCTTATAGGAGTAATTTTATGTCCCGTCAAAAACGTACATCCCGCATTCTAGAAAAAGCTCAGTTAAGATCGGCTGGACTGAAATCGATTGTTCCAAGCATCAAATTTGATGAAAATTATAATCTGGAAAAACTTATTGAGTCAATCGATCTGTTACGTAACAAACTTGATGTTTATAATACTGCTCTGTCTGTAGTTGACTCTTCTAAAACTGAAATTGAAGAGATGGAAAAAAACTTGAGTCAGCTTTCTGAAAAGATGCTGATGGTGGTTGCGATCAAGTACGGCAAAGACAGCCGTGAGTATGAAATGGCGGGTGGTGTTCGTAATAGCGATCGCATCCGCAAAATCAGATCGAGTCGCTTGAAAAATGTTACAGAACAAGCATCAGATGAAAATACTAAAACTGCATAAAAGGGCTTAAAAACTTCCAAATAAAAAAATACTCATCTACTTTTTGTGGGGTGGGCATCTTGCCCGCCTTTGGCTATGGGCGGACAAGATGCCCACCCCACAATATTAAATAATTTATATTGTTCAAAATCCCTAACAAGTTGCTTGAGCAACTTCTCTGGCAAATTGGGCGTTAGCACGCTAGCGAAATCAGCACATAATACTACAATAGCTAGCGTCCATCAAAAGCCACCTATGCCGCAAACTGCTGTCGAATTCCGCGATGTCACCTTTAGCCGTAACCATCTCCCATTGGTGTCAAATCTCAATTTCACCATCCGTCAAGGAGAAGCACTGGTATTACTTGGGCGCAGTGGTAGCGGCAAAACTACGACAATGAAGTTAATTAATCGCCTATTTACACCTACACAAGGCGAAGTTTTATTTGATGGCATTCCCACAACTGAATGGGATGAAATTAAACTACGGCGGAAAATTGGTTACGTCATTCAAGAAATTGGTTTATTTCCCCATTTTACTGTTGAACGCAATGTGGGTTTAGTTCCTTCTTTGGAAGGTTGGCAACCGAAACAAATTAAAATGCGAGTTTATGAATTGTTGCAATTGGTAGGCTTAGAACCAGCACAATTTGCCGGACGTTACCCGCACCAACTTTCAGGAGGACAAAGGCAAAGAGTCGGTGTAGCCAGGGCTTTAGCAGCCGATCCGCCTGTGTTGTTGATGGATGAACCCTTCGGCGCACTCGATCCAATTACACGGCTAGAACTGCAACAAGAGTTTCGGCTTATGCAGCAAGAATTAGGAAAAACAGTTGTGTTTGTCACCCACGATATTCAAGAAGCCTTGGTTTTGGCATCGAGAATTGGTTTAATGTCTGGCGGAGAATTGGTAGTATTGGGGACGAAAGATGAATTTATGCGATCGCAACATCCAGAAAGCCTTGCCTTCCTGCAATGTCTGCGTTCCCTGCAAGATACTTTATGAAAAATTTCTTCTTGGTTAAGTATGCCCCAGAAATTCTTCAGCATACTCTCGAACATCTATTTTTAGTAGGCATTGCGATCGCAATTGCCATACTTCTAGGCATTCCATTAGGTATTTTAATTACACGGAAAACTTATCTCCGCCAACCAATTCTCGGTATAGCGAATATTCTGCAAACTATTCCTAGTTTGGCGCTGTTTGGCTTACTCATTCCTGTGCCGATAATTGGCGGAATTGGGGCAGTACCAGCAATTGTTGCCCTGACTGTATATTCTTTGCTGCCGATCATTCGTAACACTTACACAGGTATTACTAGTGTAGATCCAGCGATTCGGGAAGCTGGAAGAGGCATGGGGATGACAGATAGACAATTATTATTACAAGTTGAGATTCCTTTGGCAATGGGAGTAATTTTGGCAGGTGTGCGAGTCGCAACGGTAATTGCTATTGGCATTGCAACTATTGCCGCAGCGATTGGGGCTGGTGGTTTGGGAGTATTTATTTTTCGCGGTATATCGGTAGTGAACGATCAGTTAATTTTAGCTGGTGCAGTTCCGGCGGCGGTAATTGCATTACTGGCTGACTTTGCAATTGGCTGGATGGAGAATAAATTAAAAATTAAAAGTTAATGAAAAGATTTTTCACGCTTTGCTTTTTAACTTTGGCTTTGCTATTGGTAATTACTAGTTGTACGCCAAATTCCAATAGTAATAACGGTGGTAATATTATTGTTGCTTCCAAAGATTTTACTGAACAAGATATTTTAGGTGAACTGTTAGCACAACAAATAGAGGCAACGACTAATTTAAAAGTAGATCGTCGTCCCCGTCTAGGTGGTTCTTTTGTTTGTCATAGTGCGATTACTGCTGGCAAAATCGACGCATATATTGAGTATACAGGTACATCTTTTACTGCAATTTTAAAGCAAAAAGCAGTTAACGATCCTAAAGAAGTTTATGAGAAGTTAAAACAAGCTTATGCCCAGCAATTCCATTTAGAGGTGATGCCAAGCTTGGGCTTTGAAAATACTTTTGCGATGATTGTTCGGGGTGAAGATGCTAGACGCTACAATATTCAAACTCTCTCTCAAGCTACTCAATATACACCGCAGTGGCGCGGCGGTTTTG
>NZ_JABXKI010000132.1 GCF_017115095.1 Nostoc sp. NMS4 | reverse complement strand
TTCGACACTCTACAGATGTACGGAGCTTATTCAAAAATCAAATAGGATTCCTATATCTAAATTTCCAAATCGTAACTTCAAAAGCCCGTAAATGACTTTTCTTCGTTCGGCTTCTGCACCTTCCTCTTGCCAATTGGTCACAAATTCCATTTACGATTACCCTTGAAACCGCGATAATAACTCCTCACGGTCAGCTTGTAAGAGTGAATCCATATATTCATCGGGGGACAATTGTAACAAAGCGGGAATAATGCCTTCTAAAGAAGCATCAATGTCCCCAAAGCGCAGCTTTAAAATCTTAGTAATAGTTGCCCGTCGTTCTACCTGTACTGCTTTCCGTTCCCAACTGGTGACAATTTCCATATATACCTCCTGCTCAGTTAATCCCATTGTATCGACCACAGCTTGAAAGACTTCTTCTTCTGCTGCATTCAGTTCCAAGTACACATCTACAAATCCAGAAATTAATTGCATCCGCGCTGGGTCTAACCTTAAAGTTGTCAGCAACCGCAAACATTCCGCCTTCACCTGCGGACGTTCTGACACCGCAATATTCATCTTCGCCATCAAAGCCGCCGCCACTGGATTGTGCTGCGTTAAAAAATCCCGCCAACTTAGGCGATTTAATTGAATTGCTGCAAACTGAAATTCCAGCACCTTTAAATCGGGAAACGTGACACGATAATTTTGAGGTTCGGCACGTTTTGGTTCGTCGAAGGAGAAAATCACAACTGGATAAATTGGTAAATCATATTTTTCATGCAAGCGTGCAAAATACTTAAACATCCGCTTCGCAAATGCTGTCTCAGTATAAGATTGATTTTCAACGTGAATTAAAAAACAAGTGTCTTGTTGCTGATAACGCACCTGTGCCAGCAAATCAATTTCTTTCTTTTCTCCAGATGTGACATCAGTAAACACATCTTGGGGTAAAAACTGAATGGAATCGCGGTCTATTTGGCTGGCTACTTGAGGCAGGAATAAATCGAGAAACTCAACAAAGAATGTAGATATTAATTCTTTGAAAAGCCTGTCATGGTCAATCATCCTAGCAACTCCTCCAACACATCCAAATCTCCACAAACGGCAACAAAACATCTTCTGATCACGCTTTGTATCCTGATGTATATTTTAGCATTTTTCACACTTTTAATAATAGTATTTTTAGTACTTTTACTGTTAATTACCTACAGAAGATTAATACAATTCTGCGAAGCGCGCAGTTCTGATAAATGTTTCCAATAATATGGATCACTGCTGGGAACTTTTTTTCATATTCCTCGTTTATTCTCAGTCATAAGCTGTTGCGCCTACAATTTGCATATAATAAAAATAAATATAACTTCGGGTACAGGTTGTTATGCCGGTTATTGGCTTTCTAAGCTTAGAACAAAAACAACATCTACAACAGTTGTTAAAACAGAGCGTCCGCTCTGAAATGAGAGAGCGAGTTTTGATACTGTTATTGATGAATGATGGTAGAACGCAAGAAGAAATAGCAACATTAATCGGTTGTTCTCGTAGAACAGTAGCATATTGGTGTGTGCATGGAGATCCAGATACGATAGAAAGCTTAGAAGACGGTAGAAGAAAAAGAGAATATAGAAAAGTTAATCAAGTTTACATAGATAAACTATTAGAGATAGTAGAGAAAGAACCAAGCGATTTAAGCTTGGGATATTTTTATGTCCCTTGTTGCTACCACTCGTAAGTTGGAAATCAGTTTTTTTGAATACATACGTGACCGTATTTCTCAAATCGGTCATATTCCATCTTTGGGAGCTATTATTCGAGAGAAATCTTCTTTTAATTCCTTTGGTTGCTCATGGATACCAGAATAATTCCTACCCCGAAATTTTGAGGGGATACATTTTTTGTTTATTTATTGATTCATTGCTAAGGATTATTTTAGAGTAATCAATATGTAGATTTTTATCAAAAAAGTAAGAAAAATCTTGAGAAGTCATAGAAAGAGAAAAGTATTACTGTAATAAAGTATACTATTCTATTTTTCTGTATTGGCACTAATCAACCAGATCAAGGCATTCAAGTTGGTAGAAATGGGCGCATTCCCACAAATTCTTGGTTTGCTTCCCTGTGTTCGACTAGGTTCAGTAGTTGCCTTAGTGGGAATGGTTATTGGCTCTGTAGCACTGATCTGGTTTGGATTTCTCCAACCGAAACCTCCTGTCAAACAAGTAGTCCAAACTCCTACTACATCTCCAAAAGGCGAACCAGTTTTAGATGAATCTGCCGAACTAAAAAGCAGATTAGCCTTTCAAGACCAACAGCAACAACTCAAAGTGGAACCTGTTGCAGCTAAATCCCCAAGTCCAACCCTACAAAATAAACCCAAACCAACGCCATATCAACCTCAAGAGACTTTTTCACCGCGCACAACTCCTGCATCACGCATAACACCAATAACTCCTGTCAGAATTTCTCAACCTGCGCCCCCAGTAGTGCGGTATATTTCTCCAAATCCTGTTAGATATCAAGCTTCAACACCAATACGACAGCGTGAAAGGAATGTCGATCCTTTCCAGCAGTGGAGCCAACTAGCTAGCCTGGGACAGTCGCAAATCGGTAACTCTAAAGTAGCTGAAACTCAGTCAGAAGTTGCTGTGAACACTCAAACTCCAACAGGCTTGAAACCAACAGCTAGGGCATCCATTTCCACTCCCGAAGACCCTGGTATTCAAACAGTTTTAATTGGCTCCAAAAGCACTGACAGTAAAACTGATAACTTGACTCCAGGAATGGTAGGTATCCTCAATCGCACCCCTGTAGCTACAACCAATCTCAATGTCAATGAAACTAAAGACGTAGCGCTGGGTACATCTGCCCCAGGTAGAATTATCATGCCGATGATTTGGGATCAGGGAGGGAATAATAAGAGCGATCGCTTTGCCATCGAGTTAACCAAACCTCTCACAGCCACAGACGGCACGGTGGCACTCCCGGCTGGTACTGTTTTAGTAACGAAAACAGTGGCAGTAGGTAAAAAGAATAACTTGGTATCTGCTAGTGCGATGCCTGCGGTGGGCTACGCCTACGCGCTTATTTACCCTGACTCCCAAGGCACAGTCCAAAATTCAAAATTGGTATGAAACTATTTGCCACTCTTGTTATTACTAGCACAACAATACTGTTTTGGGTGACGATACCTGTTGTATATGCACAAGCACAAACTCCTGCATATCGCTTGATTGAACGGGATATGGCTGCAAACAACAGAATTCAGGTTCAAATTACTCCAGGACGTGCTACGCCTATTAGCTTCACTCAAACCGACGAGGCGATCGCCTACATTTTGGTAGCAGATCCTTCACGACTGGTCTACACCACAGATACAGATTTAAAAAGCGGACGCGCTACAACCATCTTTCTGAGGCCAATCCAACCGCTAAAGTTTCCAGGGGCTACCACCACTGCCATTACTAACTTACTTGTGCAAACTGTAGACAAAACGGGACAAAAACGACTCTACAACTTCGATATCGTTCCAGTGCGTAGAAACACTGGGTATCTTGGTATTCAGATTGCAAATGCGATTGTCTCCGGCACTGCGCCAAGACGCGGAACAGCTTCTGAAAGTAGCGCAATCGCTGGTCAGCAGACACTATTAATAGATAAAAATCGCAGAGCGAGAGTAGATGATATTGAAACCGGGCTGAGAATTGCTATTAATCGGGGTTACACCAACAAAAGCGATCCAGTTGTTCTTAAAATGCAGCAACTTTTAGACCTGTTACGAAATAGCAGAGTCACAATCCCAGAAGCAGCTACATCTGTCGGTGTTCCAGTTGAGGTTATTTCTGAATTAGGAAGAATCGCCTTAAATGACCGTCTACTCAGACTAGGACAGCAGCGCTAGAGGTGATGCACAGGGGAGAATACAAAGGAAGTCAACAACTCTAAAATAGTTGATATACTGCTCACGGGTAAAAACTGAACTTCTGTCATACTGAACAGAATGACAAATGGCAAAACCAGACATTTCTAATGCGTTTGCGATCGCAGGACAATCACAAATTTTTCTCCCACCAGTCCAACATTGTTTGTCACCTTTAGCACCGAATCTCAATTCCTGTACCGTATATGCTGTGCTTTATCCAGAATCCTTTGTGAGCAAGCTTTTTGAGACTTAACGGGAAAAGTCAGGTTAACGAAAAGGCACGCTAGCAATATGTTTGGATTTATTGTAAAGGATATTGTATTGGAGGCGGATATGGAAACTATGAGAATGTCTTTGGGTGAATATGTGAATTTGGGCGAATATGTGAATGGGAAAATTTATCACGGTATCAATTGTATGGAGTTATTGCAGGGAAAATGTAAGTTTTTTAAGCGGAGCATTACGTTTTTCCCGTCAGGTTGTAGAAAAAATTCCTATCCCCACTGCCACCAAACCACAGCACAAAGCAATAGAAACCCTAGTTAGCTATGTCCTGTATCTCTCAGAACAACTCAAAGACATACCCAGTCATGGCGAAAAGCTCATGGAAGTCGCAGACGACAAACTGATGCTGAGTTATTTTGAGCAAATTATTGATGCAGTAGTGATAGAGCTATATTTACCCGACGAACTCCATGCCCACGACAAACAATTTATGCGTCATCTCCTACAGGAGAACTTGCAAAGCCTAGAAAAAATTCAAGGCGATAAAATGCAAGCACTCCGCGAAATCTTTCGACGGTTGTTTGACAGAGAGCATCCAATCCGTGTAAGTATATTCTTTTTGGATAGCGTACCTGTCGTGCGTACAATTCGAGGAGTTGCATGAAAATCACGAAAATCGAACTGAAGAACTTTCGAGCTTTCTATGGGGAACACACAATCGACTTAAGTAAGAAAGGTAAAAATCTACTCATTTATGGTGAAAATGGCAGTGGTAAGTCTTCCCTACTCAAAGCAATTGAGCTATTCAAGGTAATGAAGTTATTCTGCGTGTTGACTTCCTTAACACTAAGTTTCCCTTAGCTCATCAGTTTCTTAACGAAGCCAAACTATCAGCAATCTCGCTTGCGATTTACTTAGCTACTTTGCGAGTCAATCCAAGTAGCGCTCTAAAAGTCTTGGTACTTGATGACGTGTTGATTGGCTTAGATATGTCTAACCGTTTGCCTATCATCGACATACTAAAAGACCAGTTTAACGATTACCAAGTCTTCTTGATGCTAAAAACTCAGATGGCACTCCAAAATATATTAAGGAAGATTTAGTGTTTCATGTTGAACTTTATCGCAGTTTCATCATGAATCCCCTCAGTCATGCTCAACTTGCGATCGCACCAAGACAAGAAATTCAAGACGCAATAGACACTGTCGAACGTTTAGAACAAGCCCTTGATGCAATCGTCTAAGTACTGCCTAAAGTACGTTGTGGTAAATGAAACCGTTCATCATGGTGAGAATCAAATTGCCATTTTCACAATGCTTTCACCAAAAATTGCTGATTCTGCTCCTATGCCCCTCCCTCGATCAATAACAGTTTCTCTCTACTTCCCTACTACCCTGCGTCACGCGCTGCCGCAATTTCATCCGTTCTAAGCGATTGACGATCCGGGTTACTAGTTCTGTCCCGATAATGGGCTTGCTTACAAAGTCATCAGCACCAATGCTAAACACCTGATTTACCATCTCGGCATCACTATGCACAGTGAGGAATAGGATGGGTAACTCACTCCAGCGCGAATCGTTGCGTACTAATTGGCAAAGTTCTATACCATTTGTATAGGGTAATTCCACATCCAGAATCAGCATATCTGGCGCAACTGCTTCTAAGGTTTCCCAGAACTGACGCGGATCTTCAAGAGCGATCGCTTTTAGTCCCCAAGGATTAAGTAAAGTTTGTAATAATGCCTGAATTTGCGGATCGTCATCCACAATCAATATTTTAGTTTCTGTATATGGGTCATTTTGCAACAGTTGCGTGACTGTTTCTAATCCTTGTGGGGTTGGTGATGCAGATATTGTCGCTCCATTCTTTCCATTAATTTCCCGACGCAATAAGTTTACCCAAGTTTTGAGGTTGCTAATCTCAGATTGACTCAAGGTTTGATCGCAACTCAGCAACAGTTCGATACTGCGTGCCAATTTTGAGCCAATAGGCAAGCCAAAAGTACCTAAAGATCCCGCCAAGGTATGCGCCTCTTTAGCTGCAAGGGAGAGCAATTCGGGATTTAAACTATTTTGGTTTAAAGTTGCGATCGCTTCCTCTAGCACCCTTACCTGCTCGTCTATCCGCCCTTGAAATCGTTGCCAAATTTGGGCTATTACCATTAATGTCTGCTGCTGTGATTTGATTTTGGAAACCGAGGATTTTGCACGATCTAATTCTCCCCTGTTCCCTTGCTCCTCTGTCCCCTCGGTTACTAAGCGACTTGCCCTGAGCTTGTCCTGTAGGGAAGAGAGTCGAAGTATGCTCCCCTGCCCCTCTGCCTCCCCAGTTACTGAGCGCAGCAAATGTATGCTCCCCTCCTCCTCTGGCAGCGATTTCAGCCGATAGCCGATACCATAAACTGTTTCAACCAAATCACTGGGCGCTCCTACAGCTTTGAGTTTGTGTCGTAACCCTTTGATATGGGTGCGAACAGCTTCTTCTTGGGGAGTGTCTTCATAACCCCAAAGATGTTCTAAAATCATGCCACAGCTAAACACCCGGCGAGTATTTCGCAAGAATAGTTCTAACAGAGCATACTCTTTGGGAGTAAGTGGCAGCAGATTTCCAGCATAGATTGCTTCACAGCTACTAGGGTCTAGTTGCAACTTCCCATACTCCAGCACAGGTTGCGAGGTTACGCCTTTGCGACGCAACAGCGCCCTAACACGAGCAATTAACTCTTCTGCATCAAAGGGTTTAACTACATAGTCATCTGCACCCGCATCTAATCCGATCGCTTTATCATGACTACTATCGCACCCTGTCAATAACAATATTGGCATTTGCAGACCACTAGACCGAATTTGACGACAAAGACTAATGCCATCTAGTTTCGGCAACACCACATCTAGGAGGATTAAATCATAATCGTAAGTTTGAATCAAATTCCAAGCAGTATCACCATCAGTGGCAACTTCAACGGCATAGTTTTGGTTAGTTAAAACCGTGGTGAGTGAATATGCATTTAACTCGTCATCTTCTAAAACTAAAATTTTCATATTAAAAGCTTTCCAAGTTAAAATGGATATAACAGAGAATAAGTAATAAACTTAAATTTCAAAACTAATCTAGTATTAAAGCATCTTCCAAAAGGTCTAACTTTTTAGTTTATACTCATTAAGAAATATCAATATTGATTAATTTTTAACTAGATTTTTTTAGCTACCTGCTTAAAGGTAGGTAATACGGTAGAAAAAAAACATTTTGCAGACCGTAACTTTATACTACCTTACTTACAAGTTTTTCTCATACAGAAAGGCTCAGATCCCGTCTTAATCCGCTACAACAGAAAAAATCCTCTGCTAAACCTGTGAAAAAACGAGTCACGCTTACCTTCCCGAAACGCGCTGTGCAGATGCCAGTAACTTACGTACTGGCCAAAGATTTCAACGTCGCCGCCAATATTATCCGCGCCCAAGTTGCCCCAAATCAAATTGGCAAACTGGTAGTAGAATTATCGGGAGACATCGATCAATTAGATGCAGCGATCGAGTGGATGCGATCGCGTAATGTTAACGTTTCTTCCACATTAGGCGAAATTGCGATCGACCAGGATGTGTGTGTCCACTGTGGCTTGTGTACTGGGGTTTGTCCTACCGAAGCCCTCACCCTGCAACCAGAGACATACAAATTGACATTCACGCGATCGCGCTGTATCGTTTGCGAACAGTGTATCCCCAGCTGTCCCGTACAAGCAATCTCTACTAACATTTAAAGGACTTCCAAATAAAAAAATATCCAATTAATTCTTGTGGGGTGGGCATCTTGCCTCACAATATTGGATAATTTATTTCTTGGAGTTCCCTAAGAGGATGTTTGAAAAGTCTTGTTGTTGGTAGCAAAAAGTTTTAGATCCCCCTAAATTCCCCGATAAATTGGGGGACTTTAAGAAGTTTTCTCACCTTTTTAAGGGGGGCTAGGGGGGATCAAGAGGTGCTGAACTGAAAATCACAGCTAACCACTTTTAAAACATCCTCTTAATGCAAAAACTACGACACCACAAGCTTGGAATGAATGGGGCGTTACGCTCTGCTAACCCACCCTACAAGACTACTGAGATTTTTTCAGAAATCAATCAATCAATCAAATATGATTGCTATATGTAACTATCAATAGTCATAAGCATATCTGATAATCCTCATGGAATAAAAAATATCAAAAGTAGATGTTAATTCTTAAATAATATTGTTATTATGCAATAACCTCATGAGGTAATCATTCAGACCAATTATGAAATTAGCCACACAACCCACAGTAAAAACTCTCGGTGACTACGCCTACCAAGCGATTGAAAAACACTTTAAGAAAACCTTTAAGTGGGAAAAATCTGTCAAGAAAGATGAAGACCCAGAAGCGCTGCACCAAATGCGAGTAGGAATGCGCCGCCTACGAACAGCAGTAACTCGGTTTGGACTAGCGGTGGATGTATCGAAACCAGTTAACGAGAAAAATATTGGTAAAATAGCCCGTCGTCTTGGTAATCTGCGAGATTTAGACGTACTTAAAGAAAGTTTGGAAAACAATTACAAACCAAACTTACCCCGTAAAGAGCAGGAATCTCTACAAACAGCTTTTACAGCTTTGGCGAAACAACGTGAAGATGTACAATCGAGTGTGCAGAAAACGTTAAACGATGAATCTTACAAGTCTTTAAAAAATGCATTAGATAAGTGGTTAGAGAAACCCAGTTATCAACCTTTGGCATCTGTTTCTATTCAGCAAGTGCTACCAGATTTACTTTTACCAGAAGTGAGTAACTTCTTATTGCATCCAGGTTGGCTAGTTGGTACTGAATTTGTAGAATCAGAAGTGAAGATTCAGAAAAACTGGAAACCAAAAAAGATAGAAAAACAGTTGACAACAGAAGGTGAAAATCTTCATAGTTTGCGAAAAGAAGCTAAACGTATACGCTATCAAATGGAGTTATTTACTGACTTATATGGCGATTCTTACGCAGCTTATATTACAGAAGTGAAAAATATCCAAGAAATTTTGGGTATGATGCAAGATAGTGCCGTTTTAACTGACTGGCTTGCAGATGTATATAAATCAGAAATCCAGACTGAGTTGCCCACCTTTGCTAATTTGTTAACTGAAAATCGTTACCAGTCGTGGCAGCAGTGGCAACCTTTGCAAGAACGGTATTTGAAAACTGAAACCAGACATAGTTTTCATTTAACAATACTGCACCCACTTTCAGGAGTAATCAGTTAAAAGTTACTCTTTGTTGGACAAGGATTGGACTAACGAGCAGACAATTGAATAAGAGCTTCTAGAGACAAAAGATAAACACTGCTCTTTGCGTCTTTTCGGCGGAACTCAAACCTGAAATTAGTCTAATACTGCTTTCTAGCATTGCTCCCCGTTCAATTTGTTCGGGGAGCGCCTTGGCTTCTAATCAATCCTGCCCCAAATAAAATAAAGACGGGTTGCAGCCCGTCTAAATAGCTTGAAAGTGCAAATACACCTTGTATAGGATTGAAAATAACACAGTTAATTTTATCAAAGTTGCCAATTTGCCAATTTATAAAAAAGACATCTGGTGAAATTAAATATGCGTTATCCAGAATCCTTGTAGAGATTTAGCAGTGCTACGTCTCTACATTTTTTCACTCATATCTCTATACCAGAGCATTTTTGAGCTACTCTCTGGTCTAAAAACAGTAATAATTGCTCCCACAAGAGATTGCTATGTCTAAATCAGTCATAGTAGAAGTTACAGCTAGTGGATATGGAAGCTCCTCTAATGTGTTGTTACGACTGGTTTAGTTTGAAATAAACTCAATCAGCACCAAAAATCAAGGTTTATAAACGTCAAATATGAACATTTTACTTCTATACCCCCGCTTTCCAAAAAGTTTTTGGTCTTTTGAAAAAACACTGGCTTTATTAGACCGTAAAGCAATGCTACCGCCTTTGGGCTTGGTAACTGTAGCAGCGATTTTACCGCAAGAATGGGATTTCAAGCTAGTAGATCGAAATGTTCGCGTCTGTACAGAAGCAGAATGGGCTTGGGCAGATTTGGTGATTATGTCGGCGATGATTGTGCAAAAAGAGGATTTGCTTTCTCAGATATTGGAAGCAAAGCAGAGAGGTAAACGGGTGGCTGTGGGTGGGCCTTTCCCGACAGCGCTACCGAATGAAATGACATCCGCCGGTGCAGACTATTTGATATTAGACGAAGGGGAAATTACCCTACCCTTATTTGTAGCAGCGATCGCACGCGGCGATCGCACAGGCATTTTTCGCTCTGACGGTGAAAAACCAGATGTCACCAACACTCCAACACCTCGCTTTGACTTGCTAGAGTTTGAAGCTTATGCAGAGATGTCAGTGCAATTTTCCCGTGGATGTCCCTTTCAGTGTGAATTTTGTGACATTATTGTGCTATATGGTCGCAAACCCCGCACCAAAAACCCAGAACAACTATTAGCAGAACTTGATTACCTCTACAAATTGGGTTGGCGGCGCAGTATTTTTATGGTGGATGACAACTTCATCGGCAATAAGCGGAATGTCAAATTATTTTTGAAGTCCCTTTTGCCCTGGATGGTGGAACATAATTATCCCTTTTCCTTTGCTACAGAGGCTTCAGTTGATTTAGCCCAAGATCAAGAACTGATGGATTTGATGGTAGCGTGTAATTTTGGAGCTGTTTTTCTGGGAATTGAAACCCCCGACGAAGAAAGTCTCACTTTCACGCAGAAATACCAGAATACCAGAGACTCACTCAGCGAGGCAGTGGATAGGATTACCCGCTCAGGGTTGCGAGTCATGGCAGGTTTTATCATTGGATTTGATGGCGAGAAAGTAGGAGCCGGCGCACGAATTGTCAAGTTTGTTGAGCAAACAGCAATTCCCACAGCCTTATTTAGTATGTTGCAAGCACTTCCAGATACAGCCCTCTGGCATAGATTAGAAAAGGAAGGACGACTCCGCAATAAATCAGCCAATATCAACCAAACCACGTTGATGAATTTTGTCCCAACTCGACCGTTAGAAGACATCGCTCGTGAATATGTGCAGGCCTTCTGTGATTTGTATGAACCAGAACGGTTTTTGGAGCGTACATATAAACACTTCCGGCTTTTGGGCGAAGCAACCTACCCAAAAAAGGGCAAAGCTGCCAAGAAACCATTGAATTGGAAAGTACTTCGAGCGTTTCTAATTATCTGTTGGCGGCAAGGTGTACGTCGTCAGACACGCTGGCAATTCTGGCGCAACCTGTGGAGTATGTATCAACATAATCCGGGTGGGGTGAGTAGCTACTTAGCTGTTTGTGCCCAAATTGAGCATTTTTTGGAATATCGCCAAATTGTTCGGGATGAAATTGAGGCTCAAGTGGCTGAATTTCTGGAAGCAGAAGCTAGGGTAAAACCGAAAGCAGAAGTGATGGAAGTTTTAGGAAGCGTCAAAAAATAACTCATAGTACTTAGAGTATTCCTCTAAGTTAAAATACAGCCTTTGCCCCAACTGGTTCCTAGCCTCCAGGCTGGGAACCCATGCTGGGAGGCTCCACTTGCAGTGACTTATTCTGTATGAAGATGCGCTAAACCATAAGTACAAGAAAGAAAAACGAACCGCAAAGGACGCATTCGCGTAGCGTCTCGTCAGAGAAGGACACAAAGAAAGAAGTTAAAAGGGTTTCGCGCAGCCTCACAAAGAAATGGTATTAGAGGAATACTCTAAGTTAAAATACAGCCCTTGCCCCAACTGGTTCCTAGCCTCCAGGCTGGGAACCCCTGCCTCCAGTGGCTTGCCCAGAGGTAAACGAGGTAAGAGGCTGGGAACGAGGTAATATAAGCTTTGGGCAGCATACATAACTATATACTTCGCAAATAAATAGTTTGCAATACTTAATATTAGAGAAACTAATAATTAGTATTCCATGAGATTGTGATTGCCAGCACATCTTTTTTTTTAGCGATCGTGTAGGCTCATATCTGCTGGGTAAAATTACTAGATAATTTGGGCTTTATAAGCGTGCCATTCGTCTCTTAGCACTACACCCAACACCTTGATAAACGCGAGGTTTCAGTTTTTCTTCGTGCCGATTCAGCTATATACAAATCAGTGATACCAACCATAAAGCTACTGCTAAGGCAATTTTAAGAAAAGAAAAAAGCATGAGTACAACACGCAAAATTCGTTTAGGTGCATTCATCCAAGCTACCGGACACCATGTCTCTGCTTGGCGACACCCCGATTCACAAGCAGATGGGGGACTGAATTTCGAGCATTATAAGGAAATTACCCAAACTGCCGAACGCGGCTTATTCGATGCAGTTTTCTTAGCAGACAGCCCAGGAGTGTGGGGCGGCGCTCCAGAAACTCAGCATCGCAATGGTAAAATTGCCCATTTTGAGCCTGTCACCCTCTTCTCGGCTTTATCCTCTGTAACCCAAAATATCGGCTTCATTTCCACCGCCTCGACTACTTATGAAGAACCCTATACTCTGGCACGTAAGTTTGCTTCCCTAGACTACTTAAGTAAGGGTCGGGCTGGGTGGAATGTAGTCACAACAGGTAATGAAAATGCTGCACGTAATTTCGGCCTTGAGCATCACCCAGAACACAGCCAGCGTTATGAACGCGCTGAAGAGTTTGTGGAAGTGGTGAAAGGTCTATGGGATAGTTGGGAAGATGATGCTTTTATCCGTGACAAAGAATCTGGGGTCTATTTCGACCCAGATAAACTGCATACATTGAACCACAAGGGTAAATATTTCTCTGTAAAAGGCCCTTTAAACGTTGGTCGTCCGCCCCAAGGTTATCCGGTGATTGTTCAGGCTGGAGCCTCCGAATCGGGACGAGACTTAGCCGCACGGACTGCCGAGGCGATTTTTACCGCCAATCAAACCCTCGCTGATGCTCAGGAATTTTATGCTGATATCAAAGGTAGGCTAGCACAATATGGGCGATCGCCAGACGATCTCAAAATTATGCCTGGTGCTTTCCCAATTATTGGCCGTACTGAATCAGAAGCTCAAGAAAAGTACGAATTTCTGCAATCGTTAATCCATCCCGATGTTGCCTGGGGGATTTTAAAGAATTATTACAAGGGTGTGGATTTGTCGGAATATTCTTTAGATGATGTGGCTCCCGAACTACCCAGCGACACTAACACTAATAAAAGTCGTCTCAAATTAGTTAGAGATTTGGCTACTCGTGGGACTCTCACGCTGCGCCAGTTGTATCTCTCTCTTGCGACTGCACGAGGTCATCGTACCATACTCGGTACTCCTGAAACCATTGCCGACCAGCTAGAAGAATGGTTCAACAACGGTGCAGCAGATGGTTTTAATATCATGCCGCCAATCCTTCCCACAGGATTAGATGAATTCGTTAATCTAGTTGTTCCCGTCCTTCAAAAACGCGGACTGTTTCGTACTGAATACGAAGGTAGTACCTTGCGTGAAAATCTGGGATTGCGTCGTCCAGCCAATCGTTTTGCCGTTAAACAACTAGATGAAAGATTGGTATTGGCGTAAATGACTTTTTATGTCTGCACTGTGCTTATAGTGCTTTAGCGTAAGTGAATTTTTTACGGATGCTTATGTCATACCTTTTAAACCATACCTTCTGTAGATCGCCGCCCTACGGAATTTGAAAATTGTGGAGAGACGCGATAAATCGCCGTCTCTACAAAAAATTTGTTTGTTAATAGCAGCATTGGATGCTAGGAAAAACCTGTAATTTTTTAAGGAAAAAAACATGACTGAATATAGCCGATTAAAGACTTCACGCTCTGCTGCAATCAGAGCAACCCTTGATTATCCGGTAATCGACACCGACGTTCATACTAATGATTTCACCCCAGCTTTTGAGGATTACATCGCTAAGTACGGTGGTGTGAAACTTGTAGACGAATTGCGTAAAACCGAAGCTTCCCGTCTTAACTCCAAGAGCAATGGTAAAGACTGGTATCAACAAACCCCTGAAGAACGTCAATACAATCGGACAATCCGATCGCCTTGGTGGGCTAGAGTTACCAAAAATACACTGGATCTCGCTACTTACACCCTCCCCGGATTACTTTATGAACGTCAGGCGGAGCAAGGATCGGACTATTCAGTACTCTTTCCCAACAATGTTTTAGCACCGGCGGGAGCGAGTGCGGAGAATCGTCAAGCACTGCAACGCGCTGTCAATCACTATCATGCTGATATTTACCGGAAATATAGCGATCGCTTGACACCGGTAGCTGGTATCCCATTAAGTACTCCCCAAGAAGGCATTGAGGAGTTAGAGTTTGCCGTGAAAACACTTGGTTTAAAAGTGATTAATATCACTGGCGGTGTGAAACGGCCAATCAAAGCGATCGCTGATAAATATCCAGCCGATAAATTCCCCGAAATCGCCAAGTATGCTTCTTATATCGACTTTTACGGATTAGATAGTGAATACGACTACGATCCCTTCTGGGCTAAGGTCGTGGAACTGGGCGTACCCGTCACCACCCATTACGGCAGTCAGGGTTGGACTGGCCGCTCATCCATCAGTAACTACATGAACAACCATATCGGTCACTTCGCCGATGGTTCGGAAGCATTTGCGAAGGCGCTGTTCTTCGGCGGTGTTACCAAGCGTTTTCCACAATTGCGCGTAGCCATGCTGGAAGGTGGCGCAGATTGGGGTGCGCGTGTTTACATTCATTTGGTAGATCGGTTCTTGAAGCGCAATGTCAAGGCACTGCAAAACTACAATCCAGCCTTGACAAATGCCGATGAGCTATTTGAGATATTTGAGCAATACGGTGCAGAAATTAGTCAAGGGCATTCTCTTGATAAAGATGAATTGACCAAGACTGTACTGGGAGCCTCATTCAGCCGTCATAGCCGCGCGCCCATTGATAGTGAATTGGATGATTTTGCCGCCGCAGGTATTGAAACAATTGAAGACATCCGCGATCGCTGGGTGAACAGTTTCTTCTTTGGTTCCGAGTCCGACGATCGCACGATCGCTACGGCATTCAATGACAAAGCCAATCCCTTGGGAGTCAAAATCAACGCTATCTATTCCTCTGATGTTGGTCACTGGGATGTACCAGACTTGACTTCCCCATTGGCTGAAAGCTGGGATTTGGTTCAAGAAGGCGTTATTTCCGAAGCCGACTTTAAGTCTTATGTATTCGCTAATCCCTACAAGTTTTACACCCAAGCTAACCCCGAATTCTTCAAGGGTACAGCGATCGAATCCAAAATAGATAACACCGAATTTAAACAAGTGAACAAAAACCTAGTGGTGGCCTAGAGGCAGAGCCTCTCGGAATTCGTTCCCAGCCTCCAGGCTGGGAACGAGGCTAATGCCCAATTCCCAAATAAATTAGGAGTCACAACCATGTCCGTTGAACAACGCTCTAATGGTTCCTTGCCTTATCTTTTCTCGTCTGTTTCTGACAATGCCAGCAAACCTGCACCCTTAGTACTATTTCTGCACGGAGGACGCGATCGCGGGACGGATTTGAATGTGCTACTAAAATGGGGTCTACCTCGTTTCGTGGATTTATCCGACTCGTTACCTTATGTCTTTGCTGCACCCCAGATTCCGGCTGAACAGACTTGGGCAGATCGAGCAGATGATGTACTTGCTTTGCTTGATGAACTGATCGTTTCTCAGCCTGTCGATCCAGCACGAGTCATATTGGCTGGGTTCAGCTTAGGCTCGGCGGGTATTTGGCATATCGCTGCTTTACAGAGCGATCGCTTCGCAGGTTTAGTACCTGTATCTGGACGAGTACCCAAAACATTAGAAGATAGCGAACTAACTGCACTCAAAGACATTCCCGTTCAGATATTCCAAGGTGGACAGGACAAAAATCTACCGATTGAGGATACGGAGAATTTTGTTGAGCGTTTACGCAAAGTTGGGGGGAAAGTTGATTTGACAGTACTACCCGATGGCGATCATTTTATTGCAGATGAGGTATACGGCGATCCGAAGTTGCAACAGTGGCTAATTTCCCAGAAGCGTCGTGAAATTTCTGTAGTTGCTTGAGGCAAAATATCCAAAAACTAACTTGCATATTCTGTTAGGTAGGCAGCATTTGACTAAGCGCTCAAGCCAAAGTCTTACCTGCCTAACATAACAATTAATATCTTCGTGAGATGACAAATAGAATCATGAACATAATGCTTCTTCTCAAGTCAAAACCGAACTTTTTCGCCAAAATTCAGTTGACTTAGGGAACTCCAAGAAATAAATTATCCAATAGTGTGGGGTGGGCATCTTGCCCGCACTATGGACTGGGCGCTCATGTTGCCCACCCCACAAGAATTAATTGGATATTTTTTTATTTGGAAGTCCCTTATGTCAGATTCTCGCAAAGAAATCAGAATTTGCTTTATTGGTGAATCCTTTGTCAATGGCACAGGCGATCCAGAGTTTCTGGGTTGGACAGGTAGAGTATGCCGCAATGCTGAGTTAAGAGGATACGCGATCACCCATTACAACTTGGGCGTGCGGGCAGAGACGAGTCGGTATCTCAAACAACGTTGGTACTCGGAAGTCTCCTATCGTCTCCCAAAAGAATCCGATGGTCGAGTAGTGTTTTCCTTTGGGGCAAACGATTCAGGATGGGCGGGTAAACAGCAAGGAATCGAACTGTCAGAGTCGATCGCAAATGCTCGCAATATCTTAAGCCAAGCAAAGCAGCTCTATCCGATCTTGATGGTTAGTCCGCCCCCCTCTGGTGATAATCAAATTCTTGCCAATCTGTCACAGGAATTCGCGTTGGTTTGTAATGAACTAGATGTCCCGTATCTTGATGTGTTTTCTAGTTTGCTCAACTCCCCAATCTGGCTAGCTGAAGCAAAAGCCAATGATGGCGCTCATCCAAAAGCTGATGGTTATGCAGAATTTGCTGCGATCGTCCAAAACTGGGAAGGTTGGTTAAATTGGTTCACGCCTTAAAAAATACCGACATCGTTATAGTTTTGCGTTAGCGAAGCGCACGTCGCATTCTATTTAAAAATTTCCACATTTTCTCAATTAACAACATCTCTATGACTTTACCAACTACTAATCTCGGTAAAACTGGATTGACGGTTTCGCGCCTTTGTCTCGGCACTATGACCTTCGGATTGCAGACCGACGAAGAAACTTCCAGGCAAATCCTCGACACTGCTGCTGATGGTGGGATCAACTTTTTGGATACAGCCGACGTTTATCCCCTTGGCGGCGGGCTTGCCACTGCGGGACGCACTGAAGAAATCGTTGGGCGCTGGCTGAAAGGCAAACGCGAACATTTTATCTTGGCTACCAAGTGCGTTGGTCGGGTTGGCCCTGCACCTTGGGATCAGGGGGCTTCGCGGAAACATATTTTGGATGCGATCGATGCTTCTCTACGGCGGCTGGGAACCGATTATATCGACCTATATCAGTTGCACTCCGACGATTCTTCAACTCCCCTTGATGAGACTTTGGAAGCATTGGATGCGGTAGTTCGTGCTGGCAAGGTGCGCTACATCGGGGTTTCCAACTTCTTAGCTTACCGACTCGCCCGTGCTTTGGGTCGTGCTGAGACACGCAATTTAGCTAAGTTCATCTCAATTCAGCCCCGCTACAACCTATTATTCCGCGAAATTGAGCGAGAACTATTGCCCCTGGCGAAAGAAGAAGGATTGGGTGTGATTTCCTACAATCCATTGGCGGGTGGTCTACTTACAGGTAAACACAATTTTACTCAAGGCCCCACATCAGGTACACGCTTCACGCTAGGTGCTGCCGCCGAACGTTATCAAGATCGTTACTGGCGCGATCGCGAATTTAATACTGTCGAAGAATTACGCACAGTAGCGGATCTCGCCGGATTTTCCCTCACCACCTTGGCGGTAGCTTGGGTTTTATCTAATCCTATTATCACTGCTCCCATCATTGGCGCTAGCCGCCCAGAACAACTTACTGACAACCTCAAAGCAGTAGAACTAAAACTTGACGACAATTTGAAACAAAAATTAGACGATCTAACCGCCGAATACCGAAGGGGAGATTCTCTTCGTTAGAAATTAGGGAAATGGGAATGCGGCGAATAACAAATGACCAATGACAAATGACAAATGACCAATGACCAATGACAAATGACAACCATAATTCCTTCAAATCAGAAATATCTCATAGATAAAATAGCTATGATTAAACGCCGTCGTTTTCTCCATTTTGCTACTTCCGGGCTATGTGGCTTTTCTATGGCATATCTGTTAGGAAGTTGTAGCGAACAAAGCCAACAATCTTCTTTAACAAACAGTATTCATGGCAATGAAGGTTCCCTTGGGATCAAAACTAAGGTTCTACGCATGGGATATCAGAGTGCGGGGGATCTTTTTAGAAATCGTCAAGTTTTAGAGAAACGCTTGGAGCCGTTGGGGATTAAAGTAGAATGGGCGCAATTTGTCCAAGGTCCCCAACTTATGGAAGGGATGGCTGCGGGAAAAGTTGATGTAGGATCGGTGGGAGAAACACCACCAATTTTTGCACAAGTGGCTGGCTCAAAACTTGTTTATGTAGTCGGTACACAAAGAGACAAAAGGACAGGGAAAAGTAGTGTGATTGCCGTTCCGCCTGAGTCTCCCCTTCAGAAGTTTGAGGATATCAAGGGTCAAGAAGTTTACTTTCAAAAAGGCTCGGCATCGCACTACTTTATTATCAGAGCGTTGCAATCTATCGGCTTGACCCTCAAAGATATTAAAGTCAGAAGTCTCCCAACTATCGAAGCACGGGCTGCTTTTCTCGAAGGTAAAATTCCAGTTTGGATGGCAGGAGATCCACACTATGCGATCGCTCAAAAAATGGGTCGAATTCGAGTCCTCAAAGATTCTGTCGGGCTAGATTCTCCTGGTGCTTATTATATTGCTGACAGAAAGTTTGCCGAAGAAAATCTTGGCTTATTAAAAATTATCATTGAGGAGCTTAATAAGCTCGACAAGTGGGCGGATGCAAATCGAGGCGAAGTTGCCAAATTGATGATAAGTGAACAAAAGCTCGATCCAGATGTGGTACAAATAGTAATGTCTCGTCGCACTTTCGTAGGACGCAGAGGACTCAGCTCTGCACTGATTAAGGAACAACAGCGTGTGGCAGATTTGTTCTTTAAAGAGGGTGTAATTCCTAAGAAAATTAATATTCAGGAAGCGTTACTTCCGCCTGATGTGTATACTGCAATTACACCACCAGAAATTATGGTTTAGTTAGACATTGTAAGAATTCAGGAGTCAGAATTCAGAATTCAGGAGTCAGAATAGTTAAAGAATCATCAGAACATTTGATGAATAAATATACTAATTAATCAATTAAAAATGATGCTAAGAGATCGACTTTCATGACGAAAAAGGCCAGACTATCCAAATCCTTTCAACGTGCTCCTGATGCACCAAACCTGCCATTAACTCCATTCAGGTTCATTTGTTATTTCGTTAACCAGTTTCGCTGGTGGTACGTGTTAATGGTGATCCTGGAGGTAATACACGCAACCTGTGGCATTATGTTGCCTTATGCCATTGGTGAAATCATCCGGGGCGTGACGCGATCGACAGGCGACAGCAAGCCCATTTTTGATGCCATGAGGCAACCCCTGATGTTGTTCATCGCCTTGAGTCTGGGTGAAGTGATATTTGGGCGATCGGCTGGACTTTTGCAAACCATCCTCCATCCGATCCACCGACAGCATATTGTGCGATCGCTATATGCCTACTTACAGCACCATTCGCATCGCTATCTGAGCAGCAGTTTTTCTGGAGCATTAGCACATCGGATTAGCGAAACTTCTCTGGGTGTTACTCAGACGATGCAAATGATGATTACTGAATTTATGCCCGTAATCGTTGTGTATAGCGTCGCCACAACCATACTGTATCGCGCCTATCCTCCTCTAGCTGCACTTGTGGGGATATGGGCAGTTCTCTTTATCACTATCTCTTTCTGGCTGGCAACTCGCTGCCGATTTTACTCCCGGAAAGCCGCAGCCGCCAGAAGCGAGACAACTGGCATCATCGTCGATACAGTCACAAATCTCACCAGTAGCCGACTATTTGCTCGTTTGGGTTTTGAAAGAGGCTATTTGAATGAGCAATTAAGCCGCGAACTCAAACACGTGAGAAAGTCCAACTGGTACTCGGAGCGAATTCGCTGGTTTCAGTTCATCTCAGCCGCGATTCTGAAAATCAGTACCCTGTATTACTCGCTCTCTCTCTGGAGTCAAGGAAAGATCGCTACTGCTGATTTCGTTGTAGCCACCAGTCTATCGCTGTTGATCATCAGTGAAGCCCGCAATTTGAGCCGCCGCTTTCTGGAATTTTTTGAACATGTTGGTAATGTCGCCAATGGTGTTTTCACCATCGTTCAACCCCACGAGTTGGTCGATCGTGAGATGGCGATCGCTCACTCAATTACCCAAGGTAAGATTGAGTTTCGGCGGGTGAATTTCAACTACACAGATGAGAAGAAAGTTTTCAACAACCTTTCTGTCAGCATCCAAGCGGGACAGCGCGTCGGATTGGTGGGCTTCTCTGGTTCAGGAAAATCAAGCTTTGTCAATCTAATTCTGCGCTTATTCGACCCACAATCTGGACAGATTCTGATTGATGGGGTTGATATTCGAGACATGACTCAGGATGCGCTACACGCTCAGATCAGCTTAATTCCCCAAGATCCGTCTCTATTCCATCGCACTTTGCTAGAAAATATTCGTTATGGACGCTTGGATGCAACCGATGAAGAAGTGATCGAGGCGGCGCGAAAGGCTCATGCTCATGATTTTATCGCCCAAATTAAGGATGGTTACAACTCTCTGGTGGGTGAACGTGGTGTCAAGTTGTCTGGAGGACAGAGACAGCGCATTGCGATCGCGCGGGTAATTCTCAAAGATGCGCCGATTCTGATTTTAGATGAAGCCACCTCTAGCCTGGATTCAATCACCGAAAAAGCTATCCAGGATACCCTAGATTTAGCGATGAATGGCAAAACGGTGATTGTGGTAGCTCATCGATTATCTACCATCGTCCATCTAGATCGGATTTTGGTGTTTGACAAAGGGCGGATTATCGAAGATGGTTCTCACGACAAACTTTTGGCACTCGGCGGCGCTTACTACAGATTATGGAAAATGCAAGCAGGTGGATTTTTACCGGAAAATCTCGACGAGGTTCGCACTGGCACAGATAACATCGAAGAGGGAATGATCGCTTGATAAGTTTTGCGAGGTTTGTAGTAAGCACTTTAGTGCTTAAAAAATCAAGACTAAAATTCTTACTACGAAATTGCTTACCCATTAATTTAAACTTTTCAATACCAATTCAATTAATAATTGCAACACATCTTTGGTTAAAGACGCGATTCATCGCGTCTCTACAAATGGTGTATTTGTCGCATTCTTTTTTCAAATTGGTATTAGTCATTGATTGTATTAAACGAGTTGTGTTTGTTAGAATTGCTTCCAGATTTAGAGATGCTACCCACCCAAGTATTGAATGGCTGTGAATAAGGGCGCAAATTGTCTAACTGCCTTAACACCCATTCAGAATTGAAAATACTGCGGTAGATGGGATTTTTAATTCTGAGATAGCCCTTGTGTTTCTCGACTAACCCTGATAGTAAAAGCTCAGTCTGTTCTCGGCTATCATCGGTAGGCACGGCAGATAAAACAGGATGCGGAGACTGGGAGACATAAACACGCCAAGAGTCCCTAGTATCTTCATTCTTCGTGTCCCCACATTCTGCTTGCAATACCTGCTGATAAAGACTCAACAAACGTCCGGCTTGTTGTTGGCTGAAAAGTAGGCGATCGCGAATAGTGCGGAGGTGTTCGGGTTGATCTTGTGATTCCCAGTGTTGGATAATCTGCGATCGCACCAATTCTTCTACCCAATACGCCTCAGTTTTTGGGGATAGGACAATTTTCCGCTCTGATGTCTTTAAGGCAGCTTGGAGAACTAATTGACAGAGTTTTTGAGTTAAAAACGGTTGTCCCCCTGTCCAGTAGATCACCTCTTGCAATACAACTTCTGGTTGGCTGATTGCTTCCTTTAACCCATTTAGCAATGGACTAGCTTCATCCAATCGAAAGCCGTATAACTCTATAGCCGTCCCAATGTTAAACGGTGTCGAGTCTTTGTCAGCAATTAAATCAGTTGGATTAGCAACACCAAACAATGCAAATCCCAAGCGTTGGAAATTCGGCTTGTGTGCCTGTTGATTGTAGCAATGACCAATCCAGGCAAAAAAGTCATTGACCGGAAAATTCAAACTCAGCAAACTATCAATTTCATCAATGAAAATGAAAATCCCTTTAGCTTTGCCGCTTTCTTCACAATCGCTCTTGACATTTGGCAGCAATACTTCTTCAACAAAGTGGTGTAATTTTTCTACAGGAGAAAGACCTGCTTGCATATCCCACCATTGCTTAAAATTGACGTGTTCCGCCAGATTTAACCCGTAGAAAATGCTGACAATAATTCCTTTATACCATTGTGCTGATGTCGTATCCTCGCTACCCAATTGAGTCACGTCTAAGTAAACACATTTATAGCCTTCTAACTTGAGACGATGACTTATTCGCTGTAGTAGGGATGATTTACCCATTTGGCGAGAGTTGAAGACGTAGCAAAAATCACCCCCTTTCAGACTGGTATAAAGTTTTTCATCTGCCTGACGCACAACATAGCTGCGATCGTCACTATGGAGGCTACCGCCAACTTGGTATCTCATCTGCAAAGTGTGATTAGAAAAGAATTTAGAATTCAGAATTCAGAATTCAGGAGTCAGGATTCAGAATACTATATCCATAAGCGTCTCGTGGAAACCATCGCTAACCTTGACCCGGAAAACATGGCAGATTACTTGAATAAGTACCAAAAGTCTGATAGGAAAACCATACTAATGAGAATTTGGACTACTACTGCTGTGCTAGCTGCTTTTTGGCTAATATCTGGGATCGTAGGTTCTGAGCCAATCAACGCTACTTCTGTTTTGGTAGAAAATGCTATATCATCTCCTACGCCAAGGAATGCAAAACAGATTACTGTCAGTAACACCGAGTTTGGACTGAAGAGAGTTGACTCCAAAGGAAACGTTACTATTTTCGAGACAACAAGAGTCACACTTCAAGAAGGAAATACCTACGGGTGGCGGATTAAACTCAAAGACTACCAAGGTGAAGTGAAATGGCGTGAAGTCTTACGTTTACCAAAACCTCCAGAAACTTGGGGTACAGATAATGGTGAAGATTTCTCAATATCAGCAGATGGCAAGACATCTGTAACACGGCGCACACAATCGGCTCCAGAGGGTGTGATTGAGAATTTTTGGACGATCGCTCCTGGCGATCCAGTTGGCAAGCATAGAATAGAAGTCTATATTGATGACCGTTTGATCGCTACTTTCCAGTTTGAAGTTATTCCAGTTAAGTAGAATCCTTCCCTGAAACTGAGGAGTATCTTAGAGATAAAAGAAGGTGAACGCAACGCATGAATGCTGAAGAATTAAAAAGGCGTTTTGCCGCCGGAGAAAGATATTTTCCAGCCGTCAACTTGAGTAGTAACAAGCTGATTGGAGCCGATTTGCCTGGAATTAATTTATGGGGATCTGATTTGAGTGGAGTTAACCTAGCTAAAGCTAAACTCTGGGGAGCCGACTTGAGTAGAACTAACTTAGCCAAAGCAAATTTGACTAGAGCTAATTTGAGCGGTGCTAATCTGAATGAAGCAAATCTCCGGGGAGCAAAACTCAACTATGCCAAGTTGTATGGAGCGAATCTGACTGGCGCTTACTACGATGAAAGTACCCGGTTTTCTAGAGGTTTTGACCCCATCAGTAGAAATATGCAGAAGGTGTAAAGGGGATTGGGGGAGATGAGGGAGTAATCAATTCAAAATTCAAAATTCAAAATTAAAGAACTCCTGCCCCCTGCCTCCTGCCTTCTCTTTCCCAATGCCCAATGCCCAATGCCCTTTAAATAACTGATAAATGTTGATGTGAACCATCTAACACAGACGATATCAGCATTTGTTCAAAGACTTTGGAAAGAGCAGTTTGAAAACGCTGACGATGCTTGATCTTGAAAAAAGGTCGAACTATTTCTGCGATTGCACCGTTACCTTCTCTGTTATCAATCACTCGAATTGCCCGCAGAGTCCCCAACTGGATTTCTTTTTTTACCATCAACTCAGAAATTCCAGTTGCGCCTACGCCATTTTCAATGGCAGCTTTTGCCATCTCACCACTGGTGAACACTAAAATTACATTCAGTTCGCTGAGGTTAATCCCCCAATTTTGCAACGCTTCCTCAAACCTTTGCTGTGTTCCAGATTCCCGCACCCGCATCACCCAAGGAGTTTGAGTTAGTTGGCTTAAGTCAATTTCTCCCCACTCAAACCAAGGGTGTTTTTGACCAACTACAATTTGCAAGCGATCGCTCGCTACTATTTCATACTCTAAAGTATTCTGAAGCGCTGGCTTCACCTCTCCTTCCACCAAACCTAAATCAAACTGTCCCATCGCTGTACCAACACAAATCGTTTCTGCATTGGCAAGGGTACAGTCAATCTGGATACCAGGATATTGGCTCTTAAACTCACTAATCTTACTTGGTAGCCAGTAGTTGCCAATTGTCAGACTTGACCCTAATTTCAATTCACCCCGTTGCAGATTGTTCAATTCTCGCAATCCCCTTTCTGTCAAGGAAACTTGATCGAGAATTTTCTGCGCTTCTACTTGCAGTAATTTACCCGCCTCAGCAATCTCGATATGGCGACCAATCCGATGGAATAGTTTCACACCGTATTCTTGCTCTAAGTTGTGAATCGCTGCACTGACGGCGGGTTGTGTAATATAAAGTTCCTCTGCTGCGCGAGTAAAGTGTAAGTTCTGCGCCACAGCCAGAAATATTTTTAGCTGCTCAAGCGTCATTCCTGCCATTTATCGTATCCCTAAGACTTAGTGTCAAAATTTTAATCACTTTCATTTATCATTTTGACAAATAAAAGCATTTGATTCTATCGGTTAGTTTGACTAAAGTATAAATCAAGGCTTCGGCACGGACTCAAACGGCCAAGTAGAGAGCGGAAGAAGCAGGGGGCAATCAATTCAAAATTCAAAATGACGCTCGCGGACTCGCTAACGCTGCGCTAACAAAATTCAAAATTAAAGAACTTCTGCCCAATGCCCAATGCCCAATTCCCAAGAATGATAAATAAGGACATCAAGAAATGAGCGATTTAGGAACTGCAATTACCACAGGGATTACCGCATTCACTGCCACCAACATTGATGATATTGTCATACTGACGTTACTTTTTTCACAAGTAAGCAAAACATTTCGCAGTCGTCACATCCTTGCTGGTCAGTATCTCGGTTTTGCAGCATTGATCATTGCTAGCCTTCCCGGTTTCTTCGGTGGACTAATCATACCGCAGGACTGGATTAGACTACTTGGGTTAATGCCCATAATCATTGGTGTGAGTAGTTTACTAAAACGTGAAGAGGATTCACCAGAGGAAGCCGAAGAAGAAACCGAGCCGTCTTGTCCCTCTATCCTTAGCAATTTTATCTCTCCGCAAACTTGTAATGTCGCTGCGATCGCCTTTGCTAACGGCAGTGATAATATCAGTGTCTATGTGCCCCTGTTCGCCAACTCAGAATTAGATAGTCTGCTGGTGATTATAAGTGTATTCTTTGCGCTTGTGGGTGTTTGGTGTTATACCGCTTACAAGTTAACCTACTTACCTGCGATCGCCAACTTTTTAACTGAAAATGGCAACACTTTTGTACCTTGTATCTTGATTGGTTTGGGCATATTTATTGTCACAGAAAATGTTACCTGGACTCTTTTATCTGTAGTTTCTAGTTATATATTCTCATTAATTTTAGGTTTCAATACTCAGCCATCAAGTCAAGAACAAGAAAAATTAATTGTCTAAAAATAGGTGCATCATGAATTATGTCACCAAAATGAATTCTCAACTGCAAAATATCTTCCCCCTTAACAGGAATCAAAACATGAAAATCTGGAAATCTCTGCTAATTGTCTTAATGGTTGTCGTTAGTTTCGCTTTTGCTCAACCTTCTTTCGCTGATAGACCAAAATTTAGCAAAAATCCTGATTATATCGAAGTCACAAAAGCACTTAACGAACTGACTCAAGCAAAAGAAGCCCAAACTCAAGTAGAAGGTGTCACACCAGAAGAAATTCAACAGAAAATCGATGAGTTAACATTCCAAAAATATGCTTTAGAGACGGGAATAAATTGGGGTCAATGCGAAAACAAAACAGGTAACACCATAGCGGTATATGGCAAAAGACCAAATCAGGAAGAAGATGAAGATGCTACATACGAAAACGGTCTATATTTTCTCGCTGATGGTCAGTCCACTAAAAATAACTGGGATTGTGATGGCTTCTATCTGCCAAATGATGCCACAATTACAGGTTTAACCGCAGACGGACAAGCTCAAGAATTTACAGAAGCAGTAGCTATTAAGATCCCTGATGGTAGTAAGTTAGCAATTAAGACTAATCCAGATACTGCCGCAATTGAAATCAACATTCCTAATGCTCAAATTGTCAAAGCTAATGAGGTTAACTGGTTTATCCCAAATGTATCACAGACTATAATAGATACACACATTCCTAATGCGCCTACTATGAAGTCTTAAATAATTGAACACTAAACAGTTACTAGGCGTATGGTAAGAAATTTATACTTATAACTGTTTATCGATTGTTCTCAATTTCAACAGGGTTACAGCTAATTTCAGAGAAAAAACAGGACAAATACTGGTGAAACATCTCTCTGAAATTGGCTGTTTTATTTATGAAACTTTATTACTTATAGTTGCTCCATAGCATCAATTCCGAATTCCGAATTATTCAATCGGGCTTGTGTTATTTCGATATCTGCATTAAAATAAATTTTGGAAAAAATGTACAATCACAACAGGCATATTTCAGTAGCGCGACTATTGCGCTGGGTGCAAGTCATCTGGAAAGAGATTTCCTACTACCTTCGCCTTTTTTTGATAAGAGCCGCTTTGGGGATAAGGGTGTTATTGATGCAGTTAAAATTGAAACCTACAGAAGAAGATAAAGATAAAGATAAAAAAAAGCCAGGACGACTGAATCCGTCGAGAATTCGAGACCACTTGGCAAATGAGCGTACCTACCTCGCTTGGATGCGGACGGGGATCGCTCTTTTAGGTTTTGGTGTCGTCATCGTGCGTTTGCGTGCCTTCCAAGTACCTTTGATACCCCACCCTGGTAACGGTTGGAAGTTAGGTTTAGTCTTCTCGCTTGTAGGTTTGATTACGGTGTGGCTGTCAACCTCACACTATTTCGCTGTCCGTCGTGATATCGAAGAAGATACTTATGAACCAACAGACAGATGGGTGTTGCTGTTCAGTCTCGCTGTGATGATTCTCGGAACTGGGGTAATCTATTTTGTTTTTACAACTTCTTTAGATCCAATGAGTCCACTTATCCCTGAGTAATACAGCAGAATTCAGGATTCAGAATTCAGAATGGGCTACGCCCCGCTACGCTAACAGGAGTAAAACACGCTTTGTACCTGGATAACAGACTTAGCTTGTGTACCTTACTAACTTGAAATCTGCTGTAAGATTTTTAAAATCGGATCTTATACAACTCGAATAATTCCCCTGATTTTTGCGTAACTATTTTAGCACCAGCCGCTTTAATTGTTTTTTCCCACTTAGCCAAAGGCTCTAAAAACACCTCAGCCCCCAAATAGGTTTCTAGAACTGCCCAATCTTCTGCTAAAGGCTGTTCTGGATTAAGGATGTCGAAAACAAAATGTCCACCTGGTTTTAACACTCGTTTGACTTCTGCGAGTACAACATTCCAGTATTCTAGGGGAAAATAGCAGCTAAATCCTGTAGCGATCGCAAGATCAAATTGCTCTGATGGATAGTTTAACTGATGAGCGGCTCCCAATTCAACACCTTTGAACAGCTTAGAATTCAACTGTGGCCCACGAGAATTAAGGGTATCCCGTGCCACATTACTGATTTCTTGCCCATGAAAAAATGCTTGCCAATCCCGCCAAGGATAGATTAAAAAGCTGATCCCACAGCCAATATCTATACAGTGCTGGTTTTTTTGAGGTTTAGCGATTTCCCAGAAAGGAGAAGCAATTTTTCCTGCTAATATGCCACTAGTCCACTCGCGGTATATCGGCATCGCCTGTACTTCCTCTGGGAGTTCAAAGGTTTCACGTTGATATTCTCGGTTAAAGCGATAGGCTACTTGTACTAATTTTTCTTGCCAGTCGCTTGAGTGATGGGCAGCGAAAAGATTTTGTAACTGAGAATCGGGCTTTTTAGACATTTAGGTTTTTACTACTCTTTCTAAGGATTGTAGTTAAATTCGGTTTGCGATGGTGTAACCGCCCGCCGTTGGCAAAGCCTCTCGTAGAGAAGGCATCGCACCTCTATCCAATCTCCTGCTGGGATTTGTCCGACTTCGTAGGTGTAGCCAACATTCCAAAACTGATACTGTACACGAGTTAATAAACTGACTAAACTAATAGCGATCGCTATTTCTATCTGACTTGTCTTTTAGAGGTTGTTTGAAAAGTCGGAGAGATGGTAAAAAAACTCTCTCAGTATATGCTGTGAATAGATAATAGACAGCACTGAGACAGGAACATGAGTAAAGCCTACCCTCGCAATTACTCAAAGATTATGACTCACGGTTCGCCCATTTTAAATTGAGTTAGGAAAAAGCCGAACGATTTAATAAGGGTTTCAATCTATAATTCAAACGTACTATCATCCCAAATTTATGCGATCGCATAAAAATAGAGTTCTGAGAGCAGAGTGATAATTTAAATATAATTTAGGTAAATTGCTAAAACCATTACGGTAACTAGGTTTTCTGGTTTTTAGCAATTTCTCGAACTCCAAAAAAAATGGGCGAACCGGGAGTTATGAGTTATTGCCGGAAACATTGGAGACGTTTATTTACCTTGCCATGATCCGACTCATGGTGCGGCGATTAGCATAAAATTTGTCTACTTAAAACTTTTCAAGCATCCTCTTAACTTGACTTTATCCAAAATTAAGAACTTGCTTATCTTGATACTACAAAAATACTAGCTTTTTGGCAAAAAGTTTTTCCATATCACTGATTCTCGGTTAAATCTAAAAAGTAAAACTACCGTACTACAAAGGTTTCAGTGTCAGCTTGAGTGTTGTCAAAAAATGGATAAAGTCGAGCTTAAATTAAATGCGTTTACCCAGAATATATATCTAACTATATATTAACCAACAAGAAAGACACTTCAAAAATATTACAGGGAATATATTTTATTATCGTCGGAGCAATATTATTGTTTAGTAACAAACCTGAATAAGCTTAATAGGAAAAGTCAGATTTTATGAAGGCAGAAATTTTCTCTGCCTTAAATAGTGTATTAGCCCCTCATAATCTTTGATTTAAAGCAAACCATCAACTATAACCAACCAGGCTTGAAAGAGGCAATAAAGATGCACGACAAATTTACGACTCACAAAAAGCTAACACTAGGGACGAAAGCAACACCAGTGAAGCCAATGTTTCAATCGCGTCCCTTCGCACTTCCAGCGCGACCAGCTAAACAGCAGCAGACAGAGGATTTCCAGGTAGAACCAAAAAGAGTAGAAAAATCTGGGTACAGATTAATTCCGCTCTCCCCAGAGTCAAGAACACCCATCCAACCAAAGCTGATAATGGGGCAACTAGGTGAGTATGAGCAGTCAGCAGACACTGTAGCGCGTCAAGTAGTACAAAGTCTTCATACACCCATGCCAGAGCAGATGCTAGACATCAGCCAGCTTCCAAATGAGTTTGTCCAACGAATGAAAGCCAATACACTACAACGAACACAGCAGCATCAACAACCACAAATACAAACCCAAAAAATAAATTTACTCAAACAAGCAGCAGTAGATAGAAAAGTTCAGAGGATACCATCACAAGAGCTGCAAGCTCAATCGGTAATTCAGCGCGTGCCTAGTGTCTCGCAATCTGGTTTTCTTGAGACCCTTAACCCACGTTCGCCTACTCCATGGGGTGAGTTATGTAATACGTATGCGGGATTAACTTCAACAGTGAGTGCAATCATTTATATGGTAGTGAATAATCTGTTAGCCTACAATCCCGACCAGTTTCCAGATGGGAGCAACGCGAAAAATAATACAGTAAATACTGCTCAAGCGGCTCAAGGTATTGCTATAGTTAGTGGTCTTCTTTGGCTTCTAAGCGGAATGTTGACATCCCGGAATAACAGAAGGAATCAGCAAATATTAGCAGACAATCAGCAAACATTAACAGACAGAACTACTGCACTGGAGACTCAAAATACTACACAGCAGAATGAAATTAATGAACTGAAGACTGCAACTTCAAATCTTATGAATGTAATTAAGGAACAGCAAAAGCAACTGGATACACTTGAAAAACGGCTAGAGTCCAAAAATAATGTAGAACAACCAGAGAGCAGCAAAAATGCAGGTTCTAGTAGAAGGGATGAATTACCAAAACTTGAAGCCCAACTTGAAAATTCAGAAAATAAAATTACTAAACAGGATCCAGAAAATTCAGGATTAGTAACGAAATTGAGTAATGAAACCGATAAAATTTCTCAACTAGTAAGCTAACGCGCATCTAAATTTGATAATTTAACTGTCGTCTAACTTCCGTCAGGACTGGCGTAATTAGTAATTCTGAACGGGCTTTTTCTGTGTTGATGGCAGTTGCTAGTTGAGTATATTATCTAAAAGACTTCGCGGTGTCTGGTGGAAACTAGGATCGCTAATTGCAATGCTACTGACTCTTGCAATAACTCCTCTGGCGCTGACAAAAATCTTTGCAAATCTGATCCGCTAACTGGCTGAAGAGGTTGCATGGCTGTACAACTAGAGCTAACAGTACATTTATACTATAAAAAGGATACGTCAAAACTATTGTGAAAGTTTTGTATCCCTATCTTTATAATTCCCAATGCAATATCTTTACTCGCACGCCTATCGAGAAAATTCTAAATCACAAAGACTCGATAAACCGCCGTCTCTACAATAATCAATTCTTCGTAGAGACGGTAGATTTATCGCGTTTTTTTGCTAGCTAAAATTAGCCTAAATCGAAAAGCAAGATTTCGCCGCCGATGTTGGTGCTAATTTCTAGCTGTTCTTCGCCGTTGATTTGTACACCGTCGCCGGCTCTGAGTTCTTCACCATTTAAGTTAACTATGCCTTGGGCTATTTGTAACCAGGCATAGCGATCGCCTTTTACTTGATAATTAACAACATCACCTGACTCTAAAACAGATGTGTATAAATCAACATCTTGGTGAATTGTCACAGCACCATCGCGCCCATCTTTAGCCGCAATTAAGCGTAATTTACCGCGCTTTTCTTCTAAGGGAAAAGCTTTTTGTTCATATCTTGGCGTTATTCCTTCTCTATCGGGAAGAATCCAGATTTGCAACAAGTGTAGTGGTTCCGTTGGTGAGGGATTAAATTCGCTGTGGCTGATTCCAGTACCAGCGCTCATAATTTGGGCATCACCAGGGCGAATCACTGAGCCAGTACCCAAGCTGTCTTTATGCTCTACAGCACCTTCTAAGACATAAGTGAGGATTTCCATGTCACGATGACTGTGGGTAGGGAATCCAGCACCTGGGGCGATGCGATCGTCGTTGATTACCCGCAGAGAGCGAAATCCCATGCGGTTAGGATCGTAAAAACTACCAAAGGAAAATGTGTGATAACTATCGAGCCACCCCATTTTAGCGTGACCACGGGCGTTTCTATCATGAATTAGATGGGTAATTGTATTTTGAGACATATATTTACCTCGTTGTTAATGAGTATTTAGAGACGCGATGAATCGTACAAGAGAGACGCGATGAATCGCGTCTGTACAAGAGTTAGGAATCAGAATGGAATTAGCATACTTTTCGCTAACCGACAGCTTATTGAAGTTGAAGTATTAATCTTGATATATCACTTGTCGAAGATATTGTGGAATTTTTCGACCTAGTTTTGAACTATTTCAATAGTAAAGTATATACATATAAAATAAAAGTACGCACCTAAAAGTGGCGTACTTACCAAAAAGATACTACTAGATTTAAGAAAGTCTACTTCGATCAAAAGTGCTTATTTTACAGCAGCAGGTGTCTTTTGAGTTTTAGTAGTACTTGTTTTGCCATTCTCTTCCTTAATTTCTGCTACTTGCAGATGAGCTTCTAAGAACCAGAGTCGTTTGTCAATGGTGCGAGAAACTTCGGTGTAAAGATCGGCGGTATCGAGGTCGTCTAAGTCATCGGTTTTAGCGATCGCTTCTCTAATATGTTTAGCGTAGATTGCAAAGCGATCTGACAACGCTGTTACATGGTCTTTACCATCCAAAATATCTAAGGGATATTCTGGCAAAATTGAATTGCTAGCTGCGGCGCGGACTGTTCCGAATGCGTATCCACCTAAAGCTGTGATGCGTTCCGCTACCAGATCGATGAACTCTTCCAATTCCCCAGCAAGTTCATCAAATAATAGGTGCAACTGGTAGAAGTCAGTTCCTTTAACATTCCAGTGCGCTTGCTTTGCTTGGGTTTTCAGATCAGAAGTAGCTGCTAAGGTTTGGTTGAGAAGTACCACAATTTGCACTCGCGCTTCGGCGGGAATGTCAATGCGGGTAGGATACAGACGTGATGTAATGCTGTTGTCGCTCATGATTCTACGTTGTTAATGCCTTTTATATCTAACTTTACAGAATTTCAAGGCTTGGCGAAACTCTCTGACGATGGATTGAATTAATGGCTGAATGTGTTACTGTTTATGACGATTTAGTTAAATGCGATGGTTTTCTATGGTATTAAATGTACCACCAAAAAGGCGATCGCGAATAACATCATTTTGCAAAAAGTCATGGGGAAAACCCAGTTCAATTTGACTCACTTCATCTAACCGTTGCAGATGTTCTGGTGAGAGGCTGACTTCTAGTGAAGCTAGGTTATCTTGAAACTGCGTTAATTTACGTGCGCCAACGATGGGAATAATCACACCACTTTGAGCGTGTAACCAAGCTAATGCTACCTGTGAAGGTGTATGGCCAATTTCTGCTGCAACTTCGCTGACAACTTGGGCGATCGCTAAATTCTTCTCGGAAATTCCTCCCCCCAAAGTTTCAAGTCGTCCTTGTTCGCCACCTGCTTGAGGAGGCTGATTATACTTCCCTGTCAGCACACCACCACCTAAAGGCGACCACGGTGTTACTGCTAAGTCGAAGGCTTTGGCCATCGGTAGCAAGTCGCGTTCTGGTGTTCGCTGAATCAAACTATACTCAATTTGCAGGGCGACAAACTGCGTCCATCCTTGGTAATGGGCGATGGTATTTGCTTGAGAAACGATCCAAGCGGGTGTGTCAGAAATGCCGATATAAAGTACTTTACCTTGACGGACGACATCATCAAGCGATCGCAATACTTCTTCAATCGGTGTTGTAAAATCCCAAGCGTGCAACCAAAATAAATCAATGTAATCGGTATTCAGCCGTTTCAAACTACCTTCCAAAGACTGAATTAAATTCTTGCGATGGTTTCCACTAGCATTAGGGTCGCCCTTCTTTTCATTCATCTGCAAGGGTAAGGAATATTTTGTCGCAACTATAAAGCGTTCCCGATCTTTAGCAATCAATTCACCAACAATTTTTTCACTGCTACCATCGGTGTAAGCGTTGGCGGTGTCAATGAAATTTCCCCCGGCTTCTACATAGCTATCAAAGATTTTACGGCTTTCGTCAACAGATGCACCCCAGCCCCAATCTTCACCAAAGGTCATGGTTCCCAAGGAGAGTTCAGAGACTCTTAACCCGCTTTTGCCCAAGAGTTTATATTTCATGAATATTTTCTCACTAATGAAAAAACTAAGCAAATACCATTCCAAAGGCATGATAACTAGAAACGCACATCGGGGAACGAAGACATGAATTATGAATAATTGTTACAAACTAGTAAATAATTTTTGGGAATATCGCCCAAGCTAATTAAAAGGTTTACGCCGAATGGATATTTTAATAGAATAATCTCATCAAAAGATTCGCAGAAATATAAATGGACTGGATTACACTACTGCGATCGCTACAGTCTGATTTTATTAAAAGGTTAGCATCTGGTTGTCTGCTTCATTGTGAAACAGAAGGTCAATATAGTGAATTAACTATAATTTCTGGAGAAAGGTTAAAGGCACTACGGGAATTTTGCTGGCAGATGGCTGAGAAATATAAGCGTGTTTTACCAGTCCGTGATGTTTTTCTTAGCTATCTCAAAGGTAAATTAGGTGAGGAAGTTGTTAAAGAACGTTTAGCTGATTTTATTACCGAAGTCGATTATGAAAAGCGATTTGGCGGCGATGGCAATATAGATTTCACCTTGACTTCTGACCCTTCTATTGGTATTGAGGTTAAATCTCGTCATGGTCGGATTGACAGAGTTAGATGGTCAATTAGTTCTGAAGAGGTTGAAAAAAATGCAGTTGTAGTTTGCATTTTGATTCAAGAGGATGTAAGTGAAGCACAATCTGAGTATCACCTTTTTTTAGCTGGCTTTCTCCCAACTCGGATGATTAAGTTGAAAACTGGTAAAATCTCTTTTGGGATAGAACAATTATTATATGGCGGTGGTTTATGGTGTTATCTAGAACAGTTACAATCTTCTATAAATAAATCTTCTCAGCCACAACCACCAATTTACAAATATCTGCCAAAACCGGAAATTTCATTGAAGCCACCGATTAATCGGGTGATTAAATCTTATTTGCAACCTGAATATAGCGATGAAGATGTAAATCGATTTTATCTAAAATTGGGTGATGAATATTTCGAGAAAGGAGAATATACAAATGCAATTGTTAACTATAATAAAGCTTTAAAAGTTAATCAGAGTGATGTTAGTTTATATTATAAGCGAGGTTTAGCTCACTACCAGCTAGGAGATTATGAGGCTGCGATCGCAGATTATTCCCAAGCAATCCAGATGAATCTTCATGATGCGAAATTTTATAATAAACGAGGTTTGGCTCTCTATCAACTGGGGCGACTAGATGAAGCAATTAATGATTATACCCAAGCTATTAGAATTAATCCTAATGTTGCTGTAGCCTATAAAAATCGGGCTGAAGCTCGTTCCTATGTTGGAGATAACCAAGGAGCAATTGAGGATTATACCCAAGCTATTAAAATTAACCCTCATTATGCTGACGCTTATAAAAACCGTGGAATTTCTCGTTATTTATTAGGCTCTCAACCGGGATTTCCTCAAGCAATTAAGATTAATCCTCAAGATGCCATAGCTTATAAAAAACGTGGTAATGCTCGTTCAGATTTAGGAGATTTTGAGGGTGCAATTGAAGATTATACTCAAGCAATCCAGATTAATCCTAGTTATGCCGATGCTTATTATAATTGTGGTAATGCTCGTTTAGAAATTGCAGATAAACAGGGAGCAATTGAAGATTTTCAAAAAGCAGCAGATATCTATCGTCAAGAAGGTAAGCTAGAAGCACTCAAAGATACACGAGAAAGAATATTAGATTTAGAAATCGAAGAATCATTAGATATTTTAAATTTCTAGCTGAATGCGGTTCAGTTAAGAGGATGTTTGAAAAGTTGTTGGCTGTGATTTTAATCGAATTATTACCCCCCTTAATCCCCCCGATGTATTGGGGGGAAACAAGAAATATATCTAGTTCCCTCCCCTTTATAAGGCTACGGTGTACACACAAGTCAAATTACCCCCCTTAATCCCCCCTTGCAAAGGGGGGAAACCGGAAAATCTAGTTCCCTCCCCTTTATAAGGGGAGGGTTAGGGTGGGGTAATTCGAGGACTGGTAGTAATTGTAAAAAAATATTTGACACATCAATCATGACTTTTCAAAGAACCTCTAAGACTAAAACATATATAGCAATTCTAAATGAGTTGTGAAAATCGAGAGACTAAGATACCCGACTTCTCAAAGAAGTCGGGTATCTTATTGTTTACAAAGATAAAATGTTGGGTTTCTCAACCCAACCTACAGATAGTATAAGTGTTTAACCGAACCTGATATTACTTCATATCATAGCCAAACAAATTTGGGTCTACTTCTCCTAACTGCAACTCTGCTAAACCATACTCCGCCCATCGTCTCTCTACCATCGCCGCCACCTCTGGGTCAGATTCTAAAGGCGAACCCCATTCATGGTTTGTTTCTGGCGGAATCTTTGTAGTTGCATCAATTCCCATCCGTCCACCTAAGCCAATCTTCTCGCTGGCAAAATCTAAGGTATCAAAAGGTGTATTCGGCAAAATAAACACATCTCGCACTGGGTCAACTTTGGAACTAATCGCCCAGACAACTTGACGCGGATCGCGAATATTTATGTCTTTATCTACAACAATTACAAATTTTGTGTATGTAAATTGTGGTAAAGCACTCCAAAACGCTAAAGCCGCCCTTCGCGCTTGTCCTGGATATGCTTTATCAATAGAAATAATCGCCGCTTTATAACTTAAAGCTTCCATTGGGAGGAAGAAATCGACAATTTCTGATACTTGTTGCCGCAGTATAGGCGTATAGATCCGATTTAGTGCGATCGCCATCATCGCTTCTTCTTTCGGTGGACGACCGCTAAATGTTGTTAAGTAAATCGGATTTTTCCGGTGCGTCATACACTCAAAGCGTACCAATGGCGAATCTTCCACGCCGCCGTAATAACCCATGTGGTCGCCAAAAGGTCCATCTGGTAAAACTTCCCCTGGTGTAATCGTTCCTTCTAAGACAAATTCGGAATCTGCGGGAACTTCTAAATCCACAGTTTTACACTTCGCCAACTGCACGCCAGAACCACCGTAAAGTCCAGCAAATAGCCATTCTGATAAATCTACAGGAATGGGTGTAGCAGCTGCCATAATAATTAGAGGATCTACGCCAAGTGCGATCGCAACTTCTAATTTTTTCCCACGTTCCGCTGCTTTTCGCAAATGCCTCGCCCCACCCCGCACTGATAACCAGTGAACCGTCATCGTATTTTTAGATTGTAGTTGCAAACGATACACACCCACATTTGGCGTACCCGTCTCACAATCCTTGGTAATTACTAATCCCAGCGTGATAATCTTGCCAGCATCACCAATATAAGGACGTATCAAAGGCAACTTGTTTAAATCTAAATCATTACCTTGCAGCACAACTTGCTGACAAGCGGGGAAAAAATCTCTTCCTGGTTTCGCCTTTACCACGTCAAACAGCACTTTTCCAAAATCTATCGCCTGGGAAATTTTCTTCGGTGGTTTTGGCTGTTGTAGCATACTCAATTTTTTACCCAGAGTTTCCAATTCCTCTGGATGCTGCATATTCATCGCCCAGCAAATCCTTTCCACAGTTCCCATCAAATTCACCGCCACCGGAAAGGAAGCGCCTTTGACGTTTTCAAACAACAACCCCGGCCCACCTTTTTGCAGCATTCGGTTGGAAATCTCAGCAATTTCTAAGTCTGGGTCAACTAAAGCTGAAATTCGCCGTAATTGTCCTCTTTCTTCCAAAATTTTAATGAATCCCCGCAAGTCTCTCGCCATTGTTCTAATAAAGCTGATTATTTAAGAAGTGTGAAGCGCCTTCTTATATTATGGGGCATTGGGTATTGGGCAATTCAATTTTAGTAGGACTTACGGAAAATCGAACCACAGAGACACAGAGAGAAGTTGCGTGCGCGGGTTCCCCGCGTTGAGCAAACTTCGGGAGAACGCGGAGAAATAAGAGTTTGAGAGGTATTTTGCGTAAGTCCTGTTTATATTTTGGATTAAAATTCAATTTAAAATCCAAAATCTAAAATCTAAAATTCTTCTTCCCCCAGTCCCCCATTTGGGAAATTGTTGGTTTTAATTGGAAATTAACCTATTTAGTAACTTTTCTTAACTGTGTTTTCCAAAGGATTTAGTTATTGTATCTAGGGATACGCAATTATTTTTTATAAATAAGCGCTGACCTAATCAAACATGGCCAGAATATACTATACCCTCCTGGCAGGTGTCCTTGTTATATGGCCCTGCTGGGTTTATTTGTTACAACAAATGTATCGGCTATAGAGGTGTATAGTTGTACACCAAGAACAATTAACTTAATTAATCTTCAAGATTCTCAATAAAAATATTCTATAACATCAATGAATTAAGAATTTTATACCTAAAAGGTGTGAGAGATTCAAGTAATAATGCTGACTTTACCAGTGTCAATATCGTAACAAGCACCAACAATTTTTAGTTTAGCTTCACGCAGCAATTTAGCTAAAATAGTCGAGCTTTCTTGTAATTTTTCAGTTTGATACTGAATGTTGGCTATAACTGCATCTTGCATATTATCACCTGTTCTAAACTTTACTCTTTCTATAGATGGTTTGATGCCCTCAATAATCAAACCAATTCTGCCAGGAAGTGGTTCGTTTTTAATTGCTTCTGCTACTGCACCGCATCTTTTATGACCCAAAACCACAATTAACTGCGAACCTAATACTGCTGTAGAATATTCCAGACTACCTATAACCGTGTCACTAATAACATTACCAGCAACTCGCACGACAAATAAATCTCCAAGTCCTTGATCGAAAACGATTTCCGCAGGTACTCTAGAATCTGCACAGCCTAATATGGCAGCAAAGGGATACTGAGCTTTCGCAACTAATCGTAGGTGTTCTAATGATTGATCGGGATATTGACGTTTTTGATGGATAAATCTTTGATTACCATCAAGCAAGCGTCTAATGGCTTCGTTTGGACTAATTGAACTAGGGTTAACTGGTTGAATATCAGCAATAGCAGTTTGCTTTGTATTCCCAAAGCTATCACCAAAAGCAGTAGCTGCAATACCTACAACACTGGCGAATTTCAAGAAATCACGTCGCCCTACAAATCCATTAATTCGACTCATCAATCTACCCTGACAACAACAAATCTGTTGCCAAGAAGATATCAGACTTAGATAAGATGTAAGAGTACCTGATTACACGGTTTAAGAGTCATTTAATATTCACGTAATTTAGAGTTGTTATCATCTAGTGGCGTGGCACAGCTAAAATGTCGCAATATAAAAATTGAGTTATGTTTCTCAAATATCAATATTCACAAGATTTATAATGCACTAATTTAGCTATGCTACGCCACTACAGAAATTTTATTTTTACTTTATAAATAACTTATCAGGCAATACCCATAGCTACCTAAAAGCGCTAGCGATGCCGTCAGGCTTATCGTTCTATTGTCAATGATGTTTGCTTTTTGATTCACTTAGGCAGAAAGTTTTGTTATTGCGTTCATTTTCAAAATCTTGTGGTTTACTGAAATTGGTTCTCTGACTAATGATGTGTTTTTTCTAGTCAAATTTAAAGTATTTCTGTTCATTTGTGAAATGAGATTAGGCATCTCTTGCCAGCAGTGGCGGCAGAACCAGTAGGTTTCTTGTAAACGAATATGACGAAGCATTTGGTTAGAACAGCAAGGGCAGTTTGTCATAGAATTGTTGTTTTATAAAAAAAGTTAAACACAAATAAGTAGTTCGCTCTTGGCTTCACTACCTACAGCTTTAATTTATAAATAGAAAATAAAGAACTAATAAAGAAAAAAATTAGTTAACAAGTTTTAACAAATCTCAACAAGCAGTTAATTAACATAGACTAGAATCACAGGCATCGCTCACTTCCCAAGACAGTCTATTTATACAAGAACGATCGCGCCCATTTGCTTTGGCTTGATAAAGGGCTTGATCTGCTGCCTCGATCAAATCCAAAGGAACCAGATTAGGTGTAGGAATCACTGTCGCAATTCCGATACTCAAGGTGACGTGATGCTTCACAGGCGATGCAGCATGGGGAATATTTAGCTGTTGGATTGCTTTATGAATTTTTTGGGCAACGTGAAAAGCCCCATCACTATTAGTGTTAGGTAAGATGACAACAAACTCTTCTCCGCCATAACGAGCAGCTAAATCTCTAGGACGTTTGACACTTTGCTTGATCGCTTGAGCAATCAAACGCAAACAATCATCTCCGGTTGCATGACCATAAGTATCGTTATATTGTTTGAAATAATCAATGTCGCATAAAAGTAGTGAGACAAAACCTTGTTCTCGTAAAAGATATTCCCAGACAGAATCAAGCTTAATATCAAAACATCGGCGATTGGCAATTTGAGTTAATTCATCCACCATCACCATATTTTCAAGTTGCTGGTTGGCACGCTGCAATTGTTGATAAAGTTCTGATTGTTGAATAGCGATCGCTACCTGTGTTGCTAATTGCTGAAGCAGTTCGCTCTCCCAAGGTTGCCACTCACGGGTGCTGCTACAATGATGAGCAACCAAAAGTCCCCAAAGGCGATCGCCTTGTAAAATTGGTACAACTAGCTTGGCTCTGACTTGCAACTGTTGCAATAACTCTACATGACAAGGGGCAAATCCGGCGGTGTAGATATCTGGAGTGACTTTCAGGGTACTTTGTTGATAATACTGTCCCTGTGTTTCGACAAAATAGGTGTCTGTAATTTGCATATTCAAAATCGTCTGCCAACCTTCTGCAACAGACTCGGTGACAACCATACCACTCCAATCAGGGTTAAAGCGGTAGATGATGACGCGATCGGTTTGTAGAAAATGTCGAACTTCTGCAACCGTTGTGTTCAATATTTCATCCAAGTCTAAAGACTTACGGATATGTTGAGCGATCGCATAAACCATACGTTCTCGTTCTGTTTGCTGTTGCAAGGCAATTTGTGCCTGTTTGCGATCTGTAATATCTGTAAATGATGTCACCACCGCAGATGGTTTTGATTCATCAGATTCAAACAATGGCTGAGAATTGATGGAAATCCAAGTCAAGCTGTTATCAGGCTTGTGAACTCCCATAATCATATTAAATTGGGGTTGTCCGGTGCGTAAGGTGACAATGGCAGGGTGAGTTTCACCTGGAAAAGAAGTACCATCTTCATGAATAGCTCGCCATCGCAAAGCGATGGAAGTTTGCCCCATCATTTGTTCGGCTGTTAACCCTAAAATTCTTTCGGCACTTTCATTACAGGCGGTAATTCGCCCATCGGATTGCTGTAGGATGATACCTTCTGCCATCGCTGTAATTACAGAACGATAGCGTTGTTCGCTTTCTCGCAGTGCTTCTTCCATACGCTTACGTTCAGTAATATCAGTATGGGTTCCTAGCATCCGTAAGGGAAAACCATTGGCGGCGCGACTCGAAATTTGCCCCCGATCTAGAATCCACTTGTAGGTTCCATCTTTGCACTCGATCCGATATTCACTGACATATTGTTGGGTTTCACCGTACAAATGCTTAATAATCTCTTGGTAAACCCTCGCTTTATCATCTGCGTACACCCGTTGTTCCCATTCACTAAGGGTATTGCCAATTTCATGCTCTGCAAACCCTAACATTTCTTTCCATCGTCGGGAGAAAAAGACTTCGTTAGTTTCAGCATTCAAATCCCAAACTCCGTCACCATTTCCTTCCAAGGCATACTGCCATCTTTCTTCACTGGTTTTGAGTGCGGCTTCGATTTGTTTGCGTGAGGTGATGTCTTCAAAAATGTATAACCGCCCAAAATATCGATCCTGAGTATCCCGAATTTGGCTGGAAAAGCGGCGAATCGTTCGCCCATCGACAAATAAGATTTCATCCTCAATCGTGCAACGATTTTCTTCAGACTGCAACGGTTTATAGGATTCGGTAAATGCCGATACATCGACAATTAAAGGTATACAATCAGGAATAATATCATTATTTTTTAAAGCACCCAAACGCATTTGGTCTTCTAGATGTTCGATGCCCCAAATTTTACAGAAGTGGTGATTGAAATAGAGGATTTCGTCGGTGTGATTGTCAACAACAAAGAATCCCAGCAAAGAAGTGTCAGTCATGGAACGCAGCAAAGTTTCCCGCCAGCGCAATTCTGACTCTGCACGCTGGTGTTCTTGTAGTGCAACTTGTTGCTTAGTAATATCCTTTTCGTTAACGAGGATGATGGAGTTACCCGTTACAGGATCGCGAGTGTATCGTATATCTATCCCATGCCATTTAATCCCCTCAGTAGTAAACACCTGAGCCTCTATGCTGAACACCTCACCGAAATTAATCGCTTCCATGACTTGTCGCGCAACACTCTTATCGACAAAGTGACTCAGGAAAATATTCTCAGTTGACGAGTTAGGGTGCAGGGTATCCCGATAACAGCGAAGGGCTGCCGGGTTTTGCATCAAAGGTACACCATCCATCGTGTAAAGTGAGACGATCGCTGTGCTGTGACGTAGAGCTTCAATCGATCTGAGTGTTTCTCGATCAATCTGATTGATAACTTCTGGTGTTCCTTCAACCAATATCGCCATTCGCCCTTGTTCAATTGGAATTCCAGAAAACAGACAGCGAAGAGTAACAGGTTTTCCCTTGGGGTAAAATGTCCAGTTTTCAGCGATGGTTTTTCCTTGCTGAAATTCTTGCAGATAGCTTTGCAGTCGAATTTGAGTAGACTCAGAAATATCACTGAAGTTGCGATCGAGCAATTCTTCTCGACTTTGAGCATTCCAAATTTGCACAGCTGCCTGATTCGCCCACCACATCTGCAAGTTTTGAATATCATAAATCCAAACTGGAGTTTGTAATCGGTCAAATGCAATCAAATCTGTAACTAATATATTTTTTGGCAATGCTGTTCTTGTTATAATAGATTTTCTAAAATTCTTATACAGAGTTCTTTTGATTGACCTCAACTTCAATTTTTTCCGATTTTGATTGAGTTGCAGCGTTAATTTTTGGCAGGATGTAACCCTTCGCTGATGGCGTTCTGCTTCCTTCAGAGCGATTCGTAGCTCTGCGCCTACTAGTTGGAGATACTCAATTTCTAAAGAACTCCATTGACGCTGGCTACTGCACTGGTGAACAATTAGTAAGCCCCACAAATGAGGATATGTATTAGAAACTCCATCAATCTCTTGATTGTTTACTAAAATTGGTACTACTAAATTAGCTCGAATCTGCAAGTCCGTTAATAGTTTTTTGTAACAAGGGTCAAGAATTGTAGTATTAATGTCTTCAATGACACCAACGTATTCATCTCGATATTGGGTTGTATTGAAGCAAGGATCGTAAATCAATCGCCCTAGAATCGGTTTCCATGCATGATTTACAGACTCTTCTGCGATTATTCCATCTCCATTCGGCAAAAAGCGATAGATAATGGCGCGTAGGCATAGCCCGTCGTAGACATCGCTTTCTAAAGTTTTTCTAACTTCGCTGATAATAATCTTGAGCATTTCACTGACTTCAAGTGACTGGTGAATTTGGTCAGCCAGCATCCTAATTTGATCGAGGATTTGCTTTAAATCAATTTCAGAACCTGATAGACGCTTGAATAACATGGTAATCTCTAATAAAGCTAAGTATTTCTACTTGGCTAAATGTAAAAAACTGCTTGAGTATTTCATTTTATTCCAAATTATCTAAAACGTTAAGTTAAATTTAAGCTTAAATTTGATAAACAATTTCGTGCGTTACAACGTTCTGGATAACACACCACTACAATACCTAATTTTTTCAGAAATCAAATCGGATTCCTATATATTCGATGTTTTACACATTCTTGTTTAATCCATTAGAGAAGTAAAATCCCAACCCAGCAGTTTAGCAACTTCAGCAGGAAGGGTAACTGGATTAAAGGGTTTGGGGATTACACCTGCGACTTGATACTGTCGCAAAATTTCTGAATCCAGCCATCGCGCTTTAGCACTGAGTAGCACTATAGGAATAGCTTGAGTTTCTGGATGATTTCTGAGTTTATTCATAAACTCAAAACTAGCAAGATCGCGGATTGAGATATCTAATACAATCGCATCAGGACTATTGCGTACTGCACTCTGCAATCCTTCTAATGGAGAATCTGCTGTCAACACATTCCAACCAGCTAAATCTTGGAGGCAAAATTTTACTATCTCACGTACATTCATTTCATCATCAATGAGCAATATCGTTTTACTGGTTATATTTACCTCCTGTAGCATATTCATGTCATTTCATACACCTTTCCGGTGAGATAAAATATTTGTATCCGTAAATAAAAAACATAGATTACAAAAATAAAAAACTAATAAAGATATAGATTTTTTTACAAAACTTAAAAATTAATTGTCCCATCTCAGAATTTCGTCAAAAGGTCAAGATCCCCGATTCTTCGAGAAGTCGGGGATCGAATTTTTCACAATTAATTTAGGATTGCTATATACGAATCTTGATATCAGAAATTAACTGTATAACAAAAAACAAAAGGACTGGATATACCAGTCCTTTATTATATTTATCGAACAGAATTCAGGAGTCATCAGTCGGTGATTCAGACCTGCGACTGATAGCGAAGCGTTAGCGAGTCAGACGCTCCTGCGTCGCTAACGCTGCGCTATCGAGCGTCGCGTCTTGATTCTGACTCCTGTTAGCGATAGCGGGGCGTTTAGCCCATTATGACTTCTGAATTCTTCTTCAATTAACGTTTTTATCTTAATAACGGGATTTTTTGGTTTTTAACTTTTGCTTTTTAC
>NZ_JABXKI010000277.1 GCF_017115095.1 Nostoc sp. NMS4 | reverse complement strand
TAGCCCAAAGAAACCTCACCCTGGTTATGCTACGCAAAACCTGTCCCTCTCCTTAGTAAGGAGAGGGATGTCCGCAAGGACAGGGTGAGGTTTTTGTTTGGTAATAATTATCAGACTACAATTGTCTGAGCGAATTTACGATTTTCAGGTTTAGGTTTAACTGTAATCTCTACGTCACTACCTAACTTGTTTAGATAAGCTATCAATCTATCAGTTGAAAAACCACTTAATCTACCTCTAATTAGTAGAGAAACTTTTGGTTGGTCTATTCCTAGAATTTCGGCTGCTTGAACTTGTGTTAAATTTAAATTAGTAATGATTTCACTGATTTTACGTACTAGTTCAGCTTTTAATAATCTTTCTTCGGGATTAGATAAACCTAAGTCAGCAAATACATTTCCGCTACTAACATCAACTTTATTTTCTTCGCCCATTTTTTTACTGTATTTTTTTGATTAAGTATGCTAAAACTAGCATATTATGTCAATAGGTAATTATATTGTATTAAATTAATCTACCAGAACCGCCTAAAATAATCGTGTAATGGAAAGTGCGATCGCCTAAAATAATCATGTAATGGAAAGTGCGATCGCATGAAATCATCAAGTAATGGAAAAATATAGTGTTGGGTTTCGCTTTACTCCACCCAACCTACAAATAACTTACAAGCAAATTTTTTGGCAATAAATATTCAATTTATCGATCAATTTTCTGCACTTTAAAACTTGAACCATTGGATGCCATAGTAATATAACCAGTATTTTCAGGATATTTATATGAAAATCTAAGTCCTGTCGCGCCAGTTCGAGCAAAGTCCCCAGCGACTATCTCGCCAATCATGTCAGGATTCATATTACCTGCTCCACTCGTCCACCACGGATTCAAACTGAAACCACGTCCATTAGAGGTAAAAACAACAAAACCTACGTTAGAGTTGCCATAGTCATACAGGCATGTAATATCCGTCCGTCCGCTCCCTGAAAATAGACCAGTGAGACATCTTCCGCGTGTACTACTGAAATTAAATTCTCCATCTCCTGAATCAAACCACACGACACCATCGACAAGAATCTGTATTCTGTTACGCCCCAGATCGTGTATGATTGCTTCCTGTTGTCCTCCTGTTCCACGGAAATTGCCAGACAGTCTTTTGACAATAGAGGATTTGGTAGGTCGTTCTGGAGGAGAAGCGCAAATACCAGCCCTTTCGCACAAATCTTTTGCATTAGCTGGTGACTGAAATACTCCAAGGCTGAAGCCAATACTTAAGAATACGAATCCTGCTGTTGTAATGCTTCTTAACACGGTCTTTGCTTTCATTAAGTTACATTCCGTTGCTCCTACTAAAACCCGATTAGTTAAATTCAGTCTCATGGTCAAATCCTTGTATTGTATTAAGTGTTTACCAAAAAAATTGCAGATTTTTCTAACTTTTTCTATGTCAGATTATTCTGCAATCAGCTTTTGTCAAGTCTGTGCGATCGCCTAAAATCATCAAGTAATGGAAAGTGCGATCGCCTAAAATCATCAAGTAATGGAAAGTGCGATCGCGCAAAATCATCGTGTTACTGATTAAACGAATCTAACCTTGCAGATTTCTCAATTAGATTCCAATCCTCAGGCTTCTTTCTTTGGTTGAGGAGATAAGAACAGTGTTCACCAATTCTCTTGTAATAATACTCACTATTAGTATTACTTGCATCATTTATGGCGGAATCTCGGATTAAACGCCACCAGTCTGCACGCCCCGTATTACTTAGGAACCACTCACAATGAGCAGCAATTCTCTTTTGGTAATAAGGCTGGTTGGAAATTGGTAGAGAAGCGATCGCATTTAACCTGATCTGCTCCCATAGAGGCTTTTCCTTTTCGCCTCTCAGATTCCACTCACAATGTTCGGTCGCTCGTTTGTAATAAGTGTCACTACTGGTGTTTCCTGCATCGTTGGTAGCGGCATTTCGGATATCTGACCACAGAGAAGCAAGCCCTCTAGAGTTAAGCGTCGCCTCACAAGAAGCAGCAACGCTTTTATAGTATTGTGTCTTGTTTTGGGCTGAAGCTTCTAAAACTGGTGTAAGAGCCAATATCAATCCTACAATGGGAAGCAAGCAATTTAATTTTTTATTGTTCATTTTTTATCCGTAATCAGCTTTTGTCAAGTTTGTGCGATCGCTTCTGCTATATCCCCTTTAAGAAGTTGGAGATATGAATACTGCTTATTCAAATACTCTACTGCTTGGTATAAATTTTGATGGTCAGAAAAGGTCGGAAAAAAGTCGGATCTTTTTGGTAGATTTACGTAAGCTTTTTTAATAAGCAAAGCTTATGGTGCGAATATCGTAGTTAACTTAGTATTTTCACGAAAATAAATGACGGGTGAAGAAGCGATCGCACTAGTTGAACAATTATTACCACAGGGACGCTTAACAAAAGTTCAAGAGATCGTCTTCCTTCAATCATGGGCAGGACAGACGTACTTAGACATGGCTGTAGAGTCTGGTTATGATCCTGGTTACATCAAAGATATTGGTTCGGCATTATGGCGATCGCTCTCTCAAGTTTTAGGAGAAAAAGTTACCAAAAATAATCTGCACGGAGTACTGAAACGAATCGCACAGCAACAAAAGGACACAAACGCCTCCTCAGTAATCATGAAGGAAATGTTCTGCCGTCAAGGGTTAAATTGCACCGCATACCATTTCTTTTTGAAGATGCATCTATAGAATTTACGCAAAATTACAACAATATAGGGGCAATTCATGAATTGCCCCTACTCACTGCTAACTCTTCTAATTCTTTTCGTAAAGATAACGGCTGATAACCCAATGCAAAAGCTTTGGAACTATCTAAAGAAACATCTGCCGGTCTAGGCGCTGCCATTTTTACATCTTGTTGTCGGCAGGATTTAAGTCCGGTTATGGGAAGTTGAAATACTTCTATTAATATCTGTCCAAAATCATAACGCGAAATCCGTTCTCTGCCACCTAAGTGAATGATGCCGTTAACTTTTTCTAATGCTAATAAAAGTCCCTTAGCGGCAGTTGTTCCACTTACGGGTGTACGAAATTCATCGATAAATAAACTTAGTTCTTGTTCGGCTTGTAAAGTTTGAATAAATGGCTGAATAAAACTTTTCGCTGTGGGTGTTGCTGCACCAAACATCAACGGCATCCGACACACTGCGGTCATCGGATATCTTTCTAGCATATCTGCTTCTGCGATCGCTTTTTGCTCACCGTACAGATTGATAGGACACACGGCATCTGCTTCTTGATATGGGGCATTTAAGCCATCAAAAACTAAGTCGCTTGAGGTAAAAGCACAAGGAATAGAATTATCCGCGCAAAGTCCGGCAATATTGCAGGATGCAATGACGTTAATTGCGTGGGATTCTTTGGGGTTAGTTTGACAAAAATTTGGTTGCGAATGTGCAGCAGTATGAATAACTTCTTCTGGTTTGACATCATTAAAGATACGTTTCAATTCCTGAAAATTTGTTAAGTTTGCTTTTAACATTTTGATGTCAGGAATCTCTAAGGGATGGGATAAATAAGTGCCGTAAATCTCCCATTCTTGTTTTGCAAGCTGGCAAAGATGCCATCCTAAAAAACCACTTGCCCCGGTGATTAACAATTTTTTCATGTCTAATCGTAAACCGTTCAAGAAAAATCCTGGCTACAGCAAGTTTATATTTTACACTGACTGGTGGCAATAAATACTATTGTATTAATTCCTGAAACTGCTTTTCATTACGCACTTTGCTAAAATCTGGGTCAGTTTTTGCTAATTTCTTGTATTTATCAGGAACAAGCTTGATTGCTTTATCTAGGTTCTCAATTGCTAATTCCAGATTATTTTGTAAAGCATAAGAGCAAGCTTTATTGTAATATGCTTGGTGCAAATCCGGCTTGATGGCGATCGCTCTATTATAAGATGCGATCGCATCTTGGTAGCGGTGCAGCTTTGTCAGAGCTATGCCTCGGTTAATCAAGGCTTCATATTTGTTGGGTTTGATGGCGATCGCTCTATCATAAGATTTTAGAGCGTCTTGGTAGCGTTGCAACGATGTTAGGGCGATGCCACGATTATACCAGGCTTCATATTTGTCGGGTTTGATGGCGATCGCTTTATCGTAAGATGTCAGAGCGTCTTTGTAACTTTGCAACGATGTTAAGGCTATACCACGGTTAATCCAAGCTTCAGGACTCTCAACTTTGATTGCGATCGCTCTATCATAAGCTTTTATAGCATCTTCATAACGTTGTCCATCTAATAAATGATTACCTTGATGAAAGAAATCTTCTGCTTTTTGCGTAGCCTTCGCTTCTATGAAAAGTTGGGTTACATTGCTTTCTTGGATAACTTGTGTAGTATTTTCTGCGGATGAGTTTGCCCCACCACTACAGCCAAATGCGAAGAAAGCTATCAAGCCAGATGCAACGAAGCAGTGCCGAAAAACCATGCTATACCTACAAAAATTATGAAATGATGTTAAAATTTGTGAGTTTTTTGAGTATCATCAAAATACACTAGTTTTTACCCATTAATTTAGTTATATTTTCAGAAAGAGCTTTGTTGACTACACATCAAACTTTATTAAAATCAAGAGTACATAACATTATCATATCAAATACACCTAAAGCAATTACTTAGAACATATTTTACTCAAAAAACAATTACAGAAAAGTATTGGGCGAATAGAATTCGCTACTACACAAACAAAGTCCACCTCCGTGGACTAAGAAAAAATCAATAGTTTTTAACCTGCGTTCGCGTAGCGTTCCGCAAGGAAAGGCAGGTAAAGTCTCGTGTAGCCGCGACTTCTAGTCGCCAGGGCTAGTAACTGTATTCTGTATTCTGTATTCATTTTGAATTTTGAATTCAGCCTTGCGGTGCTAGTGAATTACTAATGCTCTGAGATAATTTTTGGGCAATAATTTGTATATTTCGTATTCATAATTTTCTATTAAGGATCTAAAACTATGTCTATTTTCTCCCCTGATGGTCGGACAAAAGTTAGCAATACAACAACTTTTCCGTTTAGCGCTGTCGGAAAGATAAGAATACATTGGAAAGGCGCTGATGGGGTTATTAATACTGCTGATGATATTATCGTCAACGGTTCTGGCGCAATGATTGATCCCTACCACTTTTTAACAGCAGGACACTGTGTTTATGATACGAGATATGGGGGTTGGGCAGATCAAATTGAGGTAATGCTTGGTTCTAGAGGAAATATCATTGCTGGTACAAATCGGGCTGACTACGAATACTATAGTGAAGCTAAATCTGTTTATACACGTTCTTTGGAAGGATGGACTCAAGGAGATCAGACTAAAAGCGAAACTTTTCAATACGATCTAGGATTGGTTACTCTTGACCGCAATATTGGAAACTTCACTGGCTGGTTTAACTATGGATATGACGATAATCTCAGCAGTGGAACTTTAATGAATGTCACTGGATATCCTTCTGATAAATTTGATGCTAACAGCGATGGGAAATCTGACAATTATGATATGTGGACTCAGAGTGGAAAAATCACAAGTACAACTGAATTGAGCTTGCGTAGTAATGAACTAGATATCATACCTGGAAATAGTGGAGGCCCTCTCTGGCTTTATAAGTCCGACACAAATAAACCGACTATTTATGGAGTAGCTTCCAATGAGACAACCACTAACAATAATCCGCTTTACAACGAGTTCACCCGAATTACAAGCACTCGATATAACCAGATTCAAAACTGGATCGGCCAAGACACTACTGCGCGCCAACCCACTGACAAAGCTGATTTAGTAGATTCTGACGTGTGGTTTAACACAACCCGTGGAAGTTTTAATAATAATAATATCAAACAGGGCGACAATTTCAGCATTACAGTCTATCCTCGCAACAATGGTACAGCCGCAACAGGCACTTTCTCGGTTTCTTTTTATGCTTCCACTGATGCTGATATCACTAATAGTATTGGTTCTCTTTATCTAATTGGTAATATAAATGTTTCTTCTATTAACCCATTCAATTCAGGAACAGCGACATGGAACGGTGCGTTTCCTAATATCCCAGTTGGAAATTATTACGTTGTTTCATTTCTAGATCCAACTAATTCAATCCCAGAGTTTGATGAAAGTCTAAGCAGCAACCAAAAGGTATTTAGAACTTTACTCACTGTCACCAATAGTGCGATATTACCATCAACTGTTAGCTCTCCTTTATCAGCCCGTGAAGAAAATATCACCACAGATACAGCCAATATTAATGAAACTGGTAATAACCGGCTAAATGGTGGAAATAGCAATGACATCCTGATAGGGGGAAGTGGTAACGATACTTTTGTTGGAGGTTTAGGTAATGATACCCTAACAGGAGGAAGTGGATCTGATGTTTTTATTATTAATACCCCTTCTGAAGGAATTGATCACATTACAGATTTTTCGTCCTTAGATGACACAATTTATGTTTCTAAAGTAGGGTTTGGAGGTGGACTTAGTGAGGGTATACTTCAAGCCACGCAATTTTTTATCGGTTCAGTAGCAAAAGATAGCAGCGATCGCTTCATTTACAACAATAATACAGGGGGTTTATTTTTTGATGCTGATGGTACAGGCTCATCTGGTCAAATCCAAATTGCTCAACTAGCAATCGGTCTAGCCATAACTAATAGAGATATTTTCGTTATTGCCTAAAATATTCGAGGCTTTACAATACCTCATTTTTTCATAAATTAAACCGATTCCTATTTTTTACGAACCGCAGTAGACGCTTTGCGGCTTCCCGCAGGGTGGCGCAGAGGACGCAGAGAAAGAAAAGAAAGAGAAGGAAAAAATTGCTTAACTGAACTGTATTGTTCCATAACTAGTACAGCACGGCGGAAGTAAACCACCCATTTCAAATCTATGAAACGCTTACGCTGTATTCATTTTTAATTTTTAATTTTTAATTTTTAATTCCGCCTTGCGGTACTAGCCCTTGAAAGTTTCATATTTTTACGTATACAGATGACATTTAAGCAAACAATATAGAAAATTTCCGTATAATTCACCCTGATATCCAGAACTATTCCGAATATCATCCTCCATTAAGACACTATATAAAAAATGAAGTCGGAAGTCCGAAGTCGCAAGTATTAAATTAAGTCAGAAACTCCGGGGTGGGGTTTTTACCTACCAACAGATACAAGGACTGTTTCTCTGACGAGACGCTAGCGCGAACGCGCCACAAGAGGCGAGGTTTTGAACCTTCACTTTTTTGATCAAGCCATCACAAAAAGAATAGACCTGGTAAAACTCGATTTATGAATTATAACTGTACAGACGGGCTATGACGCTCTTAACTTCTTCTTGAAATTATGATATACAAACTCCCTCAACAAAAGCTGTTGAGATGGATTGCATTGTTCCTAATTGGAACATTTCTGCAATTTTTGTTTTACATCCCGACACCAGTCTTATCTCAAAATTCTAATAGCTGTAGTAATATTACAACCCCGCTCACATCTGAAGAACAAACTTATGCTCGTGCGGCTTGGCAGTATTTTGTCAAAAATTATCAGCCAGCAACGGGATTTACCAATTCTACTGGGGGTTATCCTTCAGGTACACTCTGGGATATGGGTAACTACCTGATGGCATTGAATTCTGCACGCTGGTTGAATCTTACCGATCAAGCAGACTTTGATTCTCGCCTGAATAAGTTTTTAACAACTCTCAATAGCCTGAAATTATTTGAAGATACCTTGCCCAATAAAGTCTATAATGCAGCCACTGCACAGATGGTCGATTATGGCAACAATCCACTAGAGCAGGGTATTGGTTGGTCTGCTTTGGATGTTGGGCGAATACTGGCTGCATTTGATGTCATCCGTACCTGTCATCCTCAATATAATGAGTGGCTCAAAGGAATTGTAGCGAAGTGGCAGGTGGCGCGATCGCTCAAAGATGGACAACTTTATGGCGCTACTGTTCTTCCTGACAAGAAAACCTTACTAGTGCAAGAGGGACGACTCGGCTACGAAGAATACGGCGCTAGGGGTTATCAACTTTGGGGTTTCTCAGCACCCAAGGCGATCGCTTTTGAGCCGTTTAAGTTAGTTGAAATTAATGGTGTGCAAATTCCCGTTGATAGCCGTGACTTTCAAAGCACCAACGCTAACAATTACGTTGTCAGTGAGTCTTATATCCTTGATGGGATTGAATTTGGCTTGCAAGGTGAGTTAGCTGATTTTGCTGCTAGGGTTTTAGATGTGCAAAAACGGCGTTTTGATACCACAGGTCAGTTAACGGCGGTAACAGAAGATAATATCGACCAAGCACCTTATTTTCTCTACAACACCGTTTACGCCAACGGTACAAACTGGGCAACTATTACTGATGCCAATCAACCTTACCCACAGTTTCGCAGCATCAGTACAAAAGCTGCTTTTGGCTGGCGCTATCTGTTTCCAGAGAATGCTTATGCCCAAAAAGTTTTTGATGCAGTCAAGGATCTCCGCAGTCCTGAAGATAGCGGTTATTATGCTGGGATTTATGAAGAATCAAAACAACCCAACAAGGCTTTGACAGGTAATACTAATGGGTTAATTTTGGAGATTTTATACTACAAAGCTAGGGGAAATCACCCTTTAATTAGTTCTGGTTCTGTGAGTAGTTCTAGTGTTAAGCCTAGTGAAAATGCTTCTTCAGCAACACCGACAAATTCTACTCCCCAGCCCAGTGAGAATACTTCTCCTGCAACACCGACAAATTCTACTCCCCAGCCTAGTGAGAATACTTCTCCTATAACCCCTCCAACTTCTACGCCTCCCACTGCAACCCCTGCGGATACTTCTAAACCGACAGAGGTAGCTGTTGCACCTATTGCACCAGTGGATAGTCCTAAGCCATTAAACCTCAAATTAGATCGATCGCTAACACCTATTGAACGGCGCTATGCAGAGGCGGCTTGGCGATACTTTCAAGCAAATTATCACTCTAAAAGTGGGCTGATAGACGATCGCAGTGATTTCAAAGGTGCAACCCTCTGGGGCTTAGGAGATTATCTCGCAGCCCTCCATGCAGCGCGATCGCTCGATACAATTACTCCCAAAGAATTTGACCGCCGCACCCGCCATCTTTTAGCAGTATTGACAAAGTTACCGTTATTTGCTGGTGAATTGCCGAGTCGGAGTTATGATACCAGAACCCTGCAATCAATAGATTATGGTGGCAATCCAGTTGCAGAAGGAAATGGTTGGTCAGCTTTAGATTTAGGTAGAATGCTGGCAGGACTTTACAACTTAAAAAGCTGTCATCCAGAATACACGGCTGCGGTAGATAAAATTGTCCTGGATTGGTCATACTTGCGTGTGGTGCGCGAAGGTATTCTTTCTAGTGCGATCGTTACCAAAGAGCAAGATGGGCGATATTTGACCCGCGTTAACCCAGAAATCCGCTTGGGTTATGAAGAATATGCCGCTCGTGCTTTTCAACTATGGGGGTTTAATCTTGAGCGTTCTGCTGTTGGGGGTGAATATCAAACTGCCTCAGTGGAGGGATTGAAAGTCCCAATTCAACGCCATCGCACAGATACTAATTCTAAAGTTAACCAATACACAGTTAGCAATCCTTTTGTACTCTATGCATTGGAGTTTGGACTAGATCCACAAATGCGATCGCTCTTTGAACCAATTTTTCAAGCACAAGCTGAACGTTACCATCGCACCGGCACACTCACAGCCTCAGCCACCACCTTAATCGATCGCAAACCTTACACCCTCCACAGTACAATTACTGGACAAGGGGAGTCTTGGGTAGCTTTAGGAGATGACGGTAAATCAGTACCAAAAGGGCGATTGGTAAGTACAGCAGTCGCTTTTGCTTATAATGCCCTGCTGCCAGACGACAAGTACACTCAAGAATTATTACAAGGAATCACTGACTTATATAACCCATTAACGGGATTTTATGAGGGCTTCTATGAAACCACAGGTAAAACCGCAATTGGTTTTACTAGCAGCACCAACAGTATGATTTTGCAATCCTTGTTGTACAAACTGACGAATCGTCAACCCCTAATTCGTCCCACTACTAGCATGAACTCTCCTTGGTGGAAAGAAATTTCTCAGGGAAATTCTGGGCGAGGTTTACCCAACACCGCCACACAACAAACCAAATTAATTTCTGATAGTTCGGGAAATTACTGGGTTTCAGGTAGCAAAATACTCCCCTAAAAACTGGTACAAAGGTTAAGTCAACTTAACGTTAAAAGGGCGGTTAGAAACCGCGTCTACACAGACGAAACCCGCCTACGCGGGTTAAAAATATTAATTTTCTCTTAGTCCGCGTGGTGCGCCTTCGCAAAGCGTCTCTAAGAGTTGCGCAGCGCAAGCGCGATAGGCGGACTTGGTTTGTGTAGCCGCGAATTCCATTCGCCCAGGCTTAAGTTGACTTGCACATTTGGGATGCTCCCAATTGAAAAGCCCTGTTTGTTATTAATCAGTCGTATTTGGGAATACTTGTACATGAGTCAAGACAGTCGGCAGCTTGCATGAGCAAAAGACATTTCGATTCAAAATCTCTGATTATTCTTTTAAATTTATGAATAAGGTACTACTAGCGTTGATGATGCTAATTTTACCAGGAAGTATCTTTCCGAGTAAAAATTTAATAGCGATCGCTGATGCCTCAAAGCAACTAGAAAACCGGAAAGTAAACCAAATTCGCAACCCAACAGCTGCCAATGCTCCTGTACTACTGGGATTATATACTCCAGATTACATCGGAAATCAAAGTACAATTGACAGCCAATTGCGTCAAATCGATCAATGGACTGGTAAACGCCATTCTATTGCCGGATTTTTCTTTGATATCGAAGACTCGAATCCTGGCTACAATATCCCAGTTTCTTTAGAACAACTCAAACAAAACGGATACACAGCTTTTATTAATCTCAAATCCACTCGTTCAGCAGCGCAGATTGCTAACGGAGATGTAGATAGTTCTCTGCGGAAAGTGGCAAAAGCATACTCTGAATGGGCAAATAAAGGTGAGAATCGGATTGCGTTAATTGCTCCCTTGCAAGAGATGAATATTCCTGGAGAAGCATACAGTAAAGACCCCCAAAACTTTAAGTTAGCTTACCAACATATCCAAAAGATATTTAAAGAGGCTGGTGTATCTTCACAAGCAATCCGTTGGGTATTTGCGCCTAATGGTTGGAGTGAAAACAATGAACATCGCTTTGAAAATTACTATCCTGGGGACAAGTCAGTAGATGTAGTTGCGTTTAGTTCGTACAACTGGGGGTATTGTAATAATTCTTCTTGGAAACATTGGAGTAGCCCGAAAGAAGTTTTTGAACCATATATCAAACGGATGAAAATTATGGCTCCTAGTAAGCCGATTTTCATCGCTCAAACAGGGAGTACAAGTAATACCCAAAAGGGTTTAGAAAACAATGCTAAAGACCAATGGTTACGAGACTCTTATACTCAGCTACCTGCAATGGGTGTAAGAGCTATCCTTTACTTCAATATTAATAAAGAATGTGATTGGGCAATTAACAGTAATAGCGGTAAATCTGCTGGTTATAAAGATGCGCTAAAAAATCCGGCTTTGGGCTATTTATCCCCGGCTGAATTAGCAAAGAAAATATAAATGGCAACAACTGGGATTAAAAGCATGATTTTCCAATCAGTTTTGTACGCAACGACAAATCAGCAACCCTTGTTTTGTCCTAGTACAGTGACATGGCAATGCTCTCTTACCCCATTTATGATTATTGCTGCTCCTGATAACTTTAACCCGGATATCCAAACACCACCACAACAAAGCGCTCCCAAACCTACTGCTCCCACAGTCAGTCCACTAAAACCAAAACCAACACCTACCCCAGAAAAATCTCCTACTCCTACGCCAACAACTTCTTTACCACAATTAACCCAAGAAGCAGATCAAATTGCCGCGAGTCGGGCTTGGAAGTATTTTGAGCGTAATTGGAATCCCCAAACAGGTTTAGTAAATTCCGTAGATAATTTACCCTGGACAACTTGGTGGGATCAAGGTAGCGCTTTATTGGGAATTCATGCGGCTCGCCAGTTAGGGTTATTGTCACAAGAGATGTTTCAACAGCGAATGAATGTATTGCTAGAAACGTTAGAAAAACTGCCGTTACCTGCAACTAATTTGCCCAACAAAGCTTATAGTACCCGAACTGTCCAAATGCGTCATCTCAATGACACGCCCGATCCCAAGGGGACAAGTGGTTGGTCAGCTTTGGATTTGGCGAGATTTTTATTAGGATTACATGTTATGCGATCGCATTATCCAGAATATAGCGATCGCATTAACCACATTGTCGCCCGGTGGCATTTATCGAAACTTGTCAAGCATGGTTGGTTAAATGGTGCAATTCCCAGAGCCGGAAGACTTATCGAAGTCCAGGAAGGGCGATTAGGCTATGAGCAATATGCTGCTCACAGTTTAAAGTTGTGGAATATTCAAGCTACTAATGCTCTCTCTAATCCACCAATCAAAACCGTTGAAATAGATGATATTACTTTAACAATCGATGAGCGTAATTTCAAAAACTCTGGAGCTAGCAACTATCTAACCAATGACCCTTATTTGCTTTGGGGTTTAGAAATGGGTTGGAATGATACTGTGAAACCTCAAGTGCGAAATCTGCTTAAGGTGCAACAACAAAGGTTTAAACGCACTGGAATTTTAACTGCTGTAAATGAAGATTCTTTAGATCGTCCTCCTTACTTTCTGTATTACAGTGTTTACTCTAATGGTCAAGCTTGGCAAGCCGTTAACACTACAGGAAAAGCCTATCCTCAATTACGCTTTGTCAGTACAAAAGCAGCATTTTCTTGGTTTGCTCTCATGCCAGATGAGCCTTACACAAAAATGCTGCGAGACTTTGCTCAAAATTTATCCGATAAAAATCACGGCTATCTTTCAGGACGATATGAAAATTCCCGTCTCGGTGTTAATGCTTCCTTTGACGTAAATACAAACGCGATAATTTTAGAAAGTCTGCTTTACAAAGCTAGAGGCAGAAAACCACTAGTACAACCAGGCGTAAATAAACCACCCATTTGAAATGTCGAAACCCTTACGCAATCATAATTACGAATTACGTTAGCGTAGCGGTAGCGAGTCATCGAGCGTCATTACGAATTACGCCTTGCGGTACTAGTCACTCTCCAACAATCTAAAATCTAAAATAGTACTCAAATGACTTCAGTTTCTCTTATTGATAATTCCTCAAACTTTTCTGGTAACAGCCGCTCATCACTCAAAAAAAGAACGCTATTATTTCGTTATTTAGCAGAAATCAATTTAATTTTTGGTATCTGGTATTTGCAATGGCGCATTACTGATTCGATCAATTTTGATGCCCTTTGGATTTCTATTCCTTTGCTGATAGCAGAGATTTACAGCTATTTCGGTGGCGTAATGTTTGTAATTGGGTTATGGCGACCTTTAGTCAGACAAATTAAATCTCTCGACCAGATGACCCCACCCATACCCAGAGCCGACTGGCCAACAGTGGATGTGTTTGTAACCTGCTACAATGAGCCACCGAAAATTGTCGAAGAAACTGCCAAAGCTGCTCTAGCAATGGATTATCCGCCAATCAAGTTACGGGTTTATGTGCTGGATGATGGTAATTCGGCTGATATGCGAGCGATGACAGAAAGATTGTGTATTGAAGATTTGCAGTCACCACAATTACAGCTAGAAGCCGAACGGATTGATAGAGAACATTCTAGTTTGTTGGAGCGCTTGAAGCAACTGGAAAATCTCACACCCAATACTCAAGCTGCTGAACAATGGCTGCAAACATCATCAGAATCGGTGGTGAACCAGCCGGGCGGTGGATTTGTGCAAAGTTTGCGATCGCTGATTCTTTGGCTACCTCCGACTCATCAAAGTATTAGCGATCGCTTAATTACCGAACGGAAAGCTTTAGAAGAAGCTATTCGCAAAAAAGAACTAGAACTAGTTGAACTCGCTCGTTTTCGCTACATTGCTCGTCCCAAAACTCCTGGTGTAGCACATCATGCGAAAGCAGGGAACATCAATTACGCAATTTTTTCTGGAGAAACGGCAGGAACTTTTATTGTGACTCTAGATGCTGACCACATTCCCAAGCCAAGTTTCCTCAAGCGAGTTCTGCCTTATTTCTACACCTATAATCTTTCAACAGGAAAATACGACCAAAATCAAATTGCTTTTGTACAGACTCGCCAGGATTTTTACAATATTCCTCCAGGCGATCCTTTTGGACATCGAGCAAATTTATTTTATGGGCCACTTCAACAAGGTAAAGATGGCATGAATGCTGCCTTCTATACAGGCACAAATGCGATCCTCAGACGTGAAGCATTAGTTAGTGTCGGACTGCAAAATTTTGCTGATGAATTTGCCAAAGATGAAAAACGTTTAGATGAATTTGATTTAGTTGGTGGCGTATCCAGTAATAGTATTACAGAAGATATGAATACAGCCATGCGTCTGCATAGTGCTGGCTGGAAATCTATTTATCACAATGAACTTTTGGCAGAAGGTTTAGCGCCAGAGGATCTAAGTTCTACTCTTAAACAGAAGTTACGCTGGGCGCAAGGAACTATCCAAGTGCTGGTGAGGGAAAATCCACTGACAAAATCAGGGCTAACATTTTGGCAAAGGTTGCAATATTTCAAGACGATGTATAGTTATTTCTCTGGTTTTGCAACTCTGGTTTTTATTTCTTGTCCAATTATCTATTTTTTTACGGATATTGTTCCAGTTAAAACCTACGGGACTGACTTTGCTGTACACTTTTTCCCAGCTTTCATTATTAACCGTCTGACTTTCCTTGCAGCTACTTGGGGAATTCCAGCTAGAGAAGTATGGCGTTCTGAACAATATGCGATCGCTTTATTTCCCTTGTTAATCCAAGCTGTATGGAGTGTGTTAACAGGACAAAAACTTAGTTTCCAAGTCACACCCAAGCAGAGACAATCCGGGATTTATCTCCGGCTAGTTTGGCCGCAGTTGCTTGTTTTTATCCTTACCATCTTGGGGATATTATGGAGCCTTTACCGATTCGCAATTGGCCAATTAAATAATCCTGATGTTCACCTGCTTAATAGTGCATGGGCTATCTATAATTTATTCCTTTTGTGGGCGATCATCCGTGCATCTGTTTGGCAGCCTTCAAAAGATGTTTAAGAGGCTAGCAAGAAAATCTGGGAAAGGGCAGGTGAATAACTCATGACTGCTGACTTGCAAATCTAATTTAGAAAGAAAACAGCTATGAACACTTATTCAGATTTTAACAACTCTGGTCAGCGAACTGTCTTAACAATTTATGCTCATGCTGATGATGAAGTTCTACCTGCTGCTGGTACTCTCAGTCTGATGTCTCAAGCAGGATGGAATGTTCGTTGCTTAATTTTGACTGACGGTGGCCTTTCTAGTTCGCCTGTGAAGGGTACACGTCATCAAGAAGCAGATGCAGCTGGTAAAATCATCGGTGCTACTTACGAATTTCATGCACTTGAGGAGTGCAATTTCACCACACAAGCAGTGATTAAAGTTACAGAAGAAGCTCTTGGGCGTTGGCAACCGGATCTGATTATTACTCACGCACCACAACCTGAAAAATATGGACATAGAGATCATGAAGTGTGTGCGATCGCAGTTTCTAATGTTGCTACCCGCAAAAATATACCCTTGTGGTATTCAGCACCACCTGTTTTTTTGCGCGGTTTTGAACCCAACTTTTTTGTAGATATCACCTCTGTAATTGAGGAAAAAGTCGCAGCCATCGGTTGTTATGAATCAGAGTTAAATAAAGCATTTATGCAACTTGATGCCATACTTGTTCTGTCTCGTTTCTGGGCAAGAGAGTTAGGTCAGAAAGATGGCTATTTTGAAGCTTTTGAAATTTCTCGCCAATGGGTTGATGCTAGCTTTTTTAAGGCGATCGCAAATAGTAGTAATCAGCAAGTAGTAAAACAAAGCTAATTGCTGATTTTATCTATTGCGGTTTACATTAGGCCAATGCCAAAATATAACTACATAGTTTTCAAACAAAATAATCGGAAAATAAAATCATGGCTTTAAGTGTAAAAGTACTAGAATTATCTGGAATTTTAGATGGTATTAGAGGTAATGAACTACGTCGGGAAGTTACCGATATGCTAGCAAATGGAGCCGATATTTTGTTGATTGACATGAAAGAAGTAAAGTTTATTGATAGCTCTGGTTTAGGTGCTTTAGTATCAGCAATGCAAATGGTACGAATTGCTAACGCTAAACTGTTCGTTTGTTCGATCAGCGATCAAGTTAGGATGTTGTTTGAACTGACTAAAATGGATAGAATTTTTAAAACATTTGCTGATAAAGATGAATTTTACCGCCAAGTGTTGGCAATACAATACACTGGTAGCCAATCCAAAACTCCAGATGCATAGTTGACTGTTCTAACCAAAGTTGACTTTTACTAAAGATAAGTCATCATCAAGATTATCTTGAGCATTTAAGGTGAGAATATTCGCTAAAAGTTGATTTAGATTAAAGGTATTTATCTGAGTATATTTGGTTAGTAAGTCAATGAAAGCATCAATCCCCCAAATTTCACCATCTGACTGATTAATTTCATAAGCACCATCACTAAAGATGTATAAAGTGCTGTTTGGTTCGACTTCCAAAACTGCATCCTCAAATTGAACTTCAGGTAAAAAGCCAATTGGTAAATCTAAAGAAGTTAGTTGTTTAACTTCGATGTTATTAGTGGAGGTATTAGATAACAGTAAAGCTGGTGGATGTCCGGCGTTAGCATAGATGAGTTGACGTTTAAGGCGGTGATAAACTCCATACCAAATCGTAAAGTATTTATCACCGTGCTTGTTCATTTGGAAGGCATGATTGAGAGCTTTTAAGACTTCACTTGGTTGACAAAAGTTAGTGTTTGGTAGAGATTGCGATCGCAAAATATTCAGCACTGATACCGATAGCAGGGCTGAACCCACCCCATGACCTGATACATCTAACAAATAAATTGCCAAATGATCCTCATCAATCCAATGATGGTCGAAGCAATCACCCCCTAGTTGTGCTGAAGGAATAAACAGATTTTCTGTAGTTACTGCTCCTACAAGCGGTGAGGGTAAAAGCGATCGCACATAGTCAGCAGCCTCAAACAATTCGGCTTCCAAAATTTGCTTTTGAGTTTGCAAATCCTGATTTAGTGTCTCTAAAGCTTGCTTTTGACTTTGTAAATCCCGATTTAGCTGGTGTAACCTTAGTCCTGCTCTTACCCGTGCTTTCAATTCATTCATCTCTATTGGTTTAGAGATAAACTCATCTGCTCCAGCATCAAGTCCCCTAACTCTATCTTCCTCTTCTCCTCGAGCGGCTCCCCTAGCTGTTAATAGAATAAAAAAAGTAGTTGCTAACTTTGGATCTGTTTTAATTCGCCGACACACTTCTAGCCCATCTACCTGAGACATCATCCAGTCACAGATAATCAGAGCCGGATGTAACAGTTGTGCTTGGATAATTCCTTCTTCGCCATTGCTAGCTACAGTAGTCTCATAACCCTGCCTTTGGAGTGTACTTTTCAGTACTGCTCGCACTGTCGGATCATCATCAATAACCAGAATTTTAAACATAAATTATAGTTGACTAAATAAAATGATTGGTGAATAGTTACTTTAATTTAAGTTATATTAAATTTAGTTTTTAATGTATAGTAAAAATACTCAAATTAAATAAACTAATTAAAGAATATGATGATTCTACAATATTTTATTAGTTAAGCAGTGAATAATAAAATTTATCTCAAAGTCAACACAGACCTGACAGCTTCACCTCAAGTTTTGTCTTGGTTTGAGCAAATAAATCAACCACCGATTCTCGATCAAGAAATTTGGTGGCAATGCCAAACACTTTTGATCGAAGGCTTTACTAACATTGTTGAACACGCCCATAAGAATTTGCCTACTGAAACTCCGATTGAGATAGAAGCTGTGCGGTTAGATAAATATATAGAAATTTACATTCGCTCTCAAGGACAACCATTTGACTTAGAGCAGAAATTGCAACAAATATCCGAATTTGAGGAGAATCAGCAAGAGCGCGGTCGTGGTTTAAAAATCATGTCCGCCATTGCCGACAAGTTGAGTTATGAACAGACAGTAGATAATCGTTATTGTTTATTTATTAGTAAATATTATTAAAGATGTCTATGATAGCGGTGGGGAGTAGGGAAATTATTATACAGTAGATTTTAAGTTGATGAGGTACATAAGGTAAGTATGTTACCCAAGTATAAAGAGCGTTTTAGTCCTGAATTCTGAATTCTGAATTCTGCTGTAACTCCTAACTTTTAACTTCTAATTAAAAACTCTTGGATGCGTTTAATAAACTCTTCTAACTCTAAGATTAAGTTACTAGTACCTCGACGCTCTTGCTTCAAGGCTAGTTGTTCTAGTTTTTCTGCTGCCAGATGCATGGTTGTGACTCCCATATTGGCACTAGAACCTTTAATTTGATGGCATTGGAGTGCTATTTGCTCAAAGTCATAATCTGCGATCGCTATTTTAATTACCTCTAGACGGGGTTGAATATCTTCAACAAATATTTGCAGTAGTTCCAATTCAAATTCTGGGTTGTTTTCTGAGAGTTGATGCAAACGTTCCCAATCAATTGGGAGGTTAACGGAATCTGCATCTGTTGTAGAAACTTTCTGCTCTGTGCCAGCTATTTCCTTTGCCCTGAATATCACATTTCCCCAATGTTCTAGCGTCGCGGCCAAATTTTCTTTCATCACCGGCTTGCTCAAATAGTCATCCATTCCGGCATCTAGACACATTTGTTTGTCTTGTTTCATCGCATTAGCTGTCATTGCAATTACTACAGGACGACGACCACTAGCAAAGCTGCTTTCTTGGCAACGATGAATTTGTTTTGTAGTTTCCAAGCCGTCGAGAATCGGCATTTGGCAATCCATCAGAATCAAATCGTAAGGAATTTTTTCTAGTAGCTGTAACGCTTCTTTTCCATTAGCAGCAATATCAGCACTGTAGCCCAGGCTTTGGAGTTGCTTCAAGGCTATTTTCTGATTCACCAGATTATCTTCAGTGACAAGAATTCTTAATTTATGGAAGTCAGGAGACGCGGGGGCGTTGAATAACTCCTGACTCTTAAACGCCAGTTGCTCTACTTGGGGAGACTCGATCGCTTTTGGTATCTCCCCTTGAGAGAAGACCACACTAGCCCCTGCTGACTCCTCTGCAATGACTGAAGCGGCAATTGTAAAGTAAAATATGCTACCTACATTAAGCTCACTTTTAACCCAAATTCTGCCACCCATTAACTCGCACAGTTGCTTGCAGATAGCAAGACCTAAGCCAGTACCGCCATACTCTCGAGTAATAGAGGAGTTAACTTGACTGAAGGCTTTAAATAAACGTTCAAGGCGATCGCGGGGAATTCCGATACCTGTATCTTTAATACTAAACTGAATTTCGTCAGTATTTGCAGCAGAAGAACGATTAATATCAGTATTTTTGCGGCTGATAACTGAAACTTCGATGCTTCCAGTTTCGGTAAATTTAATCGCATTACTGAGTAAATTAATCAAGACTTGGCGCAGTCTGGTGATATCCCCCACAATCGTAGTCGGAAGTTGAGGACTATCTAAAAATATGAGTTTTAAACCTTTTTCTCTCGCTGTAGGCGTAAGCATGTAAAGAGCCTCATTGATACAACTTCGCAAAGCAAAAGGCTCCTGCTCCAGTTCCAAGTTAGCCGATTGTATTTTGGAGAAGTCAAGGAAATCATTAATAATTTTGAGTAAAGAATTTCCACTGGTAGAAATGATTTCAACAAAATCTTGCTGTTCAGCAGTCAATTCAGTATATAGCAACAAACTAGCCATACCAATTACCGATGCGATCGGAGTCCGAACTTCATGGCTAATCATCGCTAAAAATTCCTGTTTAGCAAGTTCTGCTTGCTTTCGTTCAGTCATGTCTCGCAAAATGTAAACATAACCTTGAAAATGTTCAATTTCTGTCTTAACTATTGAAGATGAAAAAGCGACGGGAATTGTTTTACCAGTTTTCGTATAACAAACCGTTTCTACCTCTTGCGCTAAAATATTTATATCTGAATTTTGGAATATATCAACGTTTTCAATATCTCCAATTATCAAGGGAAATTTATTAACTTCTTTAATAACTTTATTGATAGGTTGACCGATAAGTTCTATTTCATCATATTGCAATAAAATTTGTGCCGCGTAATTGATTTTTTTTATCTTACCTGATAGCGTTGTTACCAACAATGCATCTGCCATTGATGTCACAATTTGGTCAATATATTGTTTAGAAGCCTTTAAATTACGTAGCAAAAGATTTGCTTCATTTGCACCTTGAAACAAAGATTGCTCAAGTACCATCCGTTCTGTTGCATTTTCGATAATAATGATTAGTCGATTGCTAAAATGGTCTTCTTGGATATTATTAGTAATACGAATATCAATATACAAAGGAGAAGTCGTATCTTCTAAACGCCTAATTCCTTTTAATTCAAAATTATCTTGTTCACCCTGTAGAATTGCATCAAAAATATCTTCAAGTCCCTCTAATTCGGGAAATCCAATCCGAACATCCTGACCTGGCTTCACTTCATTAGGAATATCGGCAAAATGATTTAGTCCCAAAGACATCTCTATAATCTTGAACTTTTCATCAATTATTAAATATTCAATCCCACATACAGATAATAGGTTGGTCAAAAATGAGTTCATGTTAATTAAATTAAACGAGTGGCTAAAGTTTGAAATATTTTATCAACATTATTGCCAGTTTTAGCTGAGGTTACATAAGTGCCTAATATATTAGCTTGATTGCTGAATTGATACATTTGACGAATTTTTTCTAAATATTCGGCTGCAATCATATCTGATTTGTTCAGTGCAACAACAATGTAGCTGTTAGGATTAACAGCTAAAAAAGTTTGAATATGCTTCTGGATATGATGGAGCGTTTCTGCTTGTGTCACATCACCGACTATCACAGCACCTTTAGAACCCTGAAAATAATTTTTAGCAACTGCCTTAAACTTATTACTGCCTTCAATATCCCAAATGATTAACTGTAGTCTTTGTTCAACAAGGAGGTCTTTTTCTGAAACATTAAACAATTTACGAGAGATTTTTACTCCTACAGTTGAAAGATATTCATCACTAAACTGACACTCTACAAATTGGCGAACTAGACTAGTTTTACCAACACCAAAATCACCAAATAAGCATATTTTTTTAGAGATTGTAGACATAGTTGAATAAAAGTAGAGAATGTTTGATCAAAATCATAGCCACTATACACTATAAACTTAAAATTGCTTGTTTATCGGTTCTAGAGCTACACAGCGGCTTAACCATAAGGGTTGAGTTACATCAATTCCTGGTGGCAAATTTGTCCTCCCAATGACCTGTAGACGAAATGGCTCGATGCCTAATTTAATCAGTGCTTGTTGTACAGCCTTTGCTCGCGCCAGTGACAATTTTTGAGATTTGTTCACGCCAGTGCGGTCACTATAACCAATGATTTTTAAATGCTTATTTGGGTGCTGATTAAGGAAAAATTTAACCTGTTGAATTTTGTGCGCTGTATCTACTTTCATTAAACTCGCTGAGTATGGTTGAAAGTAAAATCGAACTTCAATCTGTGGGGGTTCTACTCGCACCGCGCTAGACACAGATTTTACGCCGGGAATTTGGTCAAATGCATTCGTAATAATTTGAGCATCTGCAATTCGGTTGACAGTTCCTTCAACAGCTACTTTACCAGCAACATATTGAGCGGAAATTGCTATATCGTCAGTCTGATTTAAAACTGCTGTGACTCGTTTGACTTCAGCAGCAGCTAATACGGGGTCTGCTGGTATTTCTGCCAATAAAATTTGATTGTCAATCAACCAATTAGGAGAGGTTATTTTAACAATTTGCTCGGCTTTCTGGCGAAGAAGTTGATTAGGTAATCGTCCTGCTAATTTTAATTTATTGTGTTCTACTTGTACAGTGAGCCGATATACCGATAGTTCTGGAACAGAAGTTAGAGCCAACAAAGTTTGATTTTCAATGGAATGTATAACTCCACTATGGTATTGCCAAATGCCCCAAGGAATGAAAATACTGCTGATAACTGTTAAGCCTAATACCAGTAGGGGTGGGATTTTTGGTTTCTTTTTTTCCTGAGTATCTGTATGTTTTAATTCTTCCAGAAGTGTATGAACTTCAATAGGAATTAAATCTGGATCGCCGTCAAATTTTTCAATTAAATTACCATATTTTTGAACAATTTTGCTGAATAATTTCCGCATTTTTGAAATAAACTTTTTGCTTGGCTCTCCTTGGATAACAATTGCTAAATAACAGTATCCTGCAACTTCTAAAATTATTTTCGATGTCCCATATTCAATTGCATCTAATTCTGTGATGCTTCCAGATGGATTGATGCAATCATTGGCGAAGCTGCGAATTGCTGTCAGCATTCCTGCGATCATTTCAGCCTCTAGCTGTTCTACATCAGAGTGTTGAATATCTGAGATAATTAAACCAGATGCTTTATGAATTAAGAAAATGGCTTGAATTGTAAATGGTAGAGCTTCTTTCAGAATTAATTCTGCTTCCGAAACTCCCTGTAGCTTGGCGCTAATTTTACGTTTGATGCCTTTAACGCTAAGGGTTTCTTCAACTTGTTGGTTAATAGCCCGGATTGTCTCTGCCATATATTTGGCTATGGTTCCACCAATAATTGGGTAGAGTGCATCCACCACAATATTCTGTTCAATTTCAATTTGCTTTTTTATCGCTCGTCCCATTGCCGGAGCGATCGCATCTGAAACTTCTTCTGGAGCTATAATTATCTGTTGGGAGATAGCCAGAGGAATAACAGCAGCGATCGCTATACCCATGCTAACTTTATCTTGTTCAGTGCGACTGAGGATAGCCCGATCGATAATCGGAGCAATTATCTCGACAAATTCCTCTTTCGACTCTGCAATCTTCAGCCTTAAAAGCTCATCAATCCTTGGTAGTAGTAGATTTATCAGTTCTTTCGGGTTGTAAATTTGATTCTCTATTTTTGTTAATTTTTGTTCAAGTTTAGCCGTGATATTGTCTATATCTGCTAATTCATCTCCGAATAATATCTCCCGTAATTTTTGCAATGCATCCTCTGAGTTATCTAACTTTGCTTCCAGTTCTGCAAATATCTCAACAGATTCTTCTAATTGTTCTTGAGTGGTTTGTGAGTAATTAGATATATCTGGAGGAAAATAAAAAGCCGACTCTAAATAAGCTTCACATACTTCAAATGCTACTGGAGGAAGTTGCAGTAGTTGAGTTTCTTCTGGAATATACTCATTACTATGATCAGTTTCTGATGGTAATAAAGAAAAAGACTGCTCAGGTGATTCGATAATTTTGAGATCGATGAGCAAATTCAGCAAATTGTCAAGATGCACAGCGTTTTCTGGTTTCAACTCAACAGATTGAGAAATCGAATTTTCCACCTGAGTTATCCTTTTAAAAGTTCTGAGTTAGGAGTTCTGAGTTAGGAGTTTGAAGTCATTATCTGTCTCATCTCTCTTTGCCTTCTAACTTAATTACGAATGCAATTCTGCCGTACCGTTGGAGTGAGTTAATACTTTTGACAACTTCGTAGTTTCTAGAAGCGGTACAGCAGCATATTCATCGCTACGTTCATCGGCTGCTTCTCGCAATTTAGGAATAAATTCAGTTTCTTTCAGACGCATTCCCAAGGCAAACAAAGTTTCAGCCATATCGTCTTTAGAAACTTTAGTGTCTGTCAACTGCGAGAAACGTCGATCTATTTCTTCTAAAATCAGATCCCGTAATGCCGTAACATCATCTTGTAATTGGACTTTAGTTTGAAATATTTCATCTCGAATCGAGGTAGTTTGGCTATCTAAGTTTTCATCAAGGGACTGAACGCTATTAGAAAACTTTTTATTAAGTCTATCAACCTGTTGCCGTAAGTCAAGAGTTTCTTCTTGAGTTGCTAGGTTAAGTGACTTCAGCTTTTTATCTAGCGACTCAAACCCCGCTTTTAGTTCAGCCGAAAAGTTGGACTTTAGTTGCTCGACATGCGATCGCATCTGTTGTTGCAGGAGAGATATATCTGATTCGATCTTGCTAAATCGATTGTCGTACTCTCTTAGCTGTGTTCCAAGAATAATATCGCGGATCTGATCGATATTGCCAAGTCTTTCTCGTACATCGTCTCTACTCATCTGACTCATTAGGAAAACCTCACTTTTCGGGAATCAATTGGAAATAGAAGGTGATGCATTTAACTAACATTTAGGCTAAAAATTCTTAGCTTATGATGCAGCTAACTCACCGAATATGCTTTTAGTACATCAAAGTTATTATTCCCAGTTGTTTGCAACTTCTATCTGGAAAATAGGAAATCAGTCATGAGAAACGGAAAAATAAGTGTTTTTCATGCTGACTCAGAAAAAATTGTTGTCGTTAATTATTAATAAGTATTATTAATTTTTCAGGTTTTAGCTTCACTATCTTTACAGTTCAAAAATTCTTGGATGCGTTTAACAAAGTCTTCTAACTCTACGATTAAGTTACTAGTACCTCGACGTTCTTGCCTCAGGGCTAGTTGTTCTAGTTTTTCTGCTGCCAGATGCATGATTGTAACTCCCATATTGGCGCTAGCACCTTTAATTTGATGGCTTTGGTGCGCTATTTGCTCAAAGTCATGATCTGCGATCGCTATTTTAATGACTTCTAGACGGGGTTGAATATCTTCAACAAATATTTGCAGTAGTTCCAATTCAAATTCTTGGTTGTTTTCTGAGAGTTCATGCAAGCGTTCCCAGTCAATTGGGAGCTTAACTGAACCGACATCTGTTGTACAACCTGTCTGCTGTGCGGCAGCTGTTTCTTTTACCTTAAATATGACATTTCCCCAACGCTCTAGTGCCAACGCCAATTTTTCTTTGATTACTGGCTTGCTCAAATAGTCATCCATTCCGGCATCTAGACACATTTGTTGGTCTTCTTTCATGGCATTAGCTGTCATTGCAATTACCACAGGACGATAACCACTAGCAAAGCTGCTTTCTTGCCAACGATGAATTTCTTTTGTAGTTTCTAAACCGTCGAGAACTGGCATTTGGCAATCCATCAGAATTAAATCGTAGGGAATTTTTTCTAATAGCTGCAAAACTTCTTTCCCATTACCAGCAACATCAGCGCTATAACCCAAGCTTTGGAGTTGCTTTAAGGCAACTTTTTGATTCACCAAATTATCTTCAGCTAAGAGAATTCTCAGTTTGGGTAAGTCACGAGAATAATAGTTGCGGTTGTTTTCAGAATTTTTTAGTTTTAAATCCTGATTTCTGATTTCTAACTCCTGAATTCTAACTTCTGCCTCCTCTTCCAGATCCGTTCCTAAAATAGTCATGATGGTATCCAGGAGTCGGGACGGCTTAATAGGTTTGACTAAATAAGCTGCAAATCCTATTTTTAGCGATCGCTGGATTTCATCGCGTTGATTAGTAGAGGTAAGCATAATCAAAGGTAGCCCAGCGATCGCTGAATTTGCTTTAATTTGCTCTCCTAAAGTCATACCATCTATTTCTGGCATCTGCATATCAATCACAGCTATGTCATAGGATTTTTTTTGCTTGGCGGCTTCCTGAATAGCTTTCAGGGCAGCAGTAGCCGAAGCAACCTGATCCACCAGCATCCCCCAACGGGTAGCTTGATGGTGGATGATTTTGCGATTAGTAGCATTATCATCCACTACTAACAAGCGCCGATTTACCAAAAGTTCGCGTTCGCCTTCTAAAGAAATCGAGTCAACTTGCTTGGCGAGAGTTAGTTCAAACCAAAATTTAGATCCTTTCCCCAACCGACTTTCTACGCCCATTTCTCCGCCCATCAAGCTTACCAGTTGCTTGCAGATTGCCAATCCCAAACCTGTACCGCCATATTTACGGGTGGTGGAAGCATCTACTTGGGTAAATGGCTTAAAGAGTTTGTATTGGTCTTCAGGGGTAATGCCAAGACCGGTATCTATGATGGCAAAATAGATGGTGGCTGTAGTGTGGGAAAGCGATCGCAATTCTGCTCGTAATACTACCTCTCCATTGCTGGTGAATTTGATTGCATTGCCGATCAAGTTCATGAGAATTTGTCGTAGGCGGCCAGCATCGCCTTGGAGATGGGTGGGAACGTTGCCATAAATTAATCCAGCAATTTCTAATCCCTTATGATGGGCTGAGGGAGCCAATAAGTCCAACACCTCTTCTACACAGGTAGATAAGTCAAAATCTAGAGTTTCTAGTAACATTTCCCCAGCCTCTAGTTTGGATAGATCCAAAATTTCGTTGATCAGGCTTAAGAGAGCATCTCCACTAATGCGAATTGTTTCCATAAAATCTCGCTGCTCGGAGTTTAGGGGAGTATCTAACATTAAGCCTGTCATCCCCAACACAGCATTCATTGGAGTCCGAATTTCATGGCTCATGTTGGCCAAAAAGGCACTTTTGGTTTGAGAAGCTAATTCAGCTTGCTGACGGGCAATTTCTAGTTCTCGTCGCTGTTGAGTTTCGGCATTTAACATTTGGGCTTGGGCTAAGGCAATACCTACTTGGTCAGCTATTTGCCGTAAAAGATGAGTTTCAAAGGTAGACCATTGGCGGGAATTACCGCACTGATGGACAATTAGCAAACCGCAGAGTTCGTCTTTGACAAGAAGGGGTATGACTAAATTACACTGGACTCCAAATTGTTGCAGTAATTCAAAATGGTTTTTTTGGACTTCAGCTATATCCAAGTCAGCAAGCCCCAGATTCGGTTTTTGACGGTACTGCTGTAGATAGTATTGCTGGATGTATTCGGCTTGAAAGTAAGTATCCACAAGCTCTTTTTCTTTAATTGCCAGCCAGCCAGAAATTACTGCCTCAACTACCGTGGCTCCAGAACCATCTGCAAAAGGCTGATAAATCAAAACTCGATCGCTATGGAGAATTTTTTGTACCTCGGTTACAGTGATTTGCAGAATTTCTTTGATTTGCAAAGACTGACGAATTTTCAGGGTGATTTCAGTAAATAATTGCGATCGCAAGTTTTGGCGTTGGAGTTGTTCTTCTGCTTGTTTGCGCTCGATAAACTGCCCTACTTGCTCGCCAATAGAATTCATGACTGTTGCCAAACCTGGGTCAGGTTGTTGAATTTTATGGCTAAAGCAGGTAATAACACCGATAGTTTTTTTACCACTACGGATCGGAAAACCGAAAGCTCCATGCAATTCTGCTGAGAGGGCGGTTTGAGAGCGGATGAAATTCTCATCTTTAACAACATCAGCGATCCAAACAGGTTCCAGACTAGTCCAGACACGACCAGGCAGCCCAATTCCTGGTGCAAAGGTGGTCTGCCAACTTAGGATGTCAAATTCTTGCATCTCGAAGGATATTTTATACCATGAATTTAGCAAAGACAGTAAATTTGCTTGCTGATCTACCAGCCAAAATTCACCTAAATCCCATCCCAAACTTTCGCAGATTCCTTGCAGGATTTGAGGTATGGCTTCGTTAATTGTGGTTGACTCTGCTAGGACGCGGGTTGTAACATACTCTGCTTTCAGATGCTGTTCAGTTCGTTGGCGTAAGCGAAGTTCCTCGAAGACATCGCTGATATCAATACCTGTGGCAACAATGTATTTAACGTAGCCCTCATAGTCTTGCAAGGTAGTGTTAGTCCAGGCAATCAGCCGCCGACTGCCATCCTTAGTTATCCAATAGTTTTCGTATTCTTTAGGCCCTTCACCACCTCGCAACTGCTCAAAAACTGCTTTCACTTGGTCTATCTGTTCGGGAGGTAAAAACAGATTCCAGAAATGCCTTCCTTTCACCTCATCAAATGAGTAACCAGTTGTTTGTTCACAAGCTTGATTGAAGCGAACGATTTTCCCTTTCGGGTCAAGAACTATTACCAAAGCGCTGGTTGTATCAAGAATTGCTGAGATAAAGTTGCGTTCTTGATTCAGTATTTCCTCTGTTAATTTACGTTCTTTTCCCTCACGATAAATAAAGTAGTAAACTATAGCCAGAATTAAAAAACTTAGGCAAATAGCGATCGCAAGTGTCAAAACCATGTTGTTAGCACTAGCTTTTGCAGCTTGTGACTGTTGTTGAAGCAATTCTCTATTCTCATTCTCTATCCCATTGACAATCTTCCGAATATCATCCATAAGATGTTTTCCTTGATTTGTCTGGATTACCTGCAACGCCGCCTCAAATCCCTGATTTTGACGCAGGTATATAGTTTGCTTGAGGATGGCAAGTTTTGCAGCTATCAGAGATTCAAGGGTTGCCAACTGCTTTTGTTGCTTAGGTTGATTTGTAATTAAATCCTTCAGGTTGACAATTTTTTGATCGATATTTCCAACTACTGCTTGATAAGGTTCTAGATAAATTTCTTGTCCAGTGAGGATGTAACCGCGTTGTCCAGTCTCAGCATCTTTCATCTCGGACAGTAATTCTTCTAGTTTATTGATTTTCTCTTGAGTTTTTTGTACCTGATTATTATTATCAATCAATATGCGGGTGTTTTGATAAGAAATTACGCCAATTAAAACTAAAATTGCCGATGCTAATCCAAAGCCTCCGGCTACTCTTTGAAAAAAATTTTTGCGTCCCTTTTGTACTTGTTTGCCTGTATCACTCGCCAAAACTGAACTTGCTAAAGTGCGGCGAATTTCTAGTTGTTTAATTACCTGGCGACCGAGAATTTGTAATGCTTCAAGTTGTTCTGGGGAGAGGTTTCTTGGTACATTGTCAATTACACAAAGGGTTCCTAACGCATATCCTTCAGGATTAATCAGGGGTACACCAGCATAAAACCGAACATTCGGATCGGAGGTAACTAGCGGATTTGTGGCAAACCTTTCGTCTTCTGTGGCATCAGGTACAACAAAAACTTCAGGTTGTATAATCGCATGGGCGCAAAATGCCAGATTTCGGTCGGTTTCTATGGCATCCAAACCAACTTTTGACTTGAACCACTGACGATTGCTATCAACTAGACTAATTAGGGCAATAGGAGTTCCACAAATATATGACGCTAAACGTGTGAGATCGTCAAAGGCATTTTCCGCAGCAGTATCAAGAATTTTATACTCTAAAAGAGATTTGATTCGCTGTGTTTCGTTATCAGGTAATGGTGCTTTCATTCTTCAGCCTTATACCATTTTGGATTTAAAAAACAGAATTCAGAATTCAGAATCCAGGAGTTAGAAGTTAGGAGTTAGGAGTTAGAAGTTAAAATTAAGAAGACTTTGATAGTCAAAGTTTATAATTTGAAGAAAATCAAAAAATCAAAAAATCAAAAATATATAGCGCACTTGATTCTATATTCATTCTGAATTCTGACTCCTGAATTCTTTTTTGTTAAAATTTGACTCGCAACTGTCCTGTCAAGGAGTTACCACCGTAAGTACTTCCCCCAGTTTCTTGATTGCGGACATTACTAAAGCTATAGCCCAAGTCTGCTTCTATACTGGGCGACAGTTTTACCGTACAGCGCGTTTGATAGGTATTAGCATTGTCAAATTCTCCTTTAAGTCGCTGTCGTCCTAAATTGGCAGCGAAGCGACAGCGTAAGAAATTAGCAATATTTCCTTCCCAAGCCAGCTCACCGTTGTAGACTAGAAAATCTGGTGGAGAAAAATAGCCGCTTGTGCGTTCTAAATCGCGATCGTAACTCAAAGTGAATAAGTTAGCTGCCAGAGAAAATTGTCCAAACTTGCGCTCTAACCTACTAAAAGACTGCACATCAGAATTACCATCGTTGTAATTACCCAAACGCAATGACGAAAACAAGCTAGTATCACGGTCAATCTGCCAGTATAAATCAGGGCCAAATCGCCAAGCAGTAATTTGATTGTCTAAAGTTCGAGCATTAGATTTATAAGGCCCTTGTTCTAAATTACCTGATAGTACTACTAGCGATCGCAATCGACCTGATGCCGAAACTTGCGGCGGCGAAATGGGAGCGTCCACCTTCACATTCAGATTCAGCGCTGTGGGTAAACGATTGAACACATCGACTCCGGCTGCTGTTTGTAGAGTCACTTCTCCAATTTTTCCTTGCCATCCAACTTGCAAGGGAAAATTAGTTACTGATTCAACACCGCGTTGCTCAAAGTAGTCAAAACCTGTCTTGAAAAATATTTTATTCCCATTTCTCAATCGAAACTGAACTGTTGGCTCAACGAAAAAATTTGTTTGACCAAAGTTGTCTGTCTCATAGTGATAGTCCGTATCAATACTTTCCAAAACTGCATCCGGCCTTTTTGGTTCGGTGGAAGTTTTTGGTGGACTAGAATTCTGCTGCGGTGCTTCAGGTAACGATGGTGGACTATAATTCTGCTGCGGTGCTTCAGGTAGCGATGGTGGACTAGAATTCTGCTGCGGTGCTTCAGGTAGCGATGGTGGTAATCGCAAATCAGGATTGAAGTTTTCGGGTGCCGCCATCAAAATAGGTGTTGACTCTAATCGATAGGGGAGTGGTTTTGAATATTGCTCTGCTGACTCAGGATTGACTGTGGCGACTTGCTCGGTCAATTCTGAGGGTGATTTCCATATCTGATGTGCTTGGGCTGCTTGTAACTTAGCTTCTGATAATATCCAAAAAAGAAATACAGTGTACAAACTATATCGAGAAACAAAGAGATAAGGTCTAAAACTATCTACCATTGGTTGATACTATATTTATAAATGAAAAACTTGCTGCCAAATAGCGTTCTGGCTGCTAGCTAATGTATTGGACTGGGATTATAATGCCCACAATAGGTGCTTGTTAAGACATGGCAAAGGTAAAAGAGGTAAAGGCGTTACAGAACAGAGGGATAATTAGCTAAACACAAGTATTAATTGAAGCTTGAAGTCACTAAGTAAGTGGGCGTGAATTATTCCTCGTTCCCAGTCTCCGACTGGGAATGCATTCATTGAGTCTCTGACTCATTTCTGAAACTTGGCAGGATATAGAATGGAACTTTCCAGGTGCATCAAGTAGATACAGCTTGTACCTCATCTCCTTGAAAACTGCTGTATAAAACCTCACCCCCAACTCTCTTTTTAGTAAGGAGAGGAGTTGGGGGTGAGGTTAAGCTGTATCTTATTCTGATTAGGAAACGCGATATTCGAGTCGATAGTTAGTGTGGTTTTGACCAACTGCCAACAGTTATTGTTGAGTCTGCAGCTTCAATTTCAGAGTTTTCAGCATTTTCAACCTCAAGACTTCGCAGCAATTCTCGAATTACATCTGTTGCTGGTCTTCCTGTGAGAGTACAGTATTGTTCAAGTTTCTTCATTTCCTCGGTTGTGAGATTTACTGTCAGTCGTTTAACAGCCCATTTTTTCTTCATAATTCAATATGTCGCTTTGTATCGAAATCACCAAGTCATTACGATTACTCTCGTAGTGCATAGCCTACACCACGGACTGTATGAATCAAACGTTTTTGATTATTTTCTTCCAGCTTGAGTCGCAGATAACGAATATAAACCTCAATAATATTAGAATCACCCATGAAGTCGTAACCCCAAACTTTTTCTAAAATTTGATCTCTAGTAAATACTTGACGGGGATGTGAAAGGAGATATTCTAATAAGTCAAACTCTTTTGCTGTTAACTGAATGCTCCGTTTTTCCCGAAAAACCTCACGGGTGCGGCGATTTAAGCTTAAATCTTCAAATTGCAACAAATTTTCGTCTGTTTCTTGGGTACGGCGGAGATGAGCGCGAATTCTAGCTAATAGTTCCTCAATGCTAAAGGGTTTAACTACATAATCATCAGCTCCTGCATCTAATCCTGCCACGCGATCGCTCACTTCATCTTTTGCTGTCAACAAAATTACTGGTACTGTACTCCCTGTTGCTCGCAAACGGCGACAAATTTCCACACCTGTTAAGCCTGGGAGCATCCAATCCAGAATCGCTAAATCTGGTGATGAGTCTCGCGCCAAAGTTAAACCAGCGATGCCATCATGGGCGACACTTACTTGGTATCCTTCGCTACTAAGTTCTAATTCGACAAATCGCGCTAGTTTAACTTCATCTTCTACCAAAAGGATATGTGCTGTCATATTTTTGCTCCTAAAGCAGGTAATGTGAAAATAAAAGTTACCATAACCTGGCTTTGAAAGGACGGTAACTTTGCCTCTATTACCTTGGGCTAAGTATTTCACAAATCAGATAGAACTACTATAGAAATCAAATATGATTCCTATATGTAGGTAAACTGATTGTAAACATACTCCCTTCTCCTAACTTTGATTGCACGCTTACAGTACCCCCCATACCTTCTAAAAGTGTCTTGACAATAGATAAACCCAAACCACAACCTCCAGTAGTATGAGAGCGCGATTCATCTACACGGTAAAATCTTTCAAATATCCGTGCTTGCTGTTGCAAAGGAATGCCATAACCTTGGTCGCAAACTTGAATAATTGCCCGGTCTTGAAGCTGATTTAACTTAAAAATTATGGTTGTGTCAGCATCAGAATACTTAACGGCATTATCAATTAAATTTAATAACACTTGCTTAAAGCGGCTATAGTCTACTTTTATCTCAATTGGATGAATTTTTGACTCGATTGTAATTGTGCGATCGCTATATTTATCTGCCATTATTACAACTTCTTCAACCAATTCATTCAGCACATAAGATTTCATTTGAAAGTATAAATATCCGCTATCTGCACGTGCTAAATCAAGTAAATCTTGTAGCAAGCGGATAGTACGTTCGGCTTCTGATGCCGCAGTTTCTAAAGCTTCTTGTTGAGTTTGGGTTAAGTTATTTTGCCTTCGTAAAACGCTTTGCAAATAACCATGTACAATAGTTAAAGGTGTACGTAACTCGTGAGAAACATTACTTACAAATTCTCGTTCTTGCTCCCATGATTGGGAAAGACGCGATAACAGCATAGTTAAAGTTTGAGCTAATTCTTTAACTTCGCTGGGTGCATTATCAAGATATAGCTGCGCTTGTCCTAAATCTTTAGCGGAAATCATCGAAGCCATTTGATTTAGCTGGCGCAGAGGTTGCAGAGAGCGCTTAATATAAAATGCGATCGCAGCAGTTAAAATAATAATTGCCAAAACACTAGTAATACCTAAACTCTGTACCATTACCCCAAACATTCTCTGTTCGCGGGTTATATCCTTGACTACAAATAACTCACCTAGTAACTTACCCTGTACTTGCACAGAACTACCACATAAAACAAAGTAGCTTTCGTTCACTTTGTAAACTTGTGGTTTAATCGGCATCTTAGTCAGAGTCATTAACTCAGCTACTGTAGTATTAGATAACAAATCTAAAGTGGCAGACTTGACTAAAATTTTATTATCAGGACTTTTTAGCCATAATAATGTGTTGGTATTTGCCAAATTATTAATAGCCTTTTGCAACCCAGATTCAGGTTGCATCATTTCACTATAAATTTGTACATCTTGCGGCAAGCGCTTGGCAATTTGTTCTATATTATATTTCTGACTATCAACTAAAATTTGCTGCATTTTCCAACTAGTCCATATAGCAAGACTACCTAATACCAAACCAGAAAATGCTGCAATACCAACCGTGAGGCGTGACTGCAAGGAAAACGGATCTATATTTATCCTAACTTTTATGATTTGCTTCACTCTTCTGGTTGCGCTTAAGGTGTTTAATAAGTCTCGATCAAAAAAATCATACTGCTAAATGTAAAGTTACTGTTAACCTCTCTGTTTCGGGGAGAGGTTTAGAGAGGGATTCTAAGAATAAGTTGCACATCGCGTTAAATACTTTTATTTCATCATCCTATCAACTACGCAAATCTTTCTATAAGAAGATAAATACAATTCTCTACTAGTTAAATTAATTTCCTCTGAGAATTACCTTAAAATTTATATAGGATTCCTCTTTGATTTTGAACAACATTAGTTAGTGTAGGGTGTGTTAGAGGATGTTTGAAAAATAATTAGCTGTCTAAAAACCCGCCGAGTCGAGCAATCCAATCGATAACTTCTGTGTTAATAAAGATGTTTATAATACATAGCTTTTTAAGAGGGGTTTACGGAGGATAAAGAAGTGCCTAAAATCACAGATAATTACCTTTCAAACATCCTCTAACGAACATTTGTGTATAAGTTTTGCTAAATTATTAAGTATTTTGACTAACCTCACAAGTTCCTCATATTTAAAGACTATAGTAAAAATATAGACACATTTGTTTTAAATATCTACGGGCTTCTCAACAGGCTGCCCTAATTTGCAACAACACTTTTATTAACAGGATTTGAGAAAAATATGAATTACTGTCCTTGCTGCTCAAGTTTACTTTTAGAACATATACGCGGTGCAGAGACTTACTGGTTTTGTCGCCACTGCTGGCAGGAAATGCCTATTTATAATTGGAATGAATCGAGTCCATTCGCCGATGCTGTCATGGGAAAATTACCTAGAAAAACTCAAAAAGAAAAACGTAAGAGTACCATTACTTACGCAACCCAATGGCAATCGATTACCGAATGGATTGGGCTACAAGAGTTATCTACCTAATCCCATTTACTGAAATATTTTAGTATCATTCTTTTCAGTCAATTTCAGTAATTAATTGTCATAAAATGCGAGGCTATAGCCCAAGCATAAGGTATTAAATTTTATCGAACAGAATTCAGGAGTCAGGAGTCAGAATTCATTCTGAATTCTGAATGAAAAAGCGGATAGCGCCGGCGGCAAGCGAGTCTGCGTTAGCGAGTTATCGAGCGTTGCGTCTTGATTCTGAATGCTGTTAGCGGATAGCTAAGGTTTAGCCCATTCTGACTTCTGAATTCTTCTTCAAACTGTTGTGTCAGCTTGCCGCAGTGTACGAGAGTTTAGCGATCGCAAATCCGTAGAAGTCAAACTTCCTGCGATCTTTAAGATATACCCAAGATAGATGTAATAGTATCTAATATGTGCTAGGAACTCAATACTACCAACTGTAGGGTTGAAAATTAGTATTTTTCTACATAAAATTAAAAATCTAAAATAAAAAATTGGTAACACTGATGGTTAGGAGTGTTAGAGTTTCAAGAAATTCACCGAAACTTTTCAGCGGGTATTCATGCTGAAGAAACTACAGAAAAAGCAAATTTCGATAATTGCGGGTGCGGCACTGTTTGCCTTTTTAGCTGGGGCAATGGTATCAGCACCTGAGATTGGCAAGTCTCTAGGGAAATGGCTCAAACTGAGTCAGAATCAAACAGAGCAAAAATCGGACGGTAGTGTTACCCAATCAGCCGTTTTTCCTCTGATATCGCAATCGCTGCCAGAACGGGCGGCAAAACTAGCAACGATCGCTCAAGAATCGCGATCGCCGGATCGAAATCGCGCTCGTTATCTTTTGGCGAGTGATTATATTGAAAGAACTCAAGGGCAAAAAGCCCTGGTTTTACTCCAAGGACTAGAGAAAGACTATCCCATCCTCGCGCCCTACATTTTGCTCAAACAAGCCCAGGCAGAGGCTATGCTGGGCGAGGACGGCAAAGCCTCGGATCTCAGGCAAAGGGTGCTAAAACTGTATCCCAAAGAACCAGCCGCAGTCAAAGCGCTATATTTGATTGCTCAACCAAAGCAACAAGAAACTGCGATCGCTCAATTTCCTTCCAATCCTCTAACTTGGGAAATTATTCGCAAACGCTTGCAAGAAAACCCCAATCAGCCACAATTACAATTAATTTTGGCTAAATATGCTTACGATCAACCGGGCATAGTGGGCGTTTTGGATCAGCTAGTAAAACAGCCCACGCTCAAACCCGCAGACTGGGAACTCATTGGTACAAGCTATTGGGAAAATAGTCAGTTTCCCAAAGCGGCCAATGCTTACGCCAAAGCACCCAAAACATCGCGCAACCTCTACCGTACTGCACGGGGCTTACAGGTGGGAGGTAAAGATAAAGAAAAAGCGATCGCCACTTATCAACAATTAGTACAGCAATTTCCCAATACCGAGGAAACTGGGACGGCACTACTGCGGTTAGCAGAAACCGCAAAAACACCTAAAGACGGCTTACCCTATCTTGACCAGGTAATTAGTAAATTTCCCAAACAAGCTGGTACTGCCCTAGCACAAAAAGCCAAAACTTTCCAAACTCTCAAGGATCAAAAGTCAGCTAGCGCAGCGTGGCAATTACTCATAGCCAAATATGGTAATTCTGACGAAGCCGCAGAGTATCGTTGGAAAATCGCCCAAGATAAAGCCGAAGCCAAAGATTACATCGGTGCTTGGCAATGGGCAGAACCAATCGTTACTAATAACCCCAATAGTATTTTGGCTCCAAGAGCGGGCTTTTGGGTAGGGAAATGGGCAGCTTCACTGGGTAAACAACAAGAATCTAAAACTGCTTATGAGTATGTAATTAGCCAGTTTCCCTACTCTTACTATGCATGGCGAGCCGCGACAATGTTGGGGCTAAATGTCGGTAACTTTGACAACGTGCGCGTCATGAACCCAGAAGTAATCACACCCCAGCGCCCATTACCACCTGCTGGTACTGAAACTTTCAAAGAATTGTATCTGTTAGGTCAAGACCGCGATGCCTGGTTACAATGGCAAACAGAATTTCAGAACAAAATTCAACCAACGGTAGCAGAGCAATTTACTGAAGGGTTGATGCGGCAAGCTAAGGGAGAAAATCTCATCGGAATTGATGAAATTTCTAAATTGGAAGACCGAGAAATACCAGCTGAACTTGCCCAATATCAGACTCTGAGTAAACAAATCACCTACTGGCAAGCGCGTTATCCATTTCCCTATCTGCGAGAGATTGAAAAGTGGTCTATTGACCGTAAACTTAATCCTCTGCTAGTAACTGCTCTGATGCGTCAAGAGTCACGGTTTGAACCAAAAATCAAATCTACTGCTGATGCTACTGGTTTAATGCAGCTGTTGCCGAGTACAGCTAAATGGATCGCGCCACAAATCAAGGTGGATTTCAAAACAATCAACTTAGAAAATCCCAACGATAATATCATGCTGGGTACATGGTATTTGGGTCATACCCACGATCAATATAACAATAACTCATTGCTGGCGATCGCTAGTTACAATGCTGGCCCCGGCAATGTCTCCAAATGGTTGCAAACTCTAACTACAAAAGATCCAGATGAGTTTGTTGAAGAAATTCCTTTTGATGAAACCAAAAATTATGTGCGGCAAGTATTTGGCAATTACTGGAATTATTTGAGACTTTACAACCCGGAGATTTCTGGCATCGTTGGTAAGTACTCGACTACACACCCAAAACTACCGAGCCAGTGATTTTGTTGTTTGAGGGTAAGGGGCAGGGAGAGATTATAAATCCCTAACAGCACTCCTGAATTACCCTCATTTATGGTTAAAAGGTAACATCTTAATACGTAGTTAATGGAGAGCGATCGCTAATAGTTTGAGTTAATTGCACCTGTAGGCGTTAGTATATCTTAATGTATGCAGTATTGCTTTTTTAGCGCCCCAATGGAGTTAACTTCAAAAGAATTTAAGTCAGAACTGATATTAGAAGTCCAAGCCTGTCTGCAATTGGCAGTACCTTTGGTAATTACTCAAATATTAGAAGCGGGCATTCCTTTATTGGATGGGGTAATGATGGGCTTACTTAACAGCCAAGCATTAGCTGCGGGTGCTTTAGGCGCTGTTACCTTTTCTACTCTAGCTTCCGTTTGTCGTTCTATTCTTTCAGCCGCAGGTGTGAGTATCGCCAATGCTTTTGGTGCAGGAGAAATAGACCAAATTAACCGTGCTACCGGTCAAGGAATTTGGTTAGCTGTGACGATGTGCTTACCTGTGATGTTTATCATTTGGCACTTTGACTATATCCTGCTGCTGACTGGTCAAGAAGAAAGCAATGTATTATTAGCTCAAACATATTTGCGGTCTATTGTTTGGGGTTTTCCGGCTGCACTCGGTTTTTGTATCTTAAAAGAAGTTAGCTCTGCCCTCAATCGCCCCCAATTTTTAACAGTAATTACGGTGGCTGGACTATTATTAAATGCAGTTGCTAATTACGTGCTAATGTTCGGTAAATTTGGTTTACCAGCCCTTGGTTTAGCCGGTATCGGTTGGGGAAGCACACTCATTTTTTGGCTGAATTTTATCGCCGCCGCCATTTGGATTTGCTTCGATAACTACTTTAAAGAATACCAACTTAATAACGCTTTACATAAATTCGATCGGGAGATGTTTATAGATATCTTCCAAACTGGATGGTTTTTGGGGTTGCAGTATGGGGCAGAAATTGGAGTATTCACTGCCACTGCTTTACTGATGGGGTGGTTTGGAACAGAGACGTTAGCAGCCCATGAAATTACCATCGAGACAGAAAGTTTTGTCGAAACAGTATCTATAGGTATTTCCTATGCCGTCACCATGAGAGTAGGGCAGTTGAGGGGACAAAACGATCGCAAGGGTGCAAGCAGAGCCGGATTAGTCTGCATTGCGCTTGTGACTCCCTTTGTAAGCATTGTGGCACTAGTTTTTTGGCTGTTTCCCAACTATATTGTGGCAATGTATTTAGACACCAGTAATCTAGATAATATCGAGATAGTTAAAACAGCAACTTCTTTCCTCACTGCGGGGGCAATAGTCCAAATATTTTATTCGATTCAGACTATTGCTGCTGGTGCTTTAATCGGGTTAAAGGACACCAAAGTACCAGCATTAATTACTATGTTCGCTTACTGGGTGGTAGGTCTAGGTGGGGGCTATCTGATGGCATTCACTTTCGGCTGGGGTGCTATAGGTTTATGGCTGGGTTTAGTACTAGGGCTACTTATGGGTGCAGTGCTTTTAACTGGGCGTTTTTATCTTTTGACTGCTTTGCCGCTATTAGATAATTCATCTCTCAATGCTGTTCCGTTAAGACAAGAGACGCGATGAATCGCCGTCTTTACAATAATCATACCTTTGCCATGCAGACTCGACTATTTCAGCAATGATTTCTGTGTATGTTATACCACCCAAACGCCCCATAATTGGCAAGTCTGAGCGGATATGATGTAGCCCTGGCAGTGGGTTAACCTCCATAAACTGCAACACACCACTAGCATCGCAGCGCAGATCCACGCGGGCGGCATCACGGCAACCAAGAATATGGTAAGCATCCAGCGCCAGTTGCCTTGCTTGTGCTGCCAGTGGTTCGGGATCTATCAGCAAACGATAAGATACCCTTTCCAAATACTCATCCTTGTTAAGGGTGGTGTAAGCAAAAACTTCCGCTTGCTCTGTAAAAATTACTTCCATCACACCTACTATCCGTGAGTTGCTACCGTTGCCAACAATGCCTACTGTTACTTCTCTACCTGGAAGAAAGGTTTCTACGAGTACTGGTTGCTGAAAAAGTTCGTGTAACAATTGATAAGCATTTACTAGCTCCTCGCGTTCTTTGACAAGAGAACAGCCAGTTACCCCTTTAGAACTACCCTCCGCCACGGGTTTGAGGAAAAGTGGCATTGGCAGCGATACACCCGTGGCTTCTGCGGTAGTATTCACCACTTCAAAAGGGGCTGTTGGCAAACCGCGATCGCGCACTACTCTTTTAGCCAGTGCCTTATCTAACGTGAGGGCGCAGGTAAGCGGATCGGAAAAGGTATAGGGTTGAGCGAATAATTCGCAGACTGCCGGGACTTGGGCTTCACGAGAGCGACCCTGCAAACCTTCAGCAATATTGAAAATCAAATCCCAGCGATCGCCTTTTGCCAAACGCCAAGCCAGTTCTCTACCATTACCAACACGTTCAACCTGATGACTTAACTGAAGTAGTGCAGTTTCTAAACTGATGATAGTTTCTTCATCATCGAACTCCATCACCTCAGAGGCACTGAAACCAGCCTTAAGGTAGTCTGCCTTCAGGTCATAACACAGACCAATGAATAATCCCATAGCCCGATAATTCCCAGCGAGAAAACTTTCTCTGTTAGCTTTATAAATTAGGTGTCTTAATTAAGGAATTCGGATTACTAAATCCTTAGTTAAGTGAAAATATCTCATCAACAACATCAAACCATATAGGAGATTTATCATCAGGAGAACCGTTGTAGTTGGCAGTAATTTCTTCTCCCGCTTCTATATCTCGATAGGCAATCAGATCCAACTCTTGGTCGGCGAATTTTTTCACATAATAACTATTGGGATGGTAAGAATGGTTGATCAAGGAAGATAAACCTAGAGCGATCGCCGCAGCTTTATCTTCCCAATCGTAGTAATAGTTGCCCAAAATTGTTTTATCTAGGAATTCGACCTGTTCTGCGGGTATAACAACAACTGGCACTCTCTCAATGATCTCTCCTTTGAAAAAGTGCTTCTGTGCGAAGACACCCCGACCTTTTAGGTTTGTATTACCAACAATCAACATTCCCACTAATCTCCTGCGATTACTTAGTTTTTTGGTTTGCCAACCGGACACGATATTAGCCCTGCTCTACTGGATCTATATATGTGTATGTTTGACCTGCCCAATTTCGCATTGTAGCTGTACCCTTCTCATAAGCAAGTAAAGTCTCAGCTTGAATTGGGATTTTGCCACCACCGCCAGGGGCATCAATTACATAGGTTGGTACAGCGTAGCCAGTAGTATGACCGCGCAATTTAGAAATTAAATCAAGCCCAGTTTGCACACTCGTTCGCAGATGTGCAGTGCCAACAACTGGGTCGCATTGATAAAGATAATAAGGTCGCACACGCAGCTTAAGAAGACCGTGAAACAGATTTTTCAAGGCTTTTTCAGAATCATTTACACCTTTTAACAGCACAGTTTGACTGCCTAAAGGAATGCCGCCATCAGCTAGGCGATCGCAAGCTTGCGCGACTTCTGGGGTAAGTTCTCGCAGATGACAAAAGTGCAAAGATAGCCACACTCGATGTTTACGAAGCAAGGCAACCAGTTCTGGTGTAATTCGCTGCGGTAAAAAACTTGGCACGCGGGAACCAATTCGGATAAATTCAATATGCTTAATGGCACGCAGCCGCCTCAGCAAATTATCTAAAGGTTCATCAGCCATCAATAGAGGATCGCCACCGGAAATTAACACGTCACGGATCTCCGTGTGTTCCTCCAGGTAAGCAGCGATCGCATCCAACCGCCGTGTTACTGGATACATCTCACCTTGGCTTACCAAACGAGAGCGGGTGCAGTAACGACAATAAGCAGCGCAACTGTCTAGGGCAAGTAGCAACACTCGGTCAGGGTAGCGGTGTACGAGTCCTGGCACTGGAGTGTCCTTATCTTCACCACATGGATCTACCATGTCTGCTGGACTAACTATTAGTTCTTCTTCCCGTGGGATTACTTGTAACCGTAGTGGGCAAAGGGGATCTTCTGGATCGAGTAGTGATGCAAAGTATGGGGTTACGGCTACAGCAAACTTCTCTGGGGCGATTAAAAGTCCCTGTTCTTCGGTAGCACTAAGCCTTAATAACTTCTGAAAGTGTTCCAGCTTAGTTAACCGATGCCGCATTTGCCAGCGCCAGTCGTTCCAGCGTTCTTGGTTGTAAGTCTCTCCCAAAATCTGACAAATTTCTTCATATCGAATATCCGTTACTAGAGGATCTAAAGTCGTGTTTTTGACCATGATTAGAACTAAATTAACCTGAGAATAATAAACCAATCACAGCCTAGCCCGCATTTTTCATCAGTCCTGCGATCGCACTCGTCACAATCTATACCCAGAATATGTTTCGGGCATTTTTGACAGGTTATTTTTTGATGCAGTGTGAAAAACCGAAATCTAAATTTTATTCCGCCACTACACTAAACTCCAGAAAGGCGTAGAGGCTTCTTCGGCTTGTCGTCAGTACACTCAAGAACTGGATTACAGCGATCGTTTTTGCAATGTTTTTGTTAACTTAAGCAGGTCAGCTTTTGCGTGTTATTACGTATACAAATCGCAATACGGTTCAGTTAAGGCTAAAACTCTTTATCAAAGTCAATTTTTTAACGAACCGCAGAGGCGCAGAGGAAACAGAGAGAAGAGAAAAATGCTTAACTGAACCGTATTGACACAAATCGGATATATTTACCAGAAGTTAAACTGATAGTTCCGACATTATCCGAGACAGAAAGCACTTGGTTAGTAGTAGCCACAAATCGTCGGGTAAATCGGGATTGGGAAGCCTTAAGGGACTTCCAAGAAATAAATTATCCATCTTGTGGGGTGGGCATCTTGCCCGCCCTAAATCTGGGACGGGTGGGGACACCCATCCCACAAGAAAATTTGGGATGTTTTTTTTTATTTGGAAGTCCCTAATAGAACCTCATCCAGAAAGCACTCGTCGTTGTTGTGAGGATTTATGTACTGCACCAACAACCAGAAAGCCTGGTCGTGTTTTTCCTTTGAAGGGCAAACTCTACAAAGGCGCATGGGAATATGAGGTGACAAAAGGGGACAGAGTATTTTACGTTCCTCATGAAGAACTCTTGAAAGTCGTTGTCTACTACGCAGGTAAACATCCAAATGCTGCACCCAAACCGTAATTTGTGCCAAATGGAATGAGTCTGCGAAATATTGGCTACATACGTAAAATGATAAAATTTTAAACACTTTAATAGCTAATTACGTGTAAATACGTAAGCTATTCACTTAATTTCCGATTATAAATAAATAGCGAAAATACTCAAATCTAGCCACACGTTAACTAAATAAAACTGAAATTTATTGGAAGTATACAGAAACTAAAAATTCTGTAGTTATAAAAAATTAGCAATAGGTTTTAAAATGAGCAACAAGTTATACAAAGTATTTGAAGATGTAGAACAAAATGCCCAACTTCTCTCCAAATATTGGCATAATTTTTCTACCGAAATATCTGAGCATTTGCCAGATACATATCACGCCGAACTACAAGAACTTTCTGACAAGTTAGAGATAGCTATTGATAATTTAGTAGATGAGCTTCGCAATCCTACTCTTACCCTTGCGACTACAGGAACTACCAGTAGTGGTAAAAGCACTTTAGTAAATCTATTATGTGGAGCCGAAATTGTTCCTGTAGCTGTCAGCGAAATGAGCGCCGGAGCAGTAACCATAGAATACAGCGAAACAAAATCTTTAATAATCCATGAAACTCCAGGAGCATTATGGGAGTGTGGAGAATGGACAGGTATTAGTGATGAGCGAATTTATCAACGCTTATACGATGTGATGATAAGTTACATCGATAACAGAGAGAAACAAGCTAATTTAGCTTGCCCCCAATCGACCATATCTTACCCTTTTAGACTCATCAAAGAATCCAAACTGGAATTACCCAGAGGCGTAAAGGTAAGAATTATGGATTTGCCTGGTTTAGCGTATGTGGGCGATGAAGGTAACGCAAATGTGATTAAACAGTGTCGTGAGGCATTGTGCTTGGTAACATATAACAGTGCAGAAACCGACAAAGAAAAAGTTAGAAGCTTGCTGCAAGAAGTAGTTGAGCAGGTAAAAGATTTAGGTGGTTCTCCTGCACGTATGCTGTTTATTCTCAATCGGATTGACATTTTTCGAGCAGATAGAAACTGGCCAGAAACAGAGACTCGCTTTGTTGAGAATGCGATACGTAGTATCAAGCACGAACTCTCCGATCAGTTAAAAGAATATAGAGAAGACATTGAGAAATTACAGGTTATAAAACTGAGTACATGGGCTGCTTTATTAGCACTTCAGATAAAACAATATGATGAAATATACAGTTTAGAAGCTTGTAAAAAAGCAGATAACCATTTTAATGGATTAATTGATGAGAATATATTAGAAGACCTACCGCGTAAAACAGAAAAATGGTCTAGACATGACCGAAATAGGGTTGCTGATGCGTTATGGAAAAAGTCTTACGCAGAAGAATTTCAGCAATCCTTAAGAGAGCATATTAGCCAACATTTTCCCCGATTAGTTATTCCCCAAGCAATAGAACGTTTTAATATTGCTGCTGGTAATGCTATTACAGAGTGGTCTTTACAGACAACAACAGCGATTCTGAATAGTTCCGAAGAACGCTATCAACAAGAACGTGAAAAGATATTATGGATTCGCTCAACAATTGATAGTTTTTTAGAAATTAGTAACAAAAAATTAACAGAGCCTTTTGAAGAAATAGATAAAAAAATTAAACAGTTTTTAGCAGATGAATCAGAAGATGATCCAGTTCTTTATCTAGAGAATACACTTTTAAAAATTAAAAATGTCGAACCATACAATGAATTAGGAGATAAATTATATCCCCTTTATGGATGGCGAAGAGAGATTGGTCAAGGAATAAATCAAGTTCTAGAATCAGTAGCTAAATCGCTAGAAAATGGAAAAGTCATTCTAGACACACTAAATCTCAAAAAAGCAAATGTCATAAATATCAATTTGCTGGGTAACTGCCTAAAAAGACTTGTCAGATTAGGCTACACTGCCTCGTTTGCGAAAGAAGGTAAAAAAATGGAAGCGAGAACAGATCAAGATAAAAATAAACTCAGGCAACTTAACGAAGAATTTAATGAGCTTGCTATGCATCTCAATCTGGTCATGGTAGATGTATTAAAACAAATTACTAGCCAAGAATCAGAAAGAATGTATCAATCGGTTATCGAGCTTTTAAAGTGCTACTTGTCTGATGTAGAAACAGGAGCAAACAATATCGCTCCTAATATTGCTATCAAATTACCTGAATCAGAAATTATAAAAATACATACTAATCTTACATTCAATGTGTCTTTTAAAGCTGGTTTTCCTATAAAATCAGGTACTTGGCAAGAGCCAATTCAAGTTGCAAAAACGAAAAAGACTTGGTATACATTATG
>NZ_JABXKI010000142.1 GCF_017115095.1 Nostoc sp. NMS4 | reverse complement strand
TAGCATCACCAAGGTTAGCATGACTGATGTTAGCTCTACTTAGATTTGCACTGCTCAAGTCAATTCCATAGAGATTAGCACGACTTAGGTCAACTCCTGAAAAGTCTCTCTCACCTGCGGCGTAGCGTTTGAGTAATTCATCTCGGTTCATAAGAGCCATAACTTCGTTAAGCTTTGCTAACGCTAAATTTATTTTATAATACAAATATACTATTGAGTAAACAGATTACACACACCACCAGCTAAATTAGACTTATCACTAAATTCTTTAACTCCCATGCTAGAAAAAACATCTACATTCCAGAAAGCCATAGAAGCAGTAGAAGCATTAGATCCAGAAGCTCAGGCTATTCTTGTAGATATTATCCAAAAGCGCCTCAAACAACAGCGACGGGATGACTTATTAAAAGAAGTCGCGCAAGCAGAGAGTGATTATGCTCAAGGTAATGTCCGGCGTGGTTCAGTTGCAGATTTGATGGCGGAGTTAGACGAGTGAAAAATTTGGTTTGGAGTCCGACTTTTATTCGTGCTTTTAAACGTCTAGTCAAGAAAAATCCTGAGTTACGTTCTCAAATTCAACAAGTATTACAAAAAATAGCTGAAGACCCATTTCAAGTCAGTTTACGTAGTCACAAGCTAAAAAGTAATTCATCGGGTAAATACTCCTCTTCAATTGATTATCAGAATCGGATTTTATTTAAATTTGTTACAAATCCTGATTCAGGAGAAGAAGAAATTTTATTGCTAACTTTAGGTTCTCACGATGACGTTTACTAAATTCACCATTATTTTTGACTAAGGCAAGCTTAATAATTAGAAAATAAGTACAGATTTTAGATGAATACCCAAACAACAACCCAACTACCCATTCCCCCGCATTTTAACCCCGATAAAGTCGGCGATGTCTGGCGCGTACCTTACCAAGAACGTGCCGCCGAAGCTGAAATCTGGGCAAAACAACACGATATCAAACCAGCATCTTTAGATAAAACCAGCATTTGCTTACTATTAATTGATGTCCAAAACACCTTCTGTATCCCTGGATTTGAATTATTTGTTGGTGGGAAATCTGGTAATGCGGCGGTGGATGATAACATCAGATTGTGTGAGTTTATCTATCGTAATTTGGGAATCATCACGAAAATTGTACCAACTCTAGATACTCACACCGCAACGCAAATCTTCCATCCGATATTTTGGGTGAACGCCGCCGGAGAACACCCCACTCCAGCAGCGACTAGCATCACACCAACAGATATTGAACAAGGTACTTGGAAAGTTAACCCCGCAGTTGCTAACAGTGTTACTAATGGGGATTATGAATTATTAGAAAAACACGCTTACCATTACCTTAAAAAACTTAGTCAAGATGGGAAATATCCCCTCACTGTTTGGCCTTATCATTCTATGTTGGGCGGTATCGGTCATGCTCTAGTTTCATCGGTAGAAGAAGCGATATTTTTCCACGGCATTGTGCGTCAGAGTCAAACGCAATTTGAAATTAAAGGCGAAAATCCTTTAACAGAAAACTATTCCATCTTACGTCCAGAAGTGTTAGAAGATTTTGAAAAACGTCCGCTTGCCCAAAAGAACACACGGCTGATTAAACAACTTTTAGAATATGATGCAGTAATTATTGGTGGTCAAGCTAAAAGTCACTGTGTCGCTTGGACAATTGACGATTTATTAACAGAAATTAAACAGGTAGATGCTAACCTTACTCAAAAAATCTATCTATTAGAAGATTGCACTTCCCCCGTTTTTGTTCCCGGTGTTGTGGACTACACAGAACAGGCAGATGCAGCCTTTAAAAGGTTTGCAGAGGCAGGAATGCACATCGTAAAATCTAGCGAATTTGGGAATTGGGCATAGCGATGCCTTCGGCGGCAAGCTACGGAACTGGTACTCATTTGAGGAAGAACTAGGAGGAAGTTTACTCTCAATTGCTTCACGAGTGTTGAACCTTTTAGAATTTCAGGTTCGTCACAATCTAGATAAAAATAAAGAAAAACTTGCTGGACTTTATGTTGGTAATCCCAAACGAGAAACTCCACGACCTACCTCTGAAATACTTCTTGCCGCATTTAAAGAGATTACACTGCTATTGATTGAGGTTAAAAATGAAGTTTATGCTCACTTGACGGTTCTTTCTCCCTTACAGCAGCGTATTCTTGTTTTACTCGGCTTTCAAATCAGTATTTATACTCAACTTGATGGTCAATCTTTTACCCCTGAATAGCCTTTCTTCTAACTCCCAAAAAAATGAGCGAACCGGAAGTCATAACTCTTGTACAGACGCGATGAATCGCGTCTCTATTCCTAACTTATTTTGACGCGAGTTGCTCTATTAACATTACCACTTTCGGCATCACGGACTTTTTTGCTTCGCCACAGTAAAATAATTGGTGTGCCTTTAAATCCTAGCTGTTGACGAAATTGCCGTTCAATGTAGCGACGGTAGTTGTCGTTGAAGCGTTTGGAGTCGTTGACAAATAGAGCGATCGTTGGTGGTTGGCTACTAACTTGTGTACCATAATAAATCTTGCCCTGACGACCACCACGAGATGCTGGCGGTGAATGCCAACTGACGGCATCTGTTAAAACTTCGTTAATAACTGATGTGCTGACACGGCGTTTGTGTGATTCAGCCGCCGTTTTCACCAATTCTAAAATCTTTTCTACCCGTTGTCCTGACAAGGCACTTACAAAAATTGTTTCTGCCCATTCGGTAAAATGTAACCGTGATTGCAGAGTTTTTTCGTAGTCGTAGATTGTGTAAGAGTCTTTTTCGACAGCATCCCACTTATTAACGACGATGATGCAAGCTCG
>NZ_JABXKI010000242.1 GCF_017115095.1 Nostoc sp. NMS4 | reverse complement strand
TAGGTAGCAGCTAAAGCCACGCGATCGCCTACACTAAAGTTCAACTGTCCTAAAGCAGCATAATCGCCGTTAGTCAGACCTGTGTTAAGACCAGGATTATTTGCTTGCGAAGCCAAGTAACCCGCAGTGATTGAGCTATTTCCCAAAATACCGCCACTTTTACCAAGGGGTAGATTGAGCGCTATACCTGCACCGCCACCAATCCGATAGATGGGACTTTCAGAAGCAAAGGTAGATAAAGCACCGTTACCGCCGTCAGTGTTATCAAAAAAGTAAGGATTGTTGACAGCAGCATACTGGCTGTGTCGTCCGCCACTAGCTGCGATGTAAACATGGGCTGGGCCTACAGGAACTTCATAAGTCAAGCGGTCTATCCTGACACTGTTGTTACCATTGCCATTACCAACTTGAAATGTTTGTGTGCCTTCAGCAGTATTGATAGCACCACCAGCGTTATCAAATTGTGTAAAGGCTGTTGCATTACCAGCTGCGAGACGGGTATGTAAAACGTCTTTACCAGTGAAGCTGGTTTGCAAGTCTAAACGTACCCGATCTTGGAAGACGGTATTGTTATTGTCACCAGTATTACCTCCAAACACATCAGTAACACCAAAAATGGCTTCACCGACTAGTTTTGTGGTAGTGGAGAACTGATTTGCTTCCAATTCAGCAGTCCGCGCTTCTAGGGAATCTACGCGACCGCGTAGGGTTGCCAATTCTGCGGAAAATTCTTCTTGTAACCGTTGTAAGGTAGCTAAATCTTGCTTAGTCACCAAGTCAGCTGTTGCTGTGGCAATCAATTCGTTAACTCGATCCAAACAAGCATTCAAACCAGCAGCAAATTCATAACGGGTCAAAGCACGATTACCGCGATATGTAGCATTCGGATAACCTGCAATACAACCATAGCGCTCAACCAAGGACTGCAATGCTTGGAATGCCCAGTCAGTGGGTTGTACGTCGGAAAATTGCGAAACTGATGTTACTTGGGACTGAGAGTTATTTTGATTACCTTCGTTGCTGTAGCGGTTGACTTGATCTAGGGTTGTTTGAGCCAATATTTCTGGCTGTTGAGCAACTTCAGCTACGCTGGGTTGCTTGACTGCTGATATTTCCGCAGTTGGGTTTTGAGCCGCCATTGCTGCTGTCGAAACTAACAACGTTGCTCCCAAAACTGCTGGACTAACCACTAAGGATTTCCACAACAGATTAGACATTTTTACCTTACTCCTCACACCTTGTTTAGATAATTGGTTTCGCTGCACCTAATTCTCAAAAATCTGACATCTCATTCAAACCTCTGGATGAGACGTATAGTTGCCACTACTACAATTTTAGTTTTTGCAAAGCTAATAAACGATTAACTTGGGGTTAAACACTTATGTGATTAACTTATGCAAAAACATATCTTTATATCATAACATTATAAAACATCTGATCTAGATGACAAGATTGGAGCGATCGCCTTAATAACTGTCACACATACTTATCTAAATATCTAAGCAGGGAGTAGGGTTCAGGTCATTCGCTCTCTACACAGGCTAAATTGCTGAAAGCTTTAGACACTTAGCAGTTTGCCATCAAGAATCGCTTCTTCTACTTACCCCTAGTATAAATCTCATGCCAGTTAGAACAGACTGGTTTGGCTATACAAACTCTGTATTGCGGTCAAAAATGTTAGAAGAAATCACTTAATCTATTTGGGAAATTGCCCGTGCTACATCAAAGTCTAGTTGCGTCAACCCGCCTACATCATGTGTTGTAAGTGTAATCTTGACTTGATTGTAAGAAATCTCTATATCTGGATGATGTCCCTGTGACTCTGCTGGCTCCACTAGCTTATTGACAAACTCAATTGCTTTAACAAAATCTTTGAATGTCCGGGTAATCTGCAACTTGGAGTCTTTAAGAGTCCAACCTGACAGAGCCTTTGCCTGTTTTTGAATTTCCGCTTCGGTGAGTAGTTGTGCCATATCAAGAAATTCCTACTTATATATTTGTTACATTTTGCATCTGAACAAAGGCAAATCTCTTTTATCCTCCACACAGAAACTCTGGGAAGGCTCGACTAAGGCATAATACCTCTGTACATATTTAAATCAGGTTGCTAGAGAGAGGCTATTGCTCACATCTGGTCATACCCCAAGGTTTAATGCAAGATATTTATTCCTTTTAATAAAACTTAAACACGTTGGCTTTTTTCGCCGCAGCGATCATCATTTAAGTTTTCAAAAGTAACCATTGATCGAGCAAAAGTTACCCATAAAAAACTATCCGCTCTGATTTAAATCGGATGATCTAAATCAGAGCGGTGTAGCGGGTCTTCAGGTTGCAACCAGACTGCCGGAAGGAACTCCGAGCTTGCCTAGCAAATTGAGCTAACTTAGTATCTCAAAGATAACTAAGGCTAACTTTTAGAGAACAGCCCCGGCACGCAGCCGGCTAACTGCAACCTGATGACCCATGCATTTACTACTTTCTATCATGGGCATCACCTCCTTATTGCCTAAGCGGTCTTATTTTAAAAAGGGCAGAGCATTTACTCTGGGTTCATAACCTTCACCTAAGATAACATATAAATTTAGAGATATTAACCATATATAAAAAAATCTCCCACTTTTTGATGGGAGATTTTTGGAGAATAGTGAAAATTGACAATTTATTGGCTGATTACAAGGAGATTATTTAATCTGGGTGTGTCAATTTTCGCCAACCACAAGCATGATTCAGGTCATGGTCAAATTTGAATTCTTAGAGAGCGTTACCGCGAGGTAGAACTTCTTCAGGGAATACAAATTGTTCGTGGGGTTGATCTTGAGGAGCCATCCAAGCGCGGA
>NZ_JABXKI010000426.1 GCF_017115095.1 Nostoc sp. NMS4 | reverse complement strand
TCACTGAAGGTGGTTGGTGGTGTTCGGGACTAGACCCTTTGAATAATTGGCAAATGATGGAATGGGGATGCTTTAAGCCAAACCAACCCCGACAAAATCACAATGGTAAGTCTATCAAATACGAGCATCCTCCCAGCACGCCAACGCGAGTGTTTTGTTTGCGCGTAACCTTGCAAGTGTGGCAGCAAGTCGCTGGGCGTTACAATCTGGTCATGCCTGAAAATATCACCATTACTGCTGATGGCGAGGCTGGAGGCTTTTGGCAATGGGTGATGCAACAGAACATCCCCCTGATCATTTGTGAGGGTGTCAAGAAAGCAGCCACGTTGTTGACGCAAGGATATGTCGCTATTGCCATTCCCGGAATTACCAGTGGTTATCGGGTTGTGAAAGATGAATTTGGCAAAGTTACCCGTCGTCAGCTAATTCCCGATTTAGCCGCGTTTGCGATTACAAAACGCAGCTTTTACATTTGCTTTGATTTTGAAACTCAACCCAAGACAATTGCTGCTGTAAATAATGCTATTTCTCAACTTGGTTGTTTATTACAGCAAAAAAATTGTCCTGTTAAAGTCATCGAACTTCCAGGGATAGAAAAAGGGGTTGATGAGTTTATTGTTGCTAAAGGTGCAAATAGTTTCGATAAAATTTATCGCCAAAGTGTTGATTTAGAAATTTATCTTGCTCAAAGCAAACCCCACACCGAGTTAAGCATTCCGGCTGCACTCACCTTCAACCGTCCTTATATAGGTGAAATACCTTTACCCACCTCTGGATTAGTAGGAATAAAATCAGCGAAAGGAACGGGTAAAACTACAGCATTGCAAAACGTAGTTCAGCACGCAAAAAGTAGAAATAAACCTGTTTTATTAATTACTCATAGAATTTTGCTCGGACGATTTTTGTGTGAAAAAATTGGTATTCAATGGGGAACACATAAAGAAGAGGGTGAGAAAAGGATTGATAAAACACTTACCCCCTCACCTCCCATTCTGCGCTCTATCTTTCCTCAGCAATCCCTCGGCTTGTGTGTTGACTCGATTTGGAAACTTAACCCGGAAAATTGGCGCGGGGCAATAGTAATTTTAGATGAAGTGGAACAATCTTTATGGCATCTGTTAAACAGTAATACTTGTAAGCACAAGCGAGTAAAAATATTAAAGTTATTCCAGCAACTAATTGCGACAGTTTTAACAACTGGGGGTTTAGTAATTGCTCAAGATGCCGATTTATCAGATGTTTCACTTGAATATTTACAGGGATTGGCAGGAATTAAATTAACTCCTTGGGTAGTTATTAATCAGTGGAAACCTCAGCATGGTTGGGATGTGACTTTTTATGATTCACCAAATCCGACACCCCTAATTCACCAACTAGAATTGGATTTACTTGCTGGACGTAAATGTTATGTTACTACCGATAGTCGGGCTGGGCGTTATAGTTGTGAAACAATTGAACGTTATTTAAAAGAGCGACTACAAAAATTACGGCGACAATTTCCTAAAACTTTGGTAGTTAGTAGTCACACTACAAACACACCTGGTCATGCAGCAGTTGATTTTATCGCCGCGATTAATCAAAAAATATCTGAATATGATGGTGTTTTTGTGACTCCTAGCCTTGGTACAGGAATTAGTATTGATGTCCAACATTTCGACCGAGTTTATGGCATTTTTCAAGGGGTAATTCCTGACTCGGAAGCAAGACAAGCGTTAGCAAGAGTTAGGGACGATGTACCGCGTGTTGTCTGGTGTGCTAAACGAGGTATTGGTTTAATTGGTAGTGGTAGTACAAATTATCGCTTGTTATCTGATTGGTATCAAGAAAATCAAAAAGAAAACTTAGCTTTGCTGAGTCCACTACATAAAATAGATGTAGATTTACCCTTAGTTTATGACCCGATTCATTTGCGAACTTGGGCAAAGTTATCTGCAAGGGTAAATGCTTCTATTCGTCTCTACCGCCAATCGATGCAAGATGGTTTGATTGCTGATGGGCATCAAATTCAGATGCGGAGTAATGCAGTTCACAATAATATTATTCGAGATTTGCGCCTAGCCTTTTTAGCGACTGATGCCAATGATTTAGCTACCCGTAAAAGGTTAATTTTAGAAATTGTAAAGGTTCAAAAAGATTGGACACAAAGTCGTCAAAAAGCTAAAGAAATTAAACGCAAAATCAAAGAGATTAAGCAGCACAATCAACTATCGGTAGCAGATGCTGTAGCCAATGCCAAAAATATCGATTATGTAGAATATGAGCAGTTGTTAGTGAAACATTCCCTAACGGATGGAGAACGCAACCAAATTAACAAATATATTCTCAGACAAAGGTATGGTGTAGAAGTTACTCCTTGGCTGAAATTGCAGGATGAACAAGGATATTATCGTCAACTGTTACTTCACTATTATTTAACTCATGAAAGCGAGTATTTTCATGTTAGAGACGAGCAAGAATGGCATCAACAATTGTCTTGGGGTGAAGGAAAAGTTTTTCTTCCAGATTTAAAAACTTACACGCTAAAAGTTGAGGCGATGAGAGCTTTAGGAATGCTTCAGTTTCTTGAAGAAAAACGAGAATTTACTGAAAATGATCCAGATTTGATATTGTTGAAAAATATTGCTTTTCAGCATAGTAAGCATATTAAAAGAGCGCTTGGTATTAATTTGGTTGGGGAAAAAGAGCAGGTTTCGGCAATAAAAATACTTGGGCGACTATTAAATTTGTTGGGTTTGAAGCTGAAACGAGTGAATGAGGTTTATCAAATTGATTTAGAAACGCTATATGATGGCAGAGAGAAAATATTTGCTGTTTGGCATCAACGAGATGAGTTAATGTTGGCTCA
>NZ_JABXKI010000010.1 GCF_017115095.1 Nostoc sp. NMS4 | reverse complement strand
AGGTTATCGTAGTTTGCCCAATCGGGATGAGCCGCCAGTACTGGCCCTGGATAATTAGGATTAAGGTTGAGAATTTCATTATGACGTTGATTGCCAGCAGCAAAAGTCCAAACCCAAGCGTGTAATTCCATGTCTCGCTCATGGGCTAGTTTCACCGCTTCTTCTAGTGGATTCCACCCATGAATTAATGGGTTTTGCTCTGTTGCGACTTGGCTGGGATAAATTGTATAGCCAGCGTTAACAGTTTCAAAAAAGATGGTATTAATCCCGGCTTGGGCGAGGCGATCAAAAATCTGAGCTAGTCCCGCCTTACTACCAGCACGAACAATCGTCCCCCGATCTAACCATACTGCCCGAATTTCTGGTTGAGCCAGTCTCCGATCGACAGGAAACTGCTGCCACAAAGTCGTTTTAGCGACCAGCCATTGCTGACGAGCTAGAGCATAGTTTTTTTGAGCAATCAATTGGGGTAAGTTTTTGGCAATTACCCTTACCTGTGCCAAGGCTTGCTCTTTACTTATGGCGATCGCCCCCAGTTTGGTTGAGGCTAGTTGTGTTGGCTGGTCTTTGACTGATTGAGGGTTGTAGGTGTTTAAATGCCTAGAAGACTGCTTTTGCTCAGATATCGCTTCATTAACATTAGCCGCATCCGCTAATACCGCTAAATGAGCGCTTTCCACTCGACCAATCAGATTTTCTAGCTCTTGCTGGAGAGCGATCGCTTGGTTGTGATCAATCGGCTCATTGGAGTTGGGTGCAACATCCAAACGCACTGCTTGTTCTAATTGGTCAATAGCCTCCTGAGAATTTGGAGGTTTGACCATCGGCAGCGATCTAGGTATGGGAGCAGTTTTAGGAGGAGTGAATGAGGGGGATGAGGGAGATGAGGGAGACAAGGGAGACAAGGAAGATGAACCGCCCCCCTGCTCCTCTGCCCCCCTGCCCCTCTGCTCCCCTGCCCCTCTGCTCCCCTGCACTGAGGACGCAGCCGCCACAGTCGTAGAGCAGCTTTGGGAACCTCCTGCTATTTTTTTGGTGCGATTTGATGGCGGTAGTGCTGTCAAATAGTGATTGAGGGTAGTTTTTAACCAGGCATTATCCAACTCGGCTGCTGAGGCTGTATCTGTTCCCCAGCGCCAGCCCAAAAAGGTGGAACGCTCAGTTGTCACTACTGCGGCGGGATTATCTTTGGAATTCCAAACAGCAGGTGATTCAGCGCCCATATCGTTAGGAATTACAACACCGCCGCGCACTTTACCAAAAAGTCCAGTTTGATTTGTCCATTCTGGGATCTTGGTTTTTGCAGCTTGAATCTGTTGTGTGTCGCTAAGGCTGAATCCCCAATAACCTCCTAAGAGCGATCGCAATAACTGCCGTACTCCCGCCGATGACAAACTACCTACAGGCCCACTAGCAATCAAACGCCCTCCCTTACTCATCCAGTCTTCTAGAGCGATCGCTTGGGTTGGTGTTAGTGTTTCGATGTTTGGCAAAAATAATACCCGGCGATCGCCCCAATCTGCCCCACTCTTGACATCATTTAGGGAAATTACACAATATTTCACCCCTATTGTCTGTAAGCGATCGCTTATCCCTCTCCATTGATTTGCATTTTCTTGGTCGTACACTACGCTCAATACGGGTTCTTCAGTCGCCGCCGTTACTGGCAAAATGCTCAAAAAACTTAAAACTACAATTTCACAACTTAAAATAAATAATTTTCTAGCTTTTTTAATTTTTAAACTTATATCTTTTTGGTTTTCCTGATACTTCACCAATGACTCCTCACTTTATTATTAATTAATTTAGTTATTAGTCAGAATTCCTTAGTACACAATATAGGAAGCTTTATTCCTAGTAAGTTTACTGAGACTCTCACCCGGATTAAGCAAAGCTAATATTTGGCTTTTCAAAAGTCAAATAGAATTCCTATAAGCTTTTCGTAGAAGTACTTAGTGAATGACTTTCATCAATCTAGCCTATCAAAACCATTAAAAAATGCCAAGATGGATACTCAACTTGCCCTGACGATTCTATAGAAATTGTTAGCTATTACATTGTCAACTTAATTCTATTGGCAACTAGCTTTTTATAAAACTTTGCATTTACCAATTACCATAGGTGCTTGCAGAATTGCAGAGAGTTTCCACTTAAACTCAAAAGAAAAAATGCCACTCTTGTTTTAATTATCTGTTGTTAATATTTTGCATTTGTGCAATATATATAATTATTACTCTTAATGAGCGACCATTTAAGCAGGATTGAATAGATAGAAATCAATTGAAGAAGAATTCAGAAGTCAGAATTCAGGAGTCAGAATAAATCAGTCGAGGATTCAGACCGCGCAGGAATTGAAGACCACTAAATTGAAAATTTAGTGGGGGTGCAAAAACGCCGATTATTCATCCGCCAGTCATACAGAATACCCAACTGAATTCTGACTCCTGACTCCTGAATTCTGTTCGATAAATTTTAAAATAATTGCAAGGCTAATAACTGACTGCGGCGTTTCCTAATAACAACAATCTACAGCTTAACCTCACCCTAACCCCAGGGCTATTTCATTCTAAACATAAACCGCCCAGAACTGAAGTTCTTTGGCTTTTAGCTAAAGTCCGTTAAAACGGACTATAACATGAGTCTTAGTCGTCTTTAGACGACTTTCGCTATTAGACTCAGAATTCATTCTGAGGCGGACTAGATGAGAATGAAATAGCCCTGACCCCTATCTTTGGTAAAAATGGGGGTTGAAGGTGAGGTTTTGATATTTACTTCATTTACCTGGGAACTGCTACAGACTAAGACGATGTTTTAAAAGTAGTTTACTGTGATTTGAAGCACTTATTGATCCCCCCTAGCC
>NZ_JABXKI010000329.1 GCF_017115095.1 Nostoc sp. NMS4 | reverse complement strand
CTGAGGATCTAAAGCTGTGTCACGCGGGTAGAGTAAAGCTTTTTGCGCTTTCTCTTCATCAGATAAAAAATCACGCAGTTCTTCTGTAGGGATATTCGTTCTTTTATCTTTATGCTTAACAGTACTAATTGGAGTTTTTTTAGACATAGTTCACAATTCTAACCATTAATTAATTACAAAGTTGACTAAGTATGAGCAATCACTAGGCTGCTTGAAGATTTTGCAGAAGTGATGATTTAGCATAACCATGACTAATAAAATTACGAATAGTATCTTCTGCATCCCAAGGGTCAGTGATTTCGATAAAATTCCACCTACCGAAACCACCATGTTGATTTATCGCTGGTATCCAAAGATTTTGGGTCGTAGCAACTTTCGCTGCTTTATCTTTTCTCGCTTCTCCTGATACCTCAACAATCAAATTCGATAAATCACCCTGCCCATCATTTATCCTTGCAATGAAGTCAGGCATATAGTTCTTTTGTTCACCATTTAAGGTATAGGGAATCAAGAAACCAAGTCCCTGGTTTTTGACATAACAAACCACTTTATTCATGTCTTCTAACACCTGCGCCATCTTCTGTTCCCAACTGTTGGTGTCAGCGACCACATGGGAAATATGACACTTCATAGGGTCAGTGACATAAACAGGACGGGCGGTGCTAAAGTCTACATAACTTGTTGAACCTATTGGGTCATAGGGTCGCAATATGGGTTTAAGAGATTTTTCACTTTCGCCAGCAACTATTGCCTGATAAATACAATCCGAGGCATCATGGGCAAACTCATTCAGCAGTAGCATTTGGGGATATGTCCCAGATTTGTAGGTGACGCATTCCCTTATCCACTGCTTTGCTATCTGCAATACTTGGGGAAATAGCCAAGCCTGAACTTCTGACTCAAACTCGCTGCATCGGAAATACTTTTCTAAGGTAAACTTCGCCAGTAAGAAAACTACTTCTTGTTCACGTTGCGATCGCAGGTCATCGAGGGTATGAATATTAGACAGACCAATGATAGGGGCAACTGTTGTGCTACTGGGTAAGTCCGCCGTAGATAGGGAATAGTCACAACCAGATTTACTAAAGTCTGGTGTCAGTTTTTTGCTGCTGATTTCGTAACGATAGCCTAACAACTTCGGGAAAGTAATTTCACAATCAATTCTTTCTGGAAGTGAGCGTACACGAGTAGGCAGTAACCCAGGTTTCGGGGTTTTGTTTGAACCAGCACAGGGAATAAAGGCAAAGGGAATACCATAGACTTCGGCATATTCCGGCTCAAACATCCCTTGGTCATTGCTGGTATAGCTAATGCGTCTTAAACCCCTTCCTACTACTTGTTCGCACAAAAGCTGAGTACCAAATGCCCGCACCCCCAAAATGTGAGTAACTGTATTGGCATCCCAACCTTCAGTCAGCATAGAAACTGAAACAACACAACGAATATGTTCACCTAACTTGCCAGTTTTACCGACTGTGTTTAATACTTCTCGCAACAGGTCTTCATTACTGATTTTGTCTGGGTCTTGACCTGGATATCTATTTCGATACTCAGCCTTAAACTCTTCTATTTCCCGTGCTGCTAGTTGCTTAAACTCAGCAGTCATACTTTCCCCAGATTCTAACTGCTCACTATCAATCAAGATTGTGTTAGGTCTAAATGCCCAATTACCATCTTTGACATTGTTAAACACGGATAACTGACCAGGGGTTAAAACAGGTCTGCCATCGGGGTAAGTTCTACCAGTATCCCAACCGCAGATATAGTCATAAACCATCTTAGAGACACTGGTATTGTTACAAACTACGATAAAAACTGGTGCGGTGAGTCCCTTGGCTTGTGCCTCAGAATTTTGCTCCCAGACTTTGAAACTCTTCTCGTAGTTGCTATACAGCGTCCGCAGCGCACCTTCTAATTCCTTGGGTAATTTTGGTTCTGGAGTTGGGGGAGCATTTTCTTTAGAACCCCTCCCTTTCTTGGGCAGATGGTCACGAATTAGCGTCCAAATATTGCGATAAGTAGGCAGTTCTCCCTTCATACTGTCATCAGATACAGGCACACGAGGGATTTTGACAATACCAGATTCAATCGCATCAATTAAAGAAAAATCTGATACTACCCAAGGATATAGCGTTCCTTCTTTATAGCCTGAACCTTTTAAAAAAAATGGAGTAGCTGAGAGATCATAAACTACCTTTACCCCTAATTTTTCTTGAATAGCTTCTAACCCAGAAATCCAAACCCTTGCTTCTTCTTCATTTTTTTTCGCTTCTTTTAAATCATCACCTTTATATTTTTCTTCATCACCACCAACACGGCGACGGTAACAGTGGTGTGCTTCATCATTAATGACAATGATATTTTTCTTAGTCCCCAGTCCTCGACATACGCGATTAACCATCTGGGATGGGGTTTCAGTAAATGGGCTTTCCTTGCCTTGCCTGAGAATGGTTTTAGTTAATGCCGCAGCATTGGTATGCTCTCTGGATTTGAAAGCATGATAATTGGTAATAACTATTTTGGCTTTCTCTAATTCTGCAAATAAATCTGAGGGTACTAAATCTAACTTTTTGTAATAGTTTTCTGGATCATTTGGCAATAATACACGCAAGCGATCGCGGATCGTGATCCCTGGCGCAACCACTAAAAACGTATCACTAAATTCTCGACGTTGAGGATTAGCAATTTTATTCAGCGAATGCCAAGCAATCAGCATCGACATGACGACGGTTTTACCGCTACCTGTCGCCATCTTCAACGCTTGACGAAATAGCAACGGGTTAGCGTCCTCTTTAAACTGGTTAAGCTTATTTTTAATCCAAGTATCTCCAGACTTCTCAGCAAGTTCAGTAATGTAAATAACT
>NZ_JABXKI010000011.1 GCF_017115095.1 Nostoc sp. NMS4 | reverse complement strand
CAATATGTACTAAAATCAATGACTTGAGTGAGTCACAAAGAGAGCAATCATGGCATCCATCCGCGAGTTGCACCAACAGCTGGTTAAAAAAGAACGTTCTGCCGTTGAAATTACCCAAGAAGCTTTAGAGCGCATTCAAGCGTTAGAGCCGAAATTACACAGCTTTTTATGTGTGACGGCAGATCGGGCATTAGAGCAAGCGAGTGCCGTGGATGCCAAAATTGCCGCAGGAGAAGAAATTGGGCTGCTAGCGGGCATTCCTGTAGGGATTAAGGACAATATGTGTACCAAGGGGATTCCTACCACCTGCGCCTCTCGGATTTTGGAAAATTTTGTACCGCCTTATGAATCAACGGCGACGCAAAAACTGGCAGATGCTGGCGCGGTAATGGTAGGCAAAACCAACTTGGATGAGTTTGCAATGGGCAGTTCCACAGAAAACTCTGCCTATCAAGTGACGGCTAATCCTTGGGATTTGTCACGAGTTCCAGGTGGTTCTTCAGGGGGTTCGGCGGCGGCGGTAGCGTCCGAAGAATGTGTAGTTGCTCTCGGTTCTGATACTGGCGGCTCGATTCGCCAACCTGCATCTTTTTGCGGTGTAGTAGGGATGAAACCCACTTATGGTTTGGTTTCCCGTTATGGTTTGGTGGCTTACGCTTCGTCTTTAGATCAAATTGGGCCATTTGGAAATACTGTAGAAGATGCCGCAATATTATTAAGTGCGATCGCAGGTTACGATCCCAAAGACTCTACCAGTCTGAAAGTTGCCATTCCCAATTATGCTGCTACCTTAAAACCAAACTTCAAACCCAGAGGTCAGCTAAGAATTGGTATCATTAAAGAAACTTTTGGTGAAGGCTTAGACCCTGTAGTAGAACAAGCAGTTACCACAGCAGTAGATCAACTACAAAGTTTAGGAGCAGAAATTCATATAATTTCCTGTCCCCGCTTTCGCTATGGCTTACCCACCTACTACATCATCGCCCCATCCGAAGCATCAGCAAACCTAGCTCGTTACGATGGCGTTAAATATGGATATCGCGCTCCTGATGCCGATAATCTGCTATCAATGTACACTCGTACCCGTGCGGCTGGTTTTGGTACAGAAGTCAAACGCCGGATTATGATTGGCACTTACGCCCTTTCTGCTGGCTATTATGACGCTTACTACCTGAAAGCGCAAAAAGTCCGCACTTTGATTAAGCAAGACTTTGAAAAGGCTTTTGGCGCGGTCGATGTGTTAGTTTGTCCGACATCTCCCACTACAGCATTCAAAGCAGGGGAAAAAACTACTGACCCCTTGAGTATGTATTTAACTGACTTGATGACTATTCCTGTGAATCTTGCTGGTTTACCTAGTTTAAGTTTGCCATGTGGTTTTGACGATCAAGGGCTACCGATAGGATTACAGCTGATTGGCAATGTGTTGCGAGAAGACCAACTTTTTCAGGTAGCTTATGCTTATGAGCAATCTACTACTTGGCATCTGCGTAAACCGCAAATATCTTGAAAATTGGCATTGGGAAAGAGGCAGAGGGGCGGGGTGCGGGGGGCAGAGGGGAAACATCTTCTCCCTGCTCCCTGCTCCCTGCTCCCTGCTCCCTGCTCCCTGCTCCTCTACGTTTTTGGTCATTTGTTAGTCTGATTACTGACTATTGACTGTGGATTATTGTCTTCTGGAGTCAGGGATTCAGCCGTAAGCTGTGGATTAAGTATATGAAGAAGACCAGCAGATGCACCGACCAATAATAAAATATAGGTCAGAACAAGAGGTATGTATGTATTTTGTTTGTTGTCTGAATTGTAATGAGCATTTTTGGAGTCTTGACAGACAACATTGGTGGTTATAAGGCTGTAAGATAAAGCATTTCCATCCAGCCCTAAAGCATCTCCATAACGACGGATGAATCCTTGAAGGAAAATCGGCTCAGGCAATTCTTCAAATCGATCTTCTTCTAAAGCTTGCAAAATACCTGCTCGAATCATTGTTTGAGAGGCTATTTCTTCTATGCGGATAGATTTTTCTTGTCTTACTTGTCGCAAGCGTGTAGTTATTTCCTTTAGTTGCTCTACTTGAGCTTCATTTAAGAGCGTCACAGTCTTCTCCTCTATGGCCTAATTCTACTATTCATTCAGAAGACTTCAATCCGCATACGTAATTTTACTGAATATTTGATTTTCGGATAAATTTTTTTGAGAATGGCTTAATCCTGCATTTTAAAATGCTAGGGCAGCTATAGACAAGTATATTTTCTGTTGTAATCTATACCTTAATAATCGATTAATCAATCGGGTATGAAAATTAACAAGCTGCAATTTCTAATACAAGTATTGTCGTAACGGCTACTTGGGTTGGAATAATTGCAGCCTTCTTGCTTCCTGACTTTTCACGGGATCTGGAAAACCTCTCTCTAAATCTCTCTCCTTCAAGGAGAGAGACTTTGAATTTTCCCCCTTCCCTTGTCGGGAAGGGGGTTAGGTCAATCGTTAGCTTTTCCACATGACGTGAAAAGTCAGTTCTTGCTTCAGCCCTCCATAGGCATCGCTTGTGCTGTTTCGCATCGCATCTGCTTACGTCACAAATCTTCATCAAAATCCTATTCCGATATATCGGAATATATCACGATATATCGTATATTAGAGAAAGTTGATTTGAGATTCACTTATGTTTAGACATTTTCGTTCACGTTTTGGCGCACCTGCATGGGCAGGAGTTAGCGAAGAGGATTCATTGCTTGTCAGGTCTTGGTTTGGGCATGGCAACCATCATGAGAAGCATCATGGTAGACATCATGAGAAACACTTTGGCAATGAAATGTTTGGTCGTGGTTGGGGAGATGAATATCGGACTCGTCGGGGTGACATCAAGTTCAT
>NZ_JABXKI010000042.1 GCF_017115095.1 Nostoc sp. NMS4 | reverse complement strand
AATTCAGGAGTCAGAATGGGCTAAACGCCCCGCTATCGCTAACAGGAGTCAGAATGGGCTACGCCCCGCTACGCTAACAGGAGTCAGAATAGTTAAAGAATCAGGAGAATACTTGATACATTAATCTAGCAATCATACTTCATTCCTTGTAAATTCTGACTTCTGACTACCTGGGTGCTGAATTCTGACGCTGAAACTTCTGCAAATAACGCTTTAGAGTGAGTCCAAAAATACCGCAAGCTTGTTTCTGGCTTAGTCGCTTAAAAAAGGGACTTCCTATAAATTATCCATTTTGTGGGGCAAGATGCTCACCCCACAAGAGGCAACAGGATACTTTTTATTTGGAAATCCCTTAACAGGTTACAGATTAGACATTACATCGCGTGCAACTGCTAAAGTCTGCTCAATGTCTTCTTCAGTGTGAGCAAAAGACGTAAACCCAGCTTCAAATTGAGAGGGTGCTAAGTAAACACCGCGCTCTAACATCCCGCGATGGAAGCGTCCGAATTTGGCTGTATCAGACTTTTTCGCATCTTCGTAGTTATGAACTGGGCCAGAGGTAAAGAATAAGCCGAACATGGCGCTGATTTGACCGCCGCAGGCTGCATGACCAGTTTCTCTGGCAATTTGCAGCAAACCATCTGCTAACTTTTTAGTAATCCGCTCAAGAGACTCGTAAGTACCTGGCTTTTGCAGCAATTCTAAAGTCTTAATGCCAGCAGTCATCGCCAAAGGATTACCAGAAAGTGTCCCAGCTTGATATACGGGGCCGGCGGGCGCAACCATTGACATAATATCCCGACGACCACCATAAGCTCCTACTGGCAAACCACCACCAATCACCTTACCCAAGGTGGTTAAATCGGGAGTTACGCCAAATTTTTCTTGAGCGCCACCGTAAGCAATGCGGAAGCCTGTCATCACTTCGTCAAATACTAATAACGCTCCATACTCGTGAGTGAGTTCCCGCAATCCTTCTAGGAAGCCAGCATCAGGTGCAATAAATCCAGCATTACCGACGACTGGCTCAAGAATGACACCGGCAATCTCGTCGCGGTTTTCTTCAAATAAAGCTTTGACTGCTTCTAGGTCATTGAAAGGTGCGGTTAGAGTAGTGCTAGTTGCTGCTTTCGGAACTCCTGGTGAGTCTGGTAAGCCAAGTGTGGCTACACCAGAACCCGCTTTAACTAGAAACGTATCGGCGTGTCCGTGATAGCAGCCTTCAAATTTGATGATTTTGTCTCGGTTGGTGAAAGCCCGCATTAGCCGCAAAACTCCCATACAGGCTTCAGTTCCCGAATTGACAAATCTGACCATTTCGATGCTAGGAACGGCATCGATGACCATTTCTGCCAAAACATTTTCTAGGACTGAGGGAGCGCCGAAACTGGTGCCTTTTTCTAAAGCTTCATGCAACGCTGCAATTACTTCTGGATGAGCATGACCGCAAATAGCTGGGCCCCAAGTGCCTACATAGTCTATGTATTTATTGCCATCTACATCCCAAATATACGCGCCTTTAACACGATCAAAAACGATGGGTTGTCCGCCCACAGATTTAAAGGCACGAACTGGAGAACTGACTCCTCCGGGCATGAGATTTTGAGCAGTGGCGAAGACTTCTTGTGATTTTGTGGTTTTAATTGTGGTATTTACCAAAGTTCTCTCCTAACAGTGGGCAATAAAAAGCTCTATCTTAGGATAGGGTCAAACACTGCTTAGAATTTCTATCCTATAAAATTAACGGAACCAAAAAAATAACATTATGTTATGCAAGTCCAATGAAGACTTGACTTTAGATATTTAATTCAAAAAAATATACCAGCTGCCCTATTCTGAATGGTATCGTGAATCCATAAATTATTCTCATGAGAGCAAACTAGCTGGTATGTCTTCTAACGATTCGCGATCGCTGCATTACACTATCCCGGTTGATAAAATTCGTTACGATGAACGGGGTCTGGTGGCTGCAATTGTCCAAGACTATCTAGATGGTACTGTCCTGATGATGGCGTGGATGAATCAGGAGTCGTTACAAAAGACTTTAGAAACTGAAGAAACTTGGTTTTGGAGCCGTTCTCGGCAGGAATTGTGGCACAAGGGGGCGACTTCTGGGCATATCCAAAAAGTGCAAAGTATCCGTTATGACTGTGATAGTGATGCACTCCTCATCGGCGTAGAACAATTAGGAGATGTTGCTTGCCATACTGGAGAGCGCAGTTGTTTTCACCAAATAGAAGGAAATATTGCTGCACCACCAGGAGATACATTGTCGCAATTGTTTCAAATAATATGCGATCGCCGCGATAATCCTACTGAAAGTTCTTACACTTGTAAACTCTTTGCAGGTGGTGATAACAAAATTTTGAAAAAGATTGGTGAGGAAACGGCTGAAGTGGTGATGGCCTTTAAGGATGATGAAGCAGATGCGATCGCTGGTGAAGTGGCTGATTTGCTATATCATACTTTGGTGGCCTTAGCTCACCATCAAGTTGATTTAAAATCGGTATATCGCAAGTTGCAAGAACGGCGGCAATAGAGCAAAAAACAGATCGCCTTAATCAGCCAAAATTCGATTGAGATATTGTAAAATCGCCACAGCGATCGCTACACTCAAGATGAAGCCTAGCCAGTAACTATTAGTAATAATTTGGGGTTGGTCTAATGCCCATCCACCCAAGGGATGACCAATAAAAGAGCCAATAGCCCAGCACAAAGCGTTGATGGAAAAATAAACGCCGCGTTGATTTTGCGGGGCTAACTCAGTCACTAAAGAGGCAGCAGATGGGGTATAAGAAACAATCGCCACAGCAAATACTCCCAATGCCAATGTTACCCAAATTAGATGATCAGATGGGGTTGTCCCGCTTACCCAAATCAGGCCGAAACCAATTGCCCAGAAAATGGCAGAAACAGTGAGTGCAAGTGTGTGAGAGCAGCGTTTTAGGATGCTGGTGACAGGCAATTGACAAATAATTGCGAACACCAGATGCCAAGCAAATAGTCCGCTAATGGTAGTTTCAGTAAATCCTTTGGTAGTACTTTCGACAAATACAAAGTTTTTGAAGTAAAGCGGCAGGGTTCCGTGAATTTGAGAAATATAGATTGTAAAGAATATATTAACTGCGATGTAGACCAGAAAACGGCGATCGCTTAATACTGCCATCCAAGCAGCAAAAAGTTCTGTCTTTTCAGATTCCTCTATCTGCTGTTGTTCAGTTTCACTAATCCCTACATAGACAACCCCAAAAAATACCATAAAAGAGATGGCATCAATCACAAATAGCCAGCGATAACTCCCAATTATCGCAATCAAAAACCCAGCTAGGACAATTCCGATCGCTAACCCAAGATTATCAGCTAGTCTGGCGATCGCAAAAGTTTCCCGGCGATTGTCAATTTGGCTAGCGTCAGCAACCACAGCTTCAGCCGCCGGCCAATAGAAACCTATCCCTAAACCGCTAATCAAGCTACCGATTACCAAAGAAGTGAAATTATTGCTTGCAGCTAAAACTAGAGAAGCAATTGCTGAAATCGCCGTGGCTAGCAACAAAGTCCGGCGGCGACCCCAATATTCAGAATCAGCCAAAGAACCACCTGTAATCCGCCCTACAATGCCGGAAATCGAGGCGCTACCCAAGGCTACCCCAACACTGGTTGCAGATAAACCAAGTTGATTGACAAAAAAGATGGGCGCGTAAAACAAGGTACAGCCGGTGCCAACTTCTGAGAGAAATCTACCAATTGCGAAAATCCAGACTTGGGGATGTATCGAGGGCAACCACGATGATAACTGAGATTGAGAAACTAATTTCATCAGCTTAAATGTCATAGTTTGCTGACATTTTGGTAATTCTTATCATTGGCTACAATTTTCCTCACTCATTCCACAGGGTTTCCACAGGGATTTTAGCAGTTTTCCACAGGTGCGATACGAGCTAATAGGCTTCTTGCTGTCTTACTGGGGATTGTTGATTTCAAGTAACAAAGAAGTTTAAGACTGAGTTTTTATAAAGTAAAGTAACAAAAAATCGGCTTAAAGCCCTATTCTTCCGTTCGCATTTATTTTTTATACAATCGTTTTTAACATTTCGCAGCATTGACAAACCCACCCCCTCTTGGCGCACAATGATTCGGCTTGCTTTTGTAATCCCTTCAACCGTTAGCATCAAATGTGTAAAATATATTACCAGTAGATGTCAGCGTAGATTGTCGGGATAGCGAAAGAGCGTGTGAAGCCTTAAACAGCTTTACCGCAAGCAACTTGTCCCTCTTGATTATCCTCATAGGAGGAAAATCTCATGAAAGCAACGGTTAGCATCTTTACAGAAATTCCCGAAACACTCCACGAATCCTTAAAAAACTACTTAGAAACCCATCCCGATTGGGATGAAAACAGAGTATTAACGGCGGCGCTATCATTGTTTTTACTCCAAAATGGAGATAGCGATCGCCGTGCGGCTCGAGTCTATCTGGAAACTTTGTTTCACCACTCCACAACAGTAGAAATGCCCTGTACCGACTTACCAGCAACGGCTAATTTACTAGACACCCCATAGGTACTGGTATGAAGGGCGTTATTACCCTAATTAATGGGGCGCGGTTTGCTGTGCCTCATTAAGGAGTGATATTACAATAAAAAAATCAGTAGACTTTGATCTTAAACAGGTTTCAATAGTTTCTCCTGTCGTCAAAACTAGTTGGTAATAATGCAATATTTAAAATTGAGGCAAGACGTGAGTATATTAGCTGACCCTTAGTACTTGTTATAAAAATGTAGGCTCAAAACCCTGAAGTTCAATCTTCTTGTTGGTCATCACTATTAACATCTGGTGATTGCTCACTACTATTAACAATTGTAGTTTCCATATCGCCTATTGCTATTACTTTTACTGGTAGGGTAGAAACGTATTTTAAAAAAACTGTTAACCAATCTGCTATAGTTTCATCTTGAACGAGAGGAAAGTCAGGATATAACCAAAATCCTGGTAAATGACCTTTAGGAGAATCTATGTCAAAAGTTAATTGATCGTAGGATTTTAATTCAGAATTAATTTTCCACCCCACACCCTGATAAAAACATTCTAGGCTTTGGGTTTGCATATATATTTGACTCTGAATAGCAAATCCAAAGTGACCATCACTATTTTTTATCCAAATATTATTAAGAATCTCTAGATCCTCATAATCCAGTTTTGATATCCAGACTGTAGGGGAAAATTTTGCATTTGCAAGAAGTACTGCTTCACACAATTTAAGCTTTTTCCTACTCATTAGTTTCAAGAAAATGTCGAAAGTCTCTCTGTCGGCTTCTTTCCACGATTTTGCTTCTAGTAAGTCACATAGCTTATGATACTCAATAGGAAATGCTTTTTCGATTTCCTTTGATACCATCTTCTTAATTTTTGTTTCTGAATTGAATAGTTTTAGGTAGTTTTGGGCTTGTCTGCTTATTTTACTGAAAGCATTAGCTTTTTTAAAGGGATTGAAGTTATGAGAATGGATTTTTTCATAAAATAGGCAAGCTGTCTCTCCTATAGCGTAGATCATTAAAGCTTTTATTTCAGATGAAATGCTTTTCTCTGGTCTAGTACCAAACTTAAGCCAATCTATTCCATATTGAGTCGCAATATCACCTAAAAGCGCTGCATAAAAAACTGAAATAACTTCTACTTCCCAATTGAGGTAGCGGAAAGGAAGACCGTATATCAGAGCAATTTGATAAATCATTTCTACTGAAAATCTGACAATTCGAGGTATCTGAACGGTTTCCATTCCCTCAATAATTTCTTTTGCACTTTTATCAGCAAAAGCTCCGGGATCTCTACTATCCAAAGCTACATTAGCTAAAGCAAACGATTTTTTAACAATTAGGATACGAGCAAGTTCACGATTTGTTTTGTAGGAATACTGCTTCTGTAATTTTTCTACCGCTGATTCTGCACGGTCTAACTTAACCTGCTTTAGACAGTTAACTATTAGTTGGCAAGCTTTTTGGTCATAATTTTCTGGTTTTTGCCAAAGTGGTTGAAAAGGTTGTTCTTTTTTAACAGGAGGGGTATATTGTTTTTTGCTGCTGGTAGCAGATGTATTTTTCTTGTGCTTAGGCTTCCGTTTTTTTGATGTGGCAGTAGAGGAAGCCCAATTAGAGGATAAATAGTTATCTCCACTATCATTGCTGCTTCTAAAGATATTGATAAAATCAGAAATCCCTGAAATAATATCTCCGATTCCCATAAAAGATGCTCCTAGCTTTATACTTGGTTATTATATTTACAACTACTAGACCAGTATAAGCGGTAGTTTTAGCTAAAAAATATTTTCCAGTGGACTCTCTCCACTGTCTTAAATAGATAAATAAATATCTCAAATAACTGTTTGGTCTGTATTTGAGAAATATTTACCTATTCTGATTGTCTAAATTTGTCTGTTACTAAAACCAAGAAAATTCACCAACCATTACCCCAAGAGTCAACAGTCAAGAGTTAAAAAAACTCTAGACTATAAACTCAGGACTTGGCTTCCAAATGCTGGGGGTGAGCAGGAGATTCAAACTTATAGCCTACGCCACGTACAGTTTGAATTAATGCTGGCTGACTAGCATCAATTTCAATCTTCTTGCGAATTTGGCCGATATGTACATCTACAACCCGTTGGTCGCCGACATATTCATAATCCCACACCTCTTGGATTAGTTCTGCCCGCCGCCAAACTCGGCCTGGATGACTAGCTAAAAAATGCAACAAGTCAAATTCCAAAGCAGTTAAAGGTACTGCTTGGTTATTAAGTGCTACCTCCCGTCGCACCGGATCAATCATAAGTTTTTCAAATACCAAGCGTTTCTGCTCGGCTGTAGTTATCACTCGCTGACGCCTCAAAATAGCTCCAACTCTGACTTCTAGTTCTCCTAGCCCAAAAGGCTTGGTGAGATAGTCGTCAGCTCCTTTAGCAAAGCCGCGAATTTTGTCAGCTTCGTCAGCACGGCTAGTCAACATCAGAACAAAAACACCATTACGACTTTGCATCTCTTGGCAGAGGTTAAACCCTGTGACATCTGGTAAATTCACATCTAGAATCACCAAATCAGGGTTAAATTGCTCAAATAGATTTAAGGCTGTCTTTCCATCTTCGGCAGCCTCCACCTGATAGTTCTGCTTAATCAAAAAGCGTTGGATTAAATTCCGAACCGCAGGGTCGTCGTCAACTACAAGAATCTTGGCAGGAGCCATGACCATTTCTTTGCACAAAAATTCGTAAGATTAACAAGAGAGTTGCGTAAAAACGCAGTTGCCACTTTGGGACTAACTAAGAATCTACATGGCTACGGTAGAAGAATCCCGATAATTCAAAAATAAATGCTCTCATCAGGATTGTGGGCAATGAGAACGCGAAACTTCTGTTAGCCACAGTAATTATAAGCGCTCTGACTTTAACCGCAACCGTTCTTGACATCAAGACACCTTCTCAATCCCAGTTAGGTGGTAACTTAAAACGTTTCAATTTTAAATCGATATGCGGATATATACCACAAGCGATTATTCAGTATAATTAAAAAAAACCTTTTAGGGCACAGTAAGTTGCCAAATTTGAAACAGTAAAGTTGATTTTTTCATAAAAACTATGCATTTTAGGTACTCTCTGTTCAAATTCTAGATTAGAGCCAGAATTAGACAACGACATGAGGGTATACACGGAGTTATAGCGATATGTTAAAGTGACTATAGTTGAAATTACAAAGTCGATCAAACTAAGCCGTGCTACTATCCTGGTAGGGCAAAAAATAGGTCGGACTTTAGTTTCGATCGAAATAAAACCTAAAGCTGTTTTTTCTTTGACAAAAGACTGCCGCTGACTGAGGCTGAAGTAACAAACTCCCATGAGCGATCAAAATCCCTACGAAAAACTTGGGGTATCACAAGAAGCTAGCTTCGATGAAATTCAGGATGCTCGTAATCGCCTATTCGAGCAACATAATGGCGATGCCAAGCATTTAGAAGTAATTGAAGCGGCTTACGATGCGATTTTAATGGATCGCTTACGGATGCGCCAGGAAGGTAAAATCAAAGTCCCTGAGCGCATTCGGTTTCCAGAGTTGCGAGTGCAATTGCCTCCTAAAGAAAGTCCAACGCCTCGCCAGCAGTCACCTGCATGGTTACAACGGATGCTGGATCAGCCAACACCTGCCGATATTCTCTTACCCGGAGCATGGTTTCTCGGTTTGAGTTCTATTAGCCTGTTCTATCCAGAGGGAGGCGATCAGGTTTTGCAGTTGGCATTGGTGGTTGGGATAGGTACTAGTATTTACTTTCTTAATCGCAAGGAAGGCAAATTTGGCCGAGCAGTTTTGTTCACCCTAGTCAGTTTAATAATTGGCTTAATTGCTGGGGGACTAATTGCTATGTGGCTATTACCACAGATGCCATTCCTGAATCTTTCATCGAATCAGTTCTCTACTGTACTGACCTTTATATTCTTGTGGTTGGTTAGTAGCTTTCTACGCTAAATCTATATACGTAAGGAAGCTTCTAGAAATAAAAGGCGATTGATGTGTGTTGTTTATTTGGATGTAACACGTGTAAGGGTGCATATCTGTGTGCCCTTACTATATATATTAATATTAGGACTTAAGCAAAATATCTCTCAAACTCTGATTTCTCTGTGCCGCGCCAGTTGCTTCTCCTGTCCGAGACGCTGCGCGAACAAGTCGGGGAGCCCGCCCAACGCACGAATTATTATTACCGTGGTGGAAATCATAACTAATTACTCCCGATTCGCTCATTTTTTTAGGAGTTAGAAGAAAGGCTATTCAGGGGTAAAAGATTGACCGTGGGTAGTCCATCATCAAACAGTAGAGCCGCATAATACTTGCCTGTACAACTCATACTAATTGTTATCGGCAAAGAAAGTTAAACTAGTTAACTGTAATTGGTTAACTAAAGCTTGTACTTTCAGGCATTCTGTACCTAATTCAGCAATCAAGGTACTGAGGGTTGAATTGGTGACTGCAAGGGGGCGATCGCTAAGGGAGCATATTTACTCAGAACGATAAGCAACGCGGAGACTTTGGATTAAAATCACCAGAGATGCGATCGCCATTAACCCGCCCCAAAACCAGTAAGGTAAAAGCAAATATCGCTGCATTTGCGCTGTATCAGAAATTCCCAGGGGGCCAGCAGAACTACTAAATAGATAATCAAGTTGATGATAGGTACTTACACAAGCTTGTACACCCAGAAATTGAATGACAAACCCTTGCGCCCAGCGAGGTGCTTTCAAAGCAATACCTAAGATTATTAAACCCAGTAAGGGAATTGCTACCAATCCAAACCAGGAACGCACCCAAATTAATGTGGACAACAGCAAAAAACCTCCTAAAATTTTTAAACAGAGAGTTGCTGCTGTAAAACTGCGGGAAGCCAGAATCAAAACTGCACCGGCAAGAGGCGGCCCCATTGGTCCGGCGGCGGCGATTATTGCGGGGACAATTGGCCCCAACGGCGACCGGATGCCATAAGTTGCCACACCAGAACCATTGCTAAAAATCTGCAACTTCTGAAACTGTCCCCCTAATAGCAGTGCCATTAAGCCATGACCCATTTCATGAAACCAAGTTGCCAGAATGGTAAATGGGTATAAGATATAATCCCCTCCTGGTACTTGCCACAATAAAGCAGTTGCGATCGCGGCTGCAACTAGCCAGGTTAACCCCATACGTTCCACAACTGGCGGGGCTTCTTTGGCTAGCAAGGGTTCAAAATTTTTACTTGGTTCCCTCATAGGTCACTCAATTTTAGATTTTAGATTTTAGATTAGTCCCCCACTTAATTCGTGGGGCATTCAATTTTGGATTTTAGATTTTAGATTATTCCTTAAATCCAAAATTCAAAATCTAAAATTGACAGTGTATTTTCATCTATCCTAATGTAATTATTGAGGTATTAGGGTTGCTAGGCAATGCAACAATTCGCACATCGAAGCGACGGCTGTGAACTATGGCGCTATTAAAAACAACATAGTTATCCGTCGCTTTTCTGATGCAGTTCATTTGTTTCTCCTCCAAAATGGATGCCGGAGGATGGGCAGAAAATACTTAAGCTGATGTCACAATTGAGCCAGAATCAGTTAAGCAAGTTGAAAGAGAAATGTCATCAAGTCTCCTTTACCCAAGCTGATGCGATCGCCTGGTCGCAAGCGATGACGGTTCCCCGGTAAAAGCGGCAAATTATTAATATAAGTGCCATTAGAACTTCCCACATCTTCTACATAATGGGCATCTCCCTCGATGCGAATATCTGCATGAATCCGCGAGACAATTTCGGAATTGGGAAATCCTGAAACATCTATATCTGGAGGAATCCGGTCGTTAGGCTTGCCGATATGAATCACAGAGAAATTTTGCGGTAATTCAATTAAGCGATCGCTTTGAACATGGATTAACCGCGCTGTAACCTGCTGCAATTGCGTCCTGGCAGCAGTTCCAATTGGTGCTGGTGCTGCTGGCTCTTTTACTTCGGTTTCAGGGGCTGGTGGTGGTTCCACAGGTGGTGGAGTAGGAATAGTACTTTCTCCAGACACTATGGGTTGAGGCACAACGGTTGGTGGCGGTTCTGGAGGGCTGCTTTCTGCAACAGATACCTGTGGCGCAGGTTCTGGAGGAACTGCCATCTCTGTTGGAGGTAAAGATGATTCGGGCAGATGGGAGTTAGTAGAACTACTTATTCCCAAAGCATCAGGTTGTAAAAGTTCTAACAGTGGATCGGGTGGAACTAACGCTGGTACTTCCACGGGAACATCGGGAGTAACTGTTGTCGCTACTGCGGTGTGAACGTGTGGAACTCCGGCGGAGTGAAGGTTAAAGCCACACTGACCGCAGAATGCAGCATCTGCCTGTACAGTTGCCCCACAACTGGGACAATTAGTAGTCGCAGGTAACGGTGTATAGCAAGCTTCACACTGGACAGCACCATCAGGATTGGGATGATTGCAATTAGGGCAGACGATCATCGATATTTAGCCTTTGTTCAAGATCATCATAAACATAGGTAGGACTGGCAAGCAGAGGGCGGCCCTAGCTTTAGATTCTAGCAATTACTGCTAATGGAAGAATGAATTGGACACTCTTCTTATACGGGGAAGGGGGCAGGGGGCAGGGGGATGAGGGAGACAAGGGAGACAAGGGAGATGAGGGAGATAAACAAAACTCCTAACTCCTAACTCCTAACTCAGCACTCAGCACTCAGCACTCCTAACTCCCCCTCGTTTAATATTGAAGTTCCAAACCTGCTGCCGCATCCAGTAGCCACCAAAGTTCTCCTTGGGGCTTAATTAAACGGGATGGATAAGTGAAGTCATCGGCTACGGGTGCAAATACTTGTGCTAAAGCGGGGCGTTTATTAGCACCAGCAACCAGAAAAATCACGCTACGAGCGGAGTTGATGAAGGGATATGTAAAACTTATCCTGGGGTTTCCGTCTTTGTTACCCACGGTAACTAGGCGATCGCGCACTTTAAGAGCCTCTGTGTGGGGAAACAAAGATGCAGTGTGTGCATCATCACCCATTCCTAGTAATATTACATCCAAGACGGGAAACTCGACCCCAGAAGAATTGAAAAATTCTTTGAGTTGTTGTTCATACTTGGCAGCAGCCAGTTCTGGATTGGCTTCTAAAGTTGGTACGGCGTGAATGTTAGCTGCTGGGATATCAACGCGATCTAGCCAAGCTCCACGTGTCATCAGTTCATTGCTATCGGGGTGATCTGGTGGTACATAACGCTCATCTCCCCAGAATATATGAATTTTATCCCAAGGCAGTTTTTGAGTAGCAATCGCTTCGTATAACGGTTTAGGTGTACTGCCACCAGACAAGGCGATGCTAAACCGCCCACGCTGTTCAATGGCAGTTTCTAACTTGGACAGAATTAATTCTAGCGCTCGTGCAACCAGCGCCGGCTTATCCGGTAGAACTTCAACAGTTTTGTTCATGGCTTCATCATATTGCTGGCTTCTGGCAATACAATACCGAACTTATTACAATCTCCCTTTTTAACTTTTGAAACATTTAACATCGTGGCTTAAGTAGGCTGGAAAAATGTAAACCCTCTTTATCACCTTCAACCGCAATTTGTCAGTAGTCAGTCGTACTAACTACTAACCACTGTCATGATTATTTTTATTTACATCCAGTTACTTGATACTTTGTTGATTAACGCCATAAAGGATACATTTATTAATTCTTATTAAAAATTAATAAAACTAATTAATTGCAAACAACGCTTCCCAGTCTGCGATCGCTTCACGTTGGGCAATTAACAATTCCTGAATTCCTTTTTGGGCTACATCTAGCAGTCGATCTAACTGAGTGCGGCTAAAGCTACCTTCTTCGGCTGTTCCTTGGACTTCAATGATTCCCAGATGTTGATTCATCACCACATTAAAATCTACTGTTGCAGCCACATCTTCGATATAATTTAGATCCAAAAATGGCTCACCCTCCAGTAATCCTACGGAAACTGCTGCTACCTGTCCACACAAAGGCGATCGCTCCAACACGCCCTCTTGCAACAATTTAGAAACTGCATGAGCCAAGGCCACAAACGAGCCTGTAATGGCTGTTGTCCGAGTTCCGGCATCTGCTTGCAGCACATCAGCATCTACAGTCAGCGTGCGTTCTCCCAGTGCCTCAAAATCCACTGCTGCGCGTAAGCTACGTCCAATTAGACGTTGAATTTCTTGCGTCCGTCCAGATAATTTCAATAATTCCCTTTCTTGGCGTTTTTGGGTAGCAGATGGTAACATTCGGTACTCAGCAGTTAACCAGCCTTTACCAGTTCCTTCGAGAAACTTCGGAACTCCCTTATTAACGCTAACAGTACAAAGTACCTGAGTATCACCGCATCTTGCAAGAACAGAACCGGGGGCAAAGCGGGTGAAATTGGGGTGAAAACTGATCGGACGTAGTTCGTAGGGAATCCGACCGTCAGGACGCTGCCAAGCCATTGGAATTGCCTCAAGTTTTACAATACTGCATTAAGATTACCTTAGTGTTGTAAATCATTATTTTTGGGCATTGGGCATTGGGCATGGGAAGAGAATAATAACTCAGCACGGGCTAACAGCACTCCGCACTCTTCAAGGAACTGAAAGCAGAGTCAAAATATTTTGCTGTACCATCTCTGGTGATTGGTCGCCGTTGATGGTCAACAAGCAGCGACGACGGTCGTAATACTCTAGGATGGGAATGGTGCGATCGTAGAATAATTCTACACGGCGCTGTACGATTTCTGGTTGGTCATCTGGCAGCGATCGCCCCAAGGATCGACTAACCATCACTGCTTCTGGAACTTGGAGATAAATTGCCCAATCTAGCTTTTGCCCTAAATCATCCAATAAAAAATCTAATTCTTCGGCTTGGAAGGCAGTACGAGGATAGCCTTCTAACACCCAATCGCAGTTAATATCTGGTTGTCTGAGGCGTATTCGGATCAATTCTATAATCATTTCGTCTGGAACTAACTCCCCTTTTTGGATGTAGGGGCGTGCATGATAGCCTAGTTCACTCAAGCTAGCGTAAACCGAAAGAGAAGTCCGGGGATCGCCTTCCAACCACCGAAATTCCGGTAGAGGCTGATTTTCAGATATTGCTGACCGTAAAATCTCACCTGTGGAAATCAGAGGAATATCAAAGTATCTGCAAAGCCTTTGTGCTTGAGTGCTTTTCCCCGATCCTGAACCTCCCAGAATCACCAATCTCACAACAATTTACTCCTCATCCTGTCAAATTCACTACTTGCTAAGTCTTTTTTGCCCAAAAATCGACAAATCTAACGTTTTGGGATTTTCAGGCGTTCTGCCTAGCTTTTTTAAATAATTGGATCTGTAACTCTTATGTTTTCATTTTTACAACTCACTTCCGAGAAAAGACGAAAATTTACAGCAATTAGCGGTTTTATAAACCACATCTAAAGACTTTGTATGCAACGTCTCTAAAGGCTTTCGGGTTTTGTCTATGTTCTTCATTTACCTGAAATCTGCTGTAAATCAAAATAACTCTTGACTTCAATACAAACCTAGTGTTTGACTAAGAATGCAATTTGCCAAATCCACCTACACCTGTGAAAAACAGATTGATTATACAGGCAAATTTGTCAGAATCACCGCCAGTAATAACCCTTAATCTATTGTATTTTTTGAACTTAAATGTATGGTTGCCCAGCTAGAAACTCAAAGTATCAATTCAACCCTAACCCTACCATATCCAGTTGAAGGACTAGTGCAAGTTTTCACTAGCTCTCATCGTAACTTTTTTACGAGCGTCATAGCTCAATCACTGAGAATAGCTGGACAAGGAACGCCAGTATTAATAGTGCAGTTCCTCAAAGGAGGTATTCGCCAAGGACAGGATCGACCCATAAAACTAGGACAAAATTTAGATTGGATTCGCTGTGATTTGCCTCGTTGTATTGATACACCACATTTAGATGATACAGAAAATCAAGCTTTACAAAAGCTGTGGCAGTATACGCAACAAGTAGTGTATGAGAGCAAGTATTCTCTCGTAGTGTTAGATGAGTTAAGTTTAGCGATTAACTTTGGTTTAATTCCTGAAACGGAAGTTTTAGCGTTTTTGGCAAAACGCCCTCCCCACGTCGATATCATTCTCACAGGGCCAGAGATGCCCAAATCTCTCTTAGATGTAGCAGATCAAATTACAGAAATCCGTCGGAGTTATCGACCCTAAACAAAATACTCAATTCAGGATATCCTAGTAATTCCGTTTGAATTAGCTGTGAAGTTGTGATTAAAAACGATATCTGGATTACTGAAATGGCTCAACAGGGTCTAATTTCGCCCTTTGAGCCAAGTTTAATCCGAAAAGTGCAAAAAGATGAATCAGTAGCGGTTAAACCTGTGATCAGCTATGGTTTATCTTCTTATGGCTACGATATACGCCTTTCTTCGGCTGAGTTCCGCATTTTTCGCCACATTCCCGGAACTGTAGTCGATCCCAAAAACTTTAATCCTCAGAATCTGGAGCCAACAGCACTGCATACAGATGCCAGTGGCTGTTATTTTATTTTACCCGCTCATTCCTATGGACTTGGGGTTGCTCTAGAAAAACTGGAGGTTCCTGAGAATATTACTGTAATTTGTATTGGAAAATCTACGTATGCGCGTTGTGGCATCATAGCAAACCTAACACCTGCTGAGGCTGCATGGCGAGGTCATTTAACTTTAGAATTTTCCAATTCTTCGAGCGCAGACTGTCGCATTTATGCGGGGGAAGGCGTGGTGCAATTGCTATTTCTAGAAGGCGAACCCTGCGCTATTAGTTATGAAGCAAGACAGGGGAAATATCAGGATCAGCTAGAGATGGTAACTTTAGCTAAAGTCTAAGTTACAAAAAACTAATCTTGACAAAGTAGCGATTTTGTTTACTATTTTTGCGAATGCAGATTAATGCACATCTTGGATATTCCATAGCGATCGCACTAATTCATATTTTTATTCTGCAATGCCAAATGCTGCTCTTTTTTCGTAAAAAATCGCCGATACAATTCACAACTTGCGATCGCTTCAGATCCAGAAAGTTTAATCAACCCCATACTGCTTAACTTGTGAGTGAGGATGGGATCTAAGAGAATAGCTTCATTGGCATTCAGAACGTTATCAAAAGCTTGTGCTAACTCAGGCTGTTTTTGCAAGGTTGCCCAGTGACGCTGCAAATGATAAGAATAAATTTTGCTAGCAGTGGGAGCAGTTTCTAGTAGTTGCGACAGAGTTACCTCGTTTCGACTCAGATGATAGAGAGCTAAATTTACTAGTGCCGGATGTCCCCCAACCATTGCCATTAATTGTCTAGCTCCTTCTCCATCTGTCCAATTGAGTCCATAGCGTTGGGCTAACTGTTGTACCTCTTCTTGGCTAAAGTTGTCTAACTGAATCGGTAATCCTACATTGAAAGGAGACTGATTAAGTTCAAGAGGAACATAAATATCTGTTGAGTGAACAACGACTAAACGAAGCTTTTGCCAAATGGGCAGTCTTTTTGCTTCTTCGTACCAAGAACGCAACAGAGGTAGAAAATCCTTCGCTACTTGGGGATGCTCGAAAATATGGTTCACTTCATCCAACGCCAAGATCAGGGGAGTATTAATTGACTCTAGTAGATATTCTTGAAAGTAGACGGTGCAGCTAACTTTACTTCCCAAATCTTCATCCCAATACTCGTCTAACATTGGTTGAAGCTGAAGCTGGCGGGCGATATTGGCACACAACCAGCGCAAAAGTTGATTCAAGTCGCTCAGAATTGTCTGCTCGACTTGTTCTAGATTCAAGCTGATAGTGCAGTAACCCTGGTCTTTCGCATAGTCAAGAATCCTCAGCAGCAGTGAAGTTTTGCCCATTTCTCTGGGAGCTTTGATCCTGATTAAGGCTCCTGGTTTCTTAATTTCTTGATAGATTTGCTCCTCAAGGTAAGAACGTTTGAGGTAAAAGGGAGAGGCGAGAGGAACTGAGCCGCTGGGGTAGCAAGGTGACGTATCCTGATTAACTGTGGGGAGAAATTGCGTCAGGTCTTGTTTCAAAAGTTTTGTATTTGGAGCTGCTTCAACGATGGCATAAGATTCCAGCAGCACCTGACAGTTTTTCTTGGTCACGCGCTGGCCAATGACGTTAGAGAGTCGCCCAAACAACTCTGGGGCAACAACATTGGTAAAGTAGCCAGGACTATAACCTGCCTCTATAGCTATTTGGTTATAAGTTTTATACTGCCAAATCCCACGCAGAATCAGATTTTCTGTGGAATTAAGGGGGCGATTGTGGCTCTCAATTAGCTGGCGGTCAACAATCTCAAACAGACTATCAAGGTTCATAGAGATTACAGACAAATGCTACTAATAAAGATAGCAGGAGTTACGCAAGTAACACAATATCTGCCATTTAGTAGTACAATAGTATTGCTTAGAAAAATTAAATTATCCGTAAGAATTCAGGAGTCAGAACTCAGGATTCAGAATAGTTAAAGAAGTTTTTGTAAATCAAACAAAGATAGATTCATAAATACGGTTCTGAACTCTCAAATTTCCCTGTTGCTTGACTACTAGCCCTGACAAAAGCAATTCTCTTTCCTCTGAACTATCAACTGCAATAATCTCTCCTTGATGCAAAATTTGACGGTAGAGTTCTAGTAGCCGAACGGATTGTTTACTTTTGAGAAGGCGATCGCGGATGGTTCTAAAATGCTCTGGTTCATCCTGTGATTCCCAATTTTGTATTACCGACCTTTGCACCAAATTTTCAATCCATTCGGCTTCTCTATTGGTAGGGATAGGAGATGAAGAATTGCGGATGATTTGACAGAGCTTTTGAGTTAAAAAAGGCTGGCCATTAGTCCAGGCTAACACTTCTTTTAAAACTGTTTGAGGATTGCTCACTTTCTCAGTCAATCCTTGAAGTAGAGGTTGCGCTTCATGCTCTTTAAACCCTTCCAATTGAATGGTCTGACCGATGTTAAAAGGCGTTCTTTGGTGGTCAGTAATTAAGTCACCAGGGGTAGCTACTCCAAAAAGAGCAAAGGTTAAACGTCGATACTCTGGATTAATACTACGCTGATTATAGCAAGAGCGAATTAGGGCAAAAAAGTCATTAACTGGGAATTTTAAACTTAAGAAGCTATCAATTTCATCGATAAAAATTATCAAGTTTTTAGATATAGTATCATTTTCTTGAGCAACTTCAACTAGCAAAACTTCTTCAATAAATTGACTCAACCTCTGAACTGGAGAAATATCTCCTTGCTCTTGCCACCAAGTTTTTAGATTAACCCTTCTTAATAAACCAAAACTTCGCCATAGCTCTACTGTTAAGCCTTTGTACCATTGGTCAGGCGTGATGTTTTCGCTACCAATCCGGGTCAGATCGATCGCCCCGCAGCTAAATCCCTCATGCCGGAGGTGATGTATCATGCGTACCATCAGACTTGACTTGCCCATCTGCCGAGGATTGAGAATGTAACAAAACTCCCCGCGCTTCAACGCCTTGTAGAGATAACGGTCTGCTGAACGCACAACATAAGTGGGAGCATCCATCGGCAAACTTCCTCCCACTTGATAGTCAAAGGTAGGGGGTTGTTCGCCACTTTTGAGTAACTCGTTTTCAAACAGCAGTTCGGCTTGGGTGGCTTTGAGAATTTCTAGGGTTTGTGAGAGTTCTTGAGTGCGCTCTTCTACTCTCAACTCTAGATTTCGGTTATAGTCTTCTAACTGTCCGTAAAGACGGGCATTTTCGATGGAGATAGCAGCTTGAGCCGAAAGAATTCTTAAAACTTCAATGCGATCGCTAGTAAATGCATCTGTGGTTAAATTGTTTTCTAGATATAAAATACCGCTTAGTTTGCCTTGATTTAACAAAGGAGTACAGAGAATCGATTTTGGTTGAGTGGCGACAATGTAGGGATCGCGGATAAACTGTTCTTCTTCGCTAGCGTTATTAAGAACTACATTTTCTTGAGTACGGACAACATAGTTAACGATCGCAACTGGTAGGATAGGTGTATGGCGATCGCCATCTACAGAGTCAATCGGAAGCGATCGTAGTAGAGTCACGTCATCAGAATCTACTGTCCCTTCAGCTTCGATTACCCATTTATGATCTTTTTCCAGTATCAGAAAGCCTTTTTGAGCACCGCCATTTTCAATTACAGTTTTCATTAATTTAGCCAGCAGTTGGTCTAGTTTTATTTCGCTAGCTAATACTTGAGATGCTTTGGTAACTGTGACAATATCAAGGGCTTGGGGATTTGTATTAGCAGTAGATTCAGTTGTATTAATACTTTGGTTTTCTTTTCGGTTGTTTATATTCATTAGAAACTGTGGGTACTCTGATTCTAGGGCTTCAACTTTGGCTTTTGCACCCCAGCGACTATAACAATGATAAGCATTTCTTAAGTATAGTTTCCCTATTTCTTCTCTACCGAGAGAGAGATAAAATTCTGCTGCGCGTTCGTAAGCTATGGCTTCTTCGTGGATAAATTCAGATTTTTTAGCACCTTTAATTGCTTTTTCATAAAGTTCTTGAGCTTGCCAACTTTGTCCTAAGATTCGTACTTTTTCTGCTTCAACTAAATCGTATTTATTTTGAAAGTTCGCAGGGCAATGACCAGCCCATATTTTCATATCCTGCTGATTTTTTTCTACTTGTTTTAATATTTCTTTTTGCTGGTCTATAGCGCAATTGTGATAATGAGCGATAAAGGAAAGAGAAGAGTAAAAATTCTGTTGTGGTGCAGGTAAATAGTACGAACAACTTGTAACGTATTTTTTCGCATTTATTCCGCTTTCATAAGCCCGTCCATAATCTTTAAAAAAATAGCATGAAATTGTCTTACAAAATTGAGCGATAAAGAGCAACCATCCGTTGTTTCTTTGCATCCAACTCTTTAAATATTCATCTTCTTGTTCCCAAGAATATTCCTTAAACAACCGAAAACTATTTTCTTTTTTATTAATCAAGTTTATAATTATTTTATGGCAGATTTTTATGTAAAAAATACTGTATTCTATCTTCAATTTTTCAATTTTTTTAGTATAACCTATGTAACTTTCCTCAACCTCTCTTAAATTAAAGCCTCCAAAAAAAAATATTAAACAAAAGCTTATAATTGCATAACTAGCATATTCATTATTTCCTGTATCTAAACCTGTTTGATAACCTTTCAGTAATTGTTCCTGCGCCTCTTTATTTCTAAGAAACTCTTTCCAATGAAATATACAGCCATAAGATAAGTGAAATATTATGGCTTCTAATCTCATAACCTTAGATTTTTGCTGCAAGTTAATAGCAAGTTTACCAAATTGATATCCAGAATTAATATCCCTCATTACTCCACACATTAACGCTCCATAAAAGCTGTAGACAGCCGCAGCCTGTGGTGCATTCCCATATTTAATCAAGAGATGAAGTTGCACAAAAATTATCTCAATATGTAATGCAAATTTTGTAGTAGTAGTAGCACCAAAAATATGCTGCAATATTTGTAGAGCTACTAGTTTATCTGGAGCGACCATTGTAGGAAGATTAACTAATTCTTCAATTTTTTTTCCTTTCGATAGCAATTTTAAATATTTTTGTTCTTGTAGAATTCTATTTTCTAATTTGCTCCCATTGTCTTTTTGAGAGATACATACGCCTAGTTCTGCTAAATATTCTAAGGCAGTATCTATTGCTTTTTGTGGCTCAAAAATTGCATAGTAGACAAGCAATAAAGCTTCGTATACTTTAACTCGATCTAAATTATTCTGAGTTTCTTGCAAAACCTTTACAGCTAGCTCTTCCACTTGAGCATACTTTGTATTTAAATAAAGTCCTTCTAAAGTTTCTACATGGAGTTCTAAAGTTAATTTATAATGTTTATTCCAGCTATTTGATGCTAAAAATCCTAACCCAGTTTCTAAATATCTTAGAGCTGGTTGATAAGCTGTTGATGCTTTCGCTTTTTTGCCTGCTCGAAGATTTAATCTTACTAACTTATCCGTTTCCGATTGCTCAGTAATTAATTCAGATCCTTCGTTTAGTTGCTTGACAATATCAAAAATATTTTCCTCCAATTCATCATCTTTTGTATTTTTCAGTAGGAGACGACCTACTTGCAGATGAACTGCTTTTTTCTCTGTTTCTGGAATCAAAGCATAGGCAGCTTGCTGAACTCGGTCATGTAAAAATTTATAGGGGATATCTTCGGGAATTTTAGGAATAAAGGCATCGGATATTTCTGAAGTATCCCTTGATATTTCTTCCTGATCCCAAAGTAGAGCTATTTTATAGTCATTACTCAAGGGTAAAATCAAACCTGACTCTAGTGCTGGCTGAAGTTCTCTGGCTGTAATTATTTGAGATTGATTATTGATAATGGAGAGGACTTCTAAATTAAATTGGTTGCCAATACAAGCAGCTAATTTCAAAATATTCTGAGTTTTTTCATCCAATTTATTAATCTTGGCAATAGTTAATTCAACTACATTATCAGTGATTTTTACTTTTTTAATTTTCTCTATGTTCCAGTCCCAAACTTTTTTATTACTATCCAAATAAAAAAAATTTTCTTTGTACATAAATTGGAGTAATTGAGTTGAGAAAAAAGGATTTCCTTGAGTTTTATTGGTTACTAACTCTGCTATAATTTTTGATTTTTCTATTGAGCAGCTTAAAGTATCAGCAATTAATTGATTGATATATTTAATTCCTAATGGTTGCAGCGAGATTTTCTTGACGCTAACACCTTCTTTTCTGATTTGCTCTAAGGTTTGCATCAAAGGATGAGTAGCATCAACTTCATTATCTCGGTAAGCTCCAATTATTAATAGATATTGGCTGTCAGCATCGGTTATTAATAGCTCAATCAACTTCAGGGATGCTAAATCTGCCCACTGTAGATCGTCGAGGAAGATAACTAAAGGGTGTTCTTTTTGAGCGAAAACAGTAATAAATCTTTGAAAAAATAAATTAAATCGATTTTGAGCCTCAGTTGCTCCTAATTGCTCAACTGGCTGCTGTTTACCAATAATCTGTTCCAATTCAGGAATGACATCGATGATAACCTGAGCATTAGGATTTAAGGCTGCTAAAAGTTCTCGTTTCCAAGTTTGTAGTGCTGCTTCAGATTCGGTAAGTAACTGCCGTATTAAATCTTGAAAGGCTAGACTGATCGCCGCATAAGGAATATCTCGCTGCAACTGATCGAATTTTCCGCTAATAAAGTATCCTCGCTGGCGTAATATTGGTTTATGAACTTCATTAACCAAGACAGATTTGCCAATTCCTGAATAACCATAAACTAGCATTATCTCACTGCTGCCTTGACTAACTCGCTCGAAAGTAGTTAATAGTTGTGTAATTTCTTTTTCCCTACCGTAAAGTTTTTCGGGAATAACAAAGCGATCGCAAATATCCTGACTTGCTAAACAAAACTCGTCAATTTGCCCTAAATTTTGTAACTGATCGTTACAGGTTTCCAAGTCGGTTTTGATTCCCCAAGCACTTTGGTATCGTTCTTCTGGGGTTTTTGCCAACAATTTCATCACAATGTCTGAAACGGCTTTAGGTATTAGTTGAGATGTTGAATTTAACGTTTCTACAAATTCATGTGGGGGAACAGGTTGTTGAGCAATATGACAATGAACTAATTCTATAGGGTCAGTAGTTGCAAAAGGTAGTTGATTAGTCAGCAATTCGTAGAAGGTAGCACCCAAGGAATAAAAATCGCTGCGGTAATCTATTCCTCGATTCATTCTTCCAGTTTGCTCAGGAGCAATATAAGCTAAAGTTCCTTCTAAGCGCTCAATATTGCCAACTGTCTGATTTTCTCGCGATAAACGAGTGGAAATGCCGAAGTCAATGATTTTGAGTTGTTTGGTTTTTGGATTATAGACAATATTAGAGGGGTTAATATCTTTGTGGATAATATTGGCTGCGTGAATAGCCTCCAAACTTTCAGTAGTTTTAATAGCGATAGAGAGAAATTCTTTGAGAGTAAATTGGCGATTACACATTAACAATTTTAATGATTCACCGCCAAATTCTTCTAAAAATATAACTAGACTATTTTCATATCGCTGCAAATCATAGGCTTTAATCACTCCATGCGTATTTAATGAGCGGGTAACTTCATATTCCTGCTTGTATCGAGTCAATTCTGAGGGAGTAGGGTAGTTTTCTTTAAGTATCTTTAAAATAACCGGTTGATTATCGGGCTTGAGAATGGCTCGGTAGACTAATGAATTAGCACTTTCATAGATTTTTTTTATAATTTGGTAGTCTGTTTGAATCTTTTCTGGCTGCTGATTCATAGGAAGCTTGATAAAATACTGGATTTTTTCTACAGGCTTTCCAGTATTTTATCATTGTGCATAAATTTTCAGCTATATTTTTAATTAGCTGGAACTGACCGGAATATAAGGATAAGGAGGTTTAAAATAATCCACATCTATCAAATAAACTTCCTGACCCAATCGATTTTTCTTTTTATAAAAAGGAAATTCCCCTTCAATTACTGGTGCCTCTGCCCATTTTTTTATGTCACTTGGATCTAGCTGTTCTGAAGAAGGTATGGGAGGATAAGGCATGGCAACTTGATAAAGCATCCAAGGTGATTCCTGACTTGTAATTGATTCCTTGAATTGTCCTTGAAATATAGTCCAATCTACTTCTAAGCTGTAATTAAAGACTATTTCACCTGTACTAAGAATGGATTCAGCAACTTGGTGGTATTTACCTTCTTTTTCGTTATAATAATATGCCTGTCCCGAAGACAACAGAGACAACGTAATTCCTTGCCAAGCCCTACTGGTAGGCAAAATCAAAAATCTTGCCCCTTCGCTAGTATCATCTTGAGCTTTTAGTGGCTCGTAAATTGTTTTATCATCGGGATTAGGGTTGTCAGGAGGAGAACTTCCGGCAAAAAGAAAAATTTCTCTAGCTATAAGACCATCCAGAATTTCAGAGCGAATCTTGTCCCACTCACCATTAGTAAAGTTATTCCAGTCATCAGTTTTTTTCGCTTCCAAATAAGTCCACCAAGTTCTAGCAATTAATTGAGATAGCTTGCGACCTTGTAATATGACGCGCATTGATGGATAGAAATTACCTAGCTCAGTTTGATTTAGCTTAGTTTGATCAAAACTATCATTGCATAAGGTTTTAATAAAATCTGTTGGAAAAACAGCTCCTGGGAAAGGTAAATATGAAGATAGCTTATTCTCATCACCTTTTCTAGGATAGTCTCTCAATTTTTCTATCGTCTCGCGATCTAATTCCAAAGAATCAAAACTATCGTTTTCTGGCTGGTTAGTATCTATCGAATTTCTCTTTCGCGCTAATATGGTTGTCTTTATATTTTGACCTTTTCTCCTTGCTAGTTCATCGTTTTTAGCAGGTTCGACCTTCAATATTTGGTAATAGGTATTCGCTTCATACCACTGTCCTGGATAAAGTGCATCTCCACTACCAAGGACTCCACTAACGTTGATTTGATTCATTATCTTTTTCTCAATTTAAGATAAGTTGTAAAAACGACAAGGATTATCCCAAAGAATCTTTTGCACAGTTTCTTTCGATAATTTTTCCTCAAGCTTTACCATCTCTGCAACAATGTTCGGCTTATGATCCATATGGGGATAGTCCGAACCAAAGATTAAATTGTCCGTGCCAATATATTCAATCACCTGAGCCAGTAATGGTTCTGAAGGCTCTATGGCAATAAAGCACTGGCGACGAAAATAGTCTGATGGCTTGATTTTGACATTATCATGAATTGTATCCTCCCAAGCTAAATTTTCATACTCTTCATCTAGTCGCCACAGCCAATAAGGAAGCCAGCCACAACCAGACTCCAGAAAAGCCACTTTCAGTTTTGGATGACGTTCTAATACCCCTCCTTCAATCAACGCTAATAAAGCCATCATCTGTTCCATCGGATGAGAGCAAGCGTGAGTAGCAAAACGAGTGTTAAACCTTTCTGTACCTGTAGTTGGCAAACGACTGTGAGTCCCTTCGTGAATGCCTACTGCTATCCCTAATTGTTCGCATTCTGTCCAAAAAGGCTCGTAAGCGGAGTCGCTCAATAGTCTTCCTTTGACGGGGTTAGGGCGTAAAAACACCGCTTTCCAGCCAAAATCGGCAATTCTATGCAACTCATGCACCATTGACTCTGGTGCGTGCAGATTAATTGCTCCTACTCCCTTCAATTTATCTGGAGCGTAACTGCAAAAGTCTTTTAACCAATTGTTGTAAGCGCGGGTAAAAGCGCCAGCAACTTCTGGTTGCATAGTATCAATTGCCCAAAGCCACAATCCATAAGTTGGATAAAGGAATGCCAGATCGATCCCCATCTGTAACATCTCTTGAAGGTGAGACTGGACATTGTAGCCTTGGAAATAAGCATTAGGATGAGCTGCCATCATCTGCTTATTTCCTAATGTGCGTACTTGTGTGGACACCTTTTCTACAATGTCTTCCCCTTGAATTTTCATCTCTGCTGAAGGAGCAAACTTTAAAAATTCTGGTTCGAGATATTCAGCCCACATACTGGGAGGTTCAATAACGTGGGAATCAGCATCAATAATTGAATATCCGTTTAGCATCATCTGTAATCAATCTGTCTCAGAATTGAGAGTTGGTGCGTAACGCGACAAGGCCGATTACTACGCTAAAATTTTTTCGTAGCTTCAGACATCTTACAGTTTTTCGTATCAGTTGGGTAAGTCCTATTTTTATCAAACAAGCGGTGCAATAAACTTGATGGTACTACCAGCAAGTTTTAAAGCCTTATCTATCTCTGATAAAAAATTATTAAAATCATCAATTTTTCCAGCAGACTTGTTCAGACTATTTGTAGCTTGCTCAATTTTTGAACGAGGACTATCAAGATTATTATTGAGAAGCGTTTGTTGAAGTTCTTTATTAATCATAATACCCTGGATCTCAAGTTGTGTTGTTTTTAATTTTCCCCATTGATCTTTTGCTTCTTGCCATTCTGATTGAGAAATATTTCCAGATTTTAAAGCATTATCAGCTTTTACTTCAGCTACATCAATTGCTTGATTTATAGCATCATAAATATCTTTTAAGTTTTGTTCATTAGACATAATTAACCTTTGTTTGATTTACAAAAAACGACATTATTAATTAATTACATTAACTAGAGGAGTAACTTTGTCAATATATTCCTTAGTTGCTTTCTTAGCTTGCTTTAACTCTGAAGTAGTAATTTCTTCATTCCAGGAATCATTCTGTCTATAAGTGCTTTGAACATTTTGGCTTTCAGGATTGGAGCGATACTTATTACATTTTTGAGTTTGTTTCGATGAAATTTCCTCTTGATCTCCATTGAAAATACGTTTCAATTTATGATGAAAATCTGCGGTAGAACGAATAGTTGCTATATATGCTGAACCCTGTTTTTTACGTTCAATAACTTTGTTAATTTCTGCTCGTTCTTGTTCTTCTAATAAAGTTTGTCGTTCTTGAAGTGTGTTAAAATCTTGTGGATTATATTTTGAGTCTGATAATCTTGTTAATTGTGGATTCACCTGACCTATATAGGAACCAAAATATCCATTAATCTGCTTGATTTCTGTATCAAGCAAATACTTTGCATAGGACGAATCAATAAAATTGTAAAGGCTTGCAGAATATTTTTGAATATCTTTATCTGTGCAGACAATAGCAAGTTTCAAATTCCGCCGCCGAAAATCATTAACTAGAAGATTAGTAATAAAATCAACAATCTGTAACCCTGCTTCACGAGCATTTTCATCAATAATTTTCTGCCCATTGATGTCAAAAGTGCCTAAAGTTTCTGAAATTTGGTTGAACTTAGGAGTAAAGCCATTTTCATTTTTGGTTGCTAAATTTCCAATTGCTGCAACATAACTGACTAAAACACTGCCAGCAATTTCAGTATTTTGTGAAATTGGACGGTAAAGGCGATCGCACACATCCAATTGGTCTTGCATAGTTTTTCGGCTGGTGGCTGTTCCTTGAGCTTGCCAACTTGCAGATCGAGCGCAGGAAGCATAAATATCAGCCGATATTTGCTTATTGGCACTTCCTAAGCTTTCCGATAAAGCAGAAAATGACTTAGCTGCCTCTAAATCGTCATTTTTGCAACTACCAAGAAGAAAGTAAATAGGAATTACAGCCAGTATTACTTTAGGTCGCATAATTTTTCAATTAATCTTAAAGATTAGGCGTTTTCCTCTTGTTAGTATTGTTATTTATACTCTGATAAATAACAATCCATAAAACTCATGTAAAAACTCATATAGCAATCCGATTTGGTTTATGAGAATTCAAAGTGCCAGAAACGCGGTTTCTTTAAAAAACAATATTTCTGTATTCTCACGAATGATTTAGGATTGCTATATAAAGTAGAATGCACCGCACCCCTAAGCTTGGCGTAGCTGAAACCTAGATATATCAAGTGAAAAAACTAATATTCTCCGTAGTAGAGAACGTCACATCCACATGGGAAAGGAATTGAGTTGCTCTTCTGTAAGTGACTCTGACAACCAACCCATTTTTACTGGAACTTGATAAAGTCGTCCAGGCGCTAACCTTTTCCACATATGGCGCATTCCCGGAACGATGACTTTGGCAACTCTTAGTCCAATATCGGGACGAGTCTGATCTAAAACCAGCATTTCTAAACCTTTGTTCTCAACGATTTGTTGACAGAGCTTGACATCTTCGAGTAAATCGTCACTTGCCATTTTGCGATAATCGCCACTGACTTTAGCAGTAATTTTCTCGCTTGGAACTAAATAAGGTTGATCGCTTAAAGTTGCGGTTTTCCACCAATCTATTGCCAAGCGATCTGCTGACGGGGGATATTGAGTACTTCCATCAGCTTTGGCAAATAAAACGTTGGGTAAAATTTGGTTAACTTCAGTCAAGGCTCGACTAATAGCAATCTTGGCATCGAAATGAGCGCCATAACCCAAAACAATATCTTCTACAGAGCGATCGCTTTGCGCGACCCCCTTGGGGTCATCGCTTCTTCGAGTCACAGCAGCAAAAACTGGAATATTCAGATCGCTGGTAATATCTAAAACCCAAAGTTCCCGATTAATAGTTTGATAATATTGCTTCAGGCTTTGAAAATAAGAATCGTCGAAACTATCTAAATCCACTTGCGGCTTTTGCAGGGAGTTATACCACCATAAGGCGACAGCATCACGCTCTACTAACTCCATAAACCCTTGCAGAATAGCTTCTTCAAGAGTATTCCCCGCCGCACATCCATTAGAATCAGCCCAACAGTCAGGTTTATAATCCGGTTGATAGCCATAATAACAGTAAGCCGTTGGCAGATACTTAAATTCCTGGTGGGTTAAAGACCAAACAGGAGTCCAGTCAATTTCTCTTTGTTCATCAAAAGGTTCGGGGACTTTTTGAAACCAACCTTGACACTCAACATTCCATTGCTCTCTATTCTGATATTGCTGTTGGCTGAAGTTCATACAAACATTGGGATGGATCGCCTTGTCCCCCATTTGTTGGTAAATGGCTTTTTCTCGAATTTCATACCCTTGAAACACCCCAGAATATCGCTCGATCGCTTCGCAAAAACCACTAGCCATCGCTTGAGAGTCAGTCCTACCTTTCCCCGCACTTCTACCCCCCAAATTTTGGCGCAAACTAGCTAAATCGTCGAAAATACTAAAAAAATGATGTTTGGCAATGTAATTATGAGTTAATCCATTCCCAGGAATTTTATTTAGTTCTCGCACAACCCCAGTAATGGGGCTAATATGATGTTGATATTTCCTGAGAGTTTCTTGTGGCGAACAAATACGGTGTCCGCCATCGACGGTAAAGGTTTTCTGGCGGTGTTCTAAAACAACAGGTAGGGGGTTGTTGGTTAACCCATTTACCATCTCTCCACAGCTAGAACATTGAGGACGCTTAACCAAGCTATGATTTTGAGTTTGCAGTGCGATCGCATCGTAAGCAATCAAATTACTTTCTAATTGTTGATTTTCCCCTTGGACAATCCACTTAAACACCTCTGTGGCTACCATTCCGAAAGCAGTTTGGATTGTAGATGGCAAAAATCCCAAAGGAGTTGCTAAATGGGAAGAAATGTGCTTCTGTCTTTGAATAAACCCTTCAATCGGTCTATTATCTCGCAAACGCTGGGCTAAACAGTTCCAACAACCTGTTTTGGGAGGATCAAATAAAGGGCCAATCCAGATTATTGTCCCTAATGGCTTAACCAGCATCCAAGGAGATTGGGATTTTAAGGCTTGTTGATTGAATTTATCTAGCTCCAGATTGAGATAATCATCGGTTAAAACTACTGTCAAATTACCTTCGTCTGCTACTTGAATTTCGAGAGACTCAAGCACAGCAATCAAGTCCTGAGTAGAAAGTGAACCATTAGCTTTTACTGCTACTTTAGTCGATCGCAATCTTTGATGAGCTACTGTGGGAGAAATATTCAGATGATGACAGAAGATTTCTAAGTGCGATGGGAGAGACTTATCTTCTTGAACAAGATAGCCCTTTTGTTGCATTTTTAATAAAGCATATTGGGCTTTAAGACTCACACTGAGAACTTCTTGGAAAAAAGTGGTAGCTGACTCTAAAGATTTTGGGTCTTGCAATAGCGACTGTTGAATGGTATCAATAATTTCATCAATATTGCGATCGCCATCGATTAAAGTAGCTAAAGTATGAGAAAGATGATCGTTTAACCAGATTTTTTCTCTTTCTGATAAAAAAAAGATATTGTCTGCTTCTATAGTTTGAACAGAATAACAAGGATTGAATTGTATTTTAAGTTGCATTGAACTTTATCAATTTTTTGTTTACTAATTAAAGTGTCATTTTAGCAGAGTTACCTTGTAGTTAATTTTTATTTATTAGTTTGATTAATTTGTTTTAGCCTGTCTAAATTATTTTTACATAATTTTTTATAAAATCATTTTAAAAGCTAATATAAAAACTCATATAAAAACTCATAACTTCTTATAAAAAGCCCGTCGTAGATATCGTTTTTGTAACTTTACAACAGTTATAACGCTTCCCATTCATCTCTGCTTATATTAGCTTGACGTAATATTTTATTTAATAAGCTTGGGCTGATGTCTCCCTGATGTGGATTGGGAATTGTCAGCTTTAATTCATCTTTCACCATGTATTGATGTTTACCACCTGGGTAAAGTCCATCAAAACCAGCATCTTTCAAATAACGAATCAGATCCCGCCGATTAATCGATCCAAAGGGTGGCATTAGGCGACCTCTTTGGTGAAATTCAAGTCAACACCATCAAGTATCGGTAGAGTATTACCTAAACGCAATCCTAAAATAATCCATCCTTCAAGAGCATCTTGCAAATCTTCCCGGCAAGCTTCTAGTGTTGCAGCGTTTGCCCAAACTCCTTGACATTCTGGAATTTCGCTATAAAAAGTTCCATCCTCAAGCAACTCGTAGGTTGCTTTGTGCAATGCTGTACGAATGTAGTTTGTCAACATTTAGATTTTTTACAACTTTATTTAGCTTTTTGATCAATTTATCTATGAGTGAAATTTTACTTTTAATCGTAAATCCACCAAACTCTAATTATTATGTATATTTTTTAATTTACTAAAATGCGATCGCGCCACTTTCCCAACGCGATCGCTACATTTCCCATCCCCTATCCAATAAAATGCAGATGATTACTCACCGCACTAATTAAATTATGGGTAATGGGAAGACTATCAACTACCATCCCCAAACACAACAGCATCATGTAGGAGATAGAAAAGAGAAACAACTCTTTAGCGACAGCGCGATCTTCTGGATTTTGCAACAACCGCCAAGATTTGTGGATAAATAATCCTCCCAGAATTACAGCGATCGCAGCATAAAGAATTCCACTTGCGCCCAAGGGATAAACCAATAACACGGTTGCAACCACTGTCACCAGCGTGTAGTACCAAATTTGCCGCACTGTTGCCGTATCACCTTCAATCACAGGTAGCATTGGTATCCCCACCTTTGCGTAATCATCCCGAATCATCAGAGCTAAAGCCCAGAAATGGGGCGGTGTCCACAAAAAGACGATGGCAAAAATTAACCACGCTGACCAGCTTAAAGTGCCTGTGACAGCAGCCCAACCCACTAACGCCGGAATTGCCCCAGCCGCCCCACCAACAACGATATTCTGGGTGGTGTGGCGTTTTAGCCAGTGGGTATAGACCAAAATATAAAAGACAATGCCAGAGAAAGCTAGCAAGGCAGCTAATAGGTTGGCAAATACTGCTAGGAGTGTAAAGGAGATTGTCGCCAGTGCGATCGCAAAAATTAGAGCATCGCGCGGCTGCACCTTACCTGAAGGTATCGGACGATGGCGCGTCCGCTCCATGTCATAGTCAATATCCCGGTCATAAACACAGTTAATTGTTTGGGCGCTTGCAGCTGCCAAAGTGCCACCAGTGAGAGTTACTAGCAACAGCAATGGATCTACTTCACCCTTAGCAGCAATCCACATACTCCCAGCCGTAGTAATCAAAAGCAACGGAATAATCCGAGGCTTGGTTAGCTGGTAGTAACTTTGAATTACCTGTAAAAACGTTTCGTGGTGGCGAGAGACATTAGTCTCAATCATTTTGGCTCTGGTTCCTTATTTTTCAACAACTTACAGCAGAATTCAGAATTCAGAAGTAAAACAGGCTTTATACCTGGCTTTGAGACTTAGCTTTCCTTGAAATCCGCTGTATATGCAGCCCCTGCTCATCAGTGCTGAGTTAAGAGTAGAGACGCGATTAATCGCGTCTGTACAAGAGTTAGGAGTTAGGAATTCTTTCCCTGCTTCCTCATCTTCCTCATCTCCCCCACGCCTTACTCAACACTCACTGAGTCACGTAATGATAAAACTGTGAAAACCACCAAAGTACCCAGCAAAGTAGCTCCTATAGCTTGGTGAGAGACGGTGAGAGGCTCGACTTGGAGGTGTAATTTGAAGGTGGCGAATCCCAACAAGATTTGTAAGGTTAACAATGCACCAGCCATATTTGCCAGTCGCCGTAAGGCTGGATGTAGTGCTGGTGTCCGCCAACAGATAAATACCATTGCCAAGGTTGCTAATGTTGGCGGCACCAAACCAGCAATATGGCTGTACATTACAGTACAAAGTTGAGAACCGCCGAGACATTGGTGTAGCGCCCAGCGAGAGCCTACCAAAGCACCTAACAAACTTTGCAGGTAAACCAGAACAGCAGCAGTTAAACCGACCCAAGGCAACTTACCAACGGTTCCATTTCCCTGATAGGGTGTGAGTGCTGTGCCGATAATCAGCAGGGTGGTAAAAAACAATAGCGCCGTTCCTAAATGAGCGGTAACGATATCAAACCGCAATAGTTCGGTAACGGTGAGTCCCCCTAAAATGCCTTGGAAGACGATTAGAAACAGGGCGAATGTGGATGCCCAAGGCAGCCAAGAGGGTAAGAAACTACGTCGCCACCAGGATAAACCAAAAAGTGCGATCGCGCTTACACCAATTAAAGCTGCATCCAATCTGTGAAACCACTCCAAAAACACCTGGAGATTCATTTGCTTGGCTGGCACGAGTTCGCCATAGCATAAAGGCCAGTCGGGGCAAGCAAGTCCAGCATTCATGACGCGGGTGGCACTGCCTATGGCCATCAAAATTAAGGTGGCTATGCACATTTTCCACACCAAGCGCCGAATCATTTCCTTGGGCTTTTGCTGCCCAAGCGCCGCTTCATTTTGTTGTTGTAGGACAAATTCGCTCATGAACGATACCTTCTGCCCGCTCTTGGTGGATCTCTTAAAATTTTCAATTTTCTTTTAGTGTCCTATCTCCACCCTAGCGTATAGGCTATGGGTTTATAGATTAGCACTCACTTATACTTTGAATCACTTCAACAAGGTTTTGCCTGAAGCTTTAGGGATTTTTCAAGATGTCAAAAACTGATTAATGAGAATTAATTTAAGCATTCTAAATTTTTCCTTAAATTTTTTCACTGCTTTGCATCTATTTTTGGCGTTGTATGATAGTAAACTCATACTCAAAATTACTAAAATAGTCAAAAAAATTAATAAAAATTTCAGACCTTTTCCCCCTATGTCTGACAGCCTAGACTACCTTAGTAAGTGAGTAGCTTCGAGATAACATAGTAAATTCAATTAAGTAAGCCGTGAAGATTCCAACTTCCATCTGGACATTACTCATTGGCATCGTGCTAACGCTAGCCAGCTTTTGGTACGGTCAAAATCACGGTCTGTTGCCAGCAGCCGCCACTGATGAAGCCGTCTTGGTGGATGGTCTGTTCAACGCGATGATGATCGTTTCTACAGGGATATTTCTGCTGGTTGAAGGTATTTTAATTTACTCTGCATTTAGATATCGTCGGCGTGCAGGTGACAATGAAGACGGCCCACCAGTTGAAGGTAATGTACCTCTAGAAATTCTCTGGACAGCGATCCCTGCAATTATCGTTATCGGTATTTCTGTTTACAGCTTTGATGTCTACAACGAAATCGGTGGCTTTGATCCCCATGCCATCCATGAAGCACCGATGATGAATCAGGAATCGATGAAAATGCCGGGTCGTGGGAGTGCTATGGCCGCAACTTTAAGCGATACTCCTCCTAGCAACGAGCCCAACCTCAATCAAGAAAAATCTGATGAGGCAATGCAAGACCCCGCTACGGCAGAAGTTCGTAATGCTGACCAAATTCCCCAACTGCGGAATGCCCCAGGTGTCGGTATTGTTGCTCCGACAATTGGCGGTAGTCCTGATAAAGCAGGTAAACCAGCAGAATTACAAGTCAACGTCACTGGTTTACAATACGCCTGGATTTTCACTTATCCTGAAAGTGGGATAACTACAGGTGAAATGCACGTTCCCATTGGGCGAGAAGTGCAAATCAGTATGACAGCTAACGATGTCATCCACGCCTTTTGGGTTCCAGAATTCCGCCTGAAACAAGATGCGATCCCCGGTAGGCAAACCGAGATTCGCTTCACCCCCAAAAAAGCAGGAGATTATGTCTTGATCTGTGCTGAACTTTGTGGCCCCTACCACGGCGCAATGAGAGCGCCAGTAGTTGTTGAGCCACAAGAAGCCTTTGATAAATGGGTACAAGAACAGCTAGTTGCCAGCAAAGAAACACTAAATCAAGCGATCGCTATTAACCCTGCCGATCTCTCCCCAAATGAATTTCTCGCCCCTTACACCAAGGACATGGGAATTAAGCCAGAAATCCTCCATCAAGTTCACCATTAATCAACAGTCCACCTCAAAAGTTTAATAAATAAGCACTCAGCACGGGCTAAACGCCCCGCTACCGCTAACAGCACTCAGCACTCAGCACTCTTATGACCCAAGCTCAGTTGCAAGAAACTGCCAATATCCCCGCCCTGCTTGAAGAACCAGGGGTCAGAAAATGGCAAGACTTCTTTGGCTTTCAAACCGACCATAAGGTGATTGGGATTCAATACCTAGTCACTTCGTTTATTTTCTACTGCATTGGCGGCGTAATGGCTGAGATGGTTCGCACAGAACTGCGAACTCCAGATGTAGATTTTGTCACCCCAGAAGTCTACAATAGTCTGTTCACGCTGCATGCCACGATCATGATTTTTTTGTGGATCGTGCCAACAGGGGCAGGGTTTGCTAACTATCTAATTCCCCTGATGATTGGGGCAAAAGATATGGCATTTCCCCGACTGAATGCTGTTGCCTTTTGGATGATTCCCCCTGCGGGTGTGTTGCTCATCGCTAGTTTAGTGGTAGGCGATGCACCAGATGCCGGTTGGACTTCCTACCCTCCCCTAAGTTTGGTAACAGGACAAGTGGGCGAAGGCATTTGGATTATGAGTGTCCTGTTGCTAGGTACGTCCTCAATTTTGGGGGCGATAAATTTCCTCGTAACATTGATCAAGATGCGTATCCCCAGCATGGACATCCACAAAATGCCTTTGTTCTGCTGGGCGATGTTCGCTACTTCATCACTGGTTTTGGTATCAACCCCAGTCTTAGCAGCAGGTTTGATTCTACTTTCCTTTGACTTGATTGCCGGGACAACATTTTTTAACCCAACTGGCGGTGGCGACCCTGTAGTATACCAACACATGTTTTGGTTTTACTCCCACCCTGCGGTTTACATTATGATTTTGCCCTTCTTTGGCGCAATTTCAGAAATTATCCCCATCCATTCCCGTAAGCCGATTTTTGGCTATAAAGCGATCGCTTATTCCTCTCTAGCAATCAGCTTTTTGGGGCTAATTGTTTGGGCGCACCACATGTTTACCAGTGGTATTCCCGGCTGGTTACGGATGTTCTTTATGATCACTACTATGATCATTGCCGTACCCACGGGAATTAAAATATTTAGCTGGTTAGCAACAATGTGGGGTGGAAAAATCCGGCTTAACAGTGCCATGTTGTTCGCCATCGGCTTTGTGGGCACTTTTGTAATCGGCGGGATCAGTGGCGTGATGTTGGCAGCAGTGCCTTTTGATATTCACGTTCACGACACCTATTTTGTGGTTGCCCACTTGCACTACGTCCTATTTGGTGGTAGCGTACTGGGGATTTTTGCTGGCATTTACCACTGGTTCCCGAAAATTACGGGACGGATGATAAACGAATTTTGGGGTAAGGTTCACTTTGCCTTAACTATTGTCGGTCTAAACATGACCTTCTTACCTATGCACAAGCTAGGTTTAATGGGCATGAATCGCCGGATTGCTCAGTATGACCCCAAATTCACCACATTGAACGAAATCTGCACCTATGGTTCTTACATACTGGCAATTTCGACATTCCCCTTCATCATCAATGCGATTTGGAGTTGGTTGTACGGCGAGAAAGCTGGCAATAATCCCTGGAGGGCGCTTACCTTAGAGTGGATGACAACCTCACCACCTGCGATCGAGAATTTCGATCAAACCCCAGTATTGGCTACAGGCCCCTACGACTACGGTTTGGAAAATGCCAATGAAGGCGTACCTTTATCAGATCCCAACCCCGTCTTATCTGGTGGGCCAAACTCAGTATTAAGAGCAGAACCTGATCCAGCAGTTGCCGCCAATCCCGAAGACCGGAAATAAACAGGGGGCTGGGTACTGGGGACTGGGGAGATGAGAGAGATGAGGGGGACAGGGAGATAAACAAAACTCCTAACTCTTAACTTCTAACTCCTAACTCAGCACTCAGGACTCAGCACTCAGCACTCCTAATGCCCAATTCCCCACTTATTAAAAATTCATGCAAAGTCAAACTATTGACCCAGCTAAGACCGAACTGAATCATCACCACGCGGCGGAAGCGTCTGTCGGTCATCACGAAGAACATCCAGACCATCGCCTGTTTGGGCTATATGTCTTCCTGATTGCTGAAGGGATGATTTTTATGGGACTGTTCGGAGCCTATTTAGCTTTCCGTGCTACCTTACCTGTGTGGCCGCCAGCAGGTACTCCAGAATTAGAACTATTGCTACCTGGAGTTAACACCATCAATCTAATTTCAAGTAGTTTTATCATGCACAATGCTGATACTGCTATTAAAAAGAATGATACGCGGGGTGCGCGAATCTGGTTAGCAATTACTGCTGCAATGGGTGCTACTTTCTTGATAGGTCAAGTATATGAATATACCCATTTAGAATTCGGTTTGACTACCAATTTATTTGCTAGTGCATTTTACGTTTTGACTGGTTTCCACGGATTGCACGTTACTATCGGCGTTTTAGCAATTGTTGCTGTGTTGTGGCGATCGCGCGTTCCGGGTCACTACAGTAACGAAAAACACTTCGGTATTGAAGCAGCCGAAATCTACTGGCACTTCGTTGACGTGATTTGGATTATTTTGTTCGGATTACTCTATCTACTGTAAGTATTAATTAATTAGTTGTTCATTCCACGCGAACAACTTAATCAGCCCCCACTAGGGGGCTTTTTTAATTAACAGAATAAAAATATGAGTGAAATCGCAGCAATAAGTCTCTATAAGGGTTATAGATAACTTATATTTATTATTTACCTAGAGAAGTTAAATAAAATATATTCAAACAAGCATAAAATATTCCCACTATTGAGTTTTTGCAAGTGATAGGGACGCAAGTAAAGTAAAAGGTGGGAAAAGTAGGAAAAGTAGGATGTTTTATAGAAAGTATTGAATAACCAGTTAATATCATGTAAATTGATATTCTAAGACCAGAGCAAACTAATAATTGAAAAAGAATTCAGGAGTCAGAATGGGCTAAACGCCCCGCTATCGCTAACAGGAGTCAGAATCAAGACGCTCGATGACTGGAAAAATGAAGTTATTCGAGAAATTGGAAACATTGTAATTTACTTTGCTATTTGGCTTTCTCATTGAAGTAGTTCAGATATTAATTCTGGTATTGTGTGGAAGCAAATACGCATTATGTATTTACCATAATTATAAGTAGATCGGGATCGTAAAATGTTTGAGTGATTGAAAAGTTAAACTTACTTTGCTTCACAAATCATCATTCAATATTTACCTCAAGCAATTAGCTGCTATTTTTTAGTTTTGTCGTCCAACTCACATCGATCTGATAACGCGATCGCACTTATTAATGAATAAAATCTGATCACAAAATTTTGGCGATCGCTGTAAGAGTATTTGTGCTTTTAAATTTTACTGTTCAAGGTTTTGTCAGTAATCAAACTTAACAACTAAAATAAATAAACATCCTGAGTCATAAATATTCTCCTCTGCACACAGTTTAAATACTGTGGACTAGTGTTAAATTTACTTAAGTGATAGGATTACAGAAGTATTTCATAAATTAATTTTGTATTAAGATACTTAGATAAAGGTATAAAGTAATCATAGCAACTAAGCATCCCACTTACCCAAAGCATAGGTCGCCCGATGGCTAACTGCCGCAAAGACCAGCAAATCTAGTAGCAGGTAATTCATAACCTCACCCAAGCTCTGAATGGTCAGTAAATTAAGAAGTAGTATACGCCACATGAGCCAGAACCCTCTAGTCAGAAAAACACTCCGAAGTCGCTTTGAGACTGTCAAAGTGATGGAAAGCGAAGAATCTGCTAATACTTACTTAGTAGGGGGTGCTATACGTAACAGACATCGACACTCTCTCAACAAAAAAACACTTCGGAATCGCTTTGAGATTATCAAACACTTAGGAAGCGGAGGATCGGGTGATACCTACTTAGCCATTGACTTGGACTTACCAGGACAACCCCATTGTGTCGTCAAACACTTCCACCCAAAAGATTCCAACCCTGTTATTCTACCCATCGCTAAAAAGCTATTCGATCGGGAAGCGGAAGTTTTATATCAGTTAGGCAACGACCACGATCAAATTCCGAGACTGTTTGCCCATTTTGATGAAGATGGGGATTTCTATTTAGTCCAGGAATTTATTGACGGTCACGCCTTGACTCAAGAAATTTTACCAGGTCAGCATCTTAGCGAGAATACAGTCTTAAATTTATTAAAAGACATCCTAGAAGTGCTGGCTTTCGTCCACCAACACGATATTATTCACCGAGATATTAAGCCTCAAAACTTAATGCGGCGGTACTCCGATCGCAAAATTGTACTAATTGACTTTGGCAGTATTAAGAAAATTGGTGCTTTGGGAGCAGGTTTAACAATTGCTGTTGGGACTCCTGGCTATATGCCAAGCGAACAGGCTAAGGGAAAGCCAAGACTTTGCAGCGATATCTATGCAGTCGGGATGATTGGCATTCAAGCTTTAACAGGTTTAATGCCCGAACAACTACCAGAAGATCCCAGTACTGGAGAAGTTATTTGGCGCGATAAAGCAGAGGTAAGTGATGCTCTGGCAAATATTTTAGATACAATGGTGCGCGATCGCTACAACCAGCGTTATTCGTCTGCCACAGAAGCTTTACAAGCGCTTAATTCCGATTTTGCGTTGTCACAATCCTCACAATCTGCTGACATCGACCACAAGGCTGATGATACCTATTTGCTAACTTATAGAAACTTTATTTTGTTGCTGGGCATCGGTCTTGGCGCTACCACTAGTTTGATCGTAATAGTTTTAATCTATACATTTATTAATACGGGGTCATCGCTTCCAAATCAACCTACTCCACTAAAGAGTTTTCTCGAAAGATTTGTTAAGTTCCCGCTAACTAATACGAATAGTCTACTAGTACAGCACGGCGCAAATAAACCACCCATTTGAAATGTCTAAAACCCTTACATAATTACGAATTACGTTAGCGTAGCGGTAGCGAGTCATCGATAGCGAAGCGGTAGCGAGTATTCGAGCGTCGCGTCATTACGAATTACGAATTACGAATTACGCTTAACTAGCTGTTAAAGATTTAGTTTGAATTTAAATATTTAAAGATGACTAGAGGATAAATACTTAGATATTCCTGTAAGATACATACAACAAACAAAATTTAAAAATATGGACAATACAAATCAGAGAAAAGCTTTAATTAACAGCGAAATTGCCCTCTTTCTTAGAGGTTTGATTATTGGTAAAGTTCTTACACTTATGGTTATTGGCGGCTTACTTTGGTGGTTATTGAAGCCAAATTTATTATCCCGCAATAGTGTTAACTCTTCCTCTGCTCAAAATTTCAACAGCGTCCCTAATAATGCATCAAGTTTTCAGACAGTTGCTGATGTTCCCCCTGCCTCATTCAACTACGGAGGTAGTACAGCTTGGGCATCTATCCGGCAATTAGTAGATTCTCAGATCCAGAGCGATCGCCCGGAACTACAATTACGTTATGTAAACCCTGTTAATGGTAGCCCTGGTTCTAGCTCCGGCATTCGGATGTTGCTTGATGGGAAACTAGACTTTGCTCAATCTTCCCGTCCCCTCACAGATGAAGAGCAAGCTATGGCAAAAGAGCGAGGCTTCACCCTTGAGCAACGTCAGGTGGCTAGGGATGGCATAGCAGTGGTAGTCAACCCATCACTCAATGTCCCTGGTTTAACTGTTGAACAATTGCAGCAAATTTATTTAGGGAAAATTACTAACTGGAATCAAGTCGGTGGGCCAAATCTACCCATCACAGCTTTTTCACAACGACCAGAAGACGCAGATACAGTAATATTCCCTAGTAATAGCGACTTAAAAGGGCAAGCATTTGGCTCGAATGTGCAATATGTCTACTCTGCGACAGAGGCAGTGCGTCAAGTCAGTAAAACCCCTGGTAGTGTGTATTACGCTTCTGCCCGTTCAGTAGTCTTTCAATGTAGCGTGAAGGCTTTGCCATTGGGTAACACTTCTGGTCAGCTAATTCCCGCTTATCGGGAACCAGTGGTTTCGCCTGAACAGTGTCCACGTCAGCGCAACCAGCTAAATACTCAGGCGATCAAAAATGGCAGCTATCCGATGATTGCTAATTTGTTTGTGATTATCAAGCAGAATAAAGGTAAAGAACAGCAGATTGGAAATGCTTATGCCAATCTTTTATTAACTGACCAAGGGCAAAGAGCAATTGAACAAGCTGGTTTTGTTGGCGTTCGCTAGTACAGCGATCTTCAGATCCCCGACTTCTTTAAGAAGTCGGGGATCTTTAGTTAGGCTAATCACCCAGGAGCAGTCTTTTGAAACCAGCGCTATCAGGTAGGTTATGATCCGTTAAAAATTGCTGATAAGCTAATTCTGACTCAATTTGCATCTTGATATACTCTGTTTTGGCTAGTGTTCCTCCTCGTAATCCTGCATATTCCAAATAGCTGGAAAACTCCCATTCTTCAGGTTGCTGCACCAGTTCTGCTTTCACCGGATTTAAATGAATATAACGTGAGAGGTTGAGAAGATAGTCAGTTTGTAAAATATGAATACTTTGAAACCTTCCCTGAAATAGCACCCCAGAACGATTAAAACGCTTATTAATTGCCTTTGTGTAGGAAAGAGAGAGGGATTTCATTGCATCAGACAGAGTTTCATCTCTCAGATAGACCAAAAAGTGATAATGATTGGGCATTAAACAGTAAGCAACAATATCTACTGCATTAGTTATCAGATGTTCCCTTATCAACCGGAGAAAATAAATATAGTTCTCACGCTCAAAGAAAATCTTTTGGCGATTGTTCCCCCGGTTATAGACATGGTAAAAGTTGCCAGTTTGCAGAGGGGTTTGTCGTCGCGGCATAGGCAAGAATATGAGATTTTGCTTTAGTATGCCCTTTTAACCCAATCAGATCCCCGACTTCTTAAAGAAGTCGGGGATCTTGATGACTTGTTTAAGAGGTCGGGTATCTAGAGCGATTAGCCATTCACTCACAACATTTGTGCGCGATCGCGGCTATACCTGGGAACTACCAGTTTGCAGAATCTGTTGAGCAATCAGGTTTAGTTGGGGGAAAATAGGTGATACTTTGCATTACAGACTACTGCTTCAATTTTCCCAGAACCAAGCACTTTAAGATAAGATCAATTTGATGGATGAGATTGTGTCATTAGCTATCCCAAAGTTTTCGACCCAAGAATAGTAGCCTGGTCCTAGCTCCTTGGAAGAACCTGTGTAAATAGTTATTACTACAGTTGTAGATATTTGTAATGGACTATCCACAACTCCCTATCTTCTTCAAAAAAAAGAGAGGCGTTTCGGAAACTTAACAAAAGTTGATTGAGAATACCATTGGCGACATATTACTGAACAAAAAAGTTTTCTTTACTACTTGCTATTATGGGCATTGCTAAATTTACTTTTTATCTCTGCGTCTGAGCCTTATTTATGCTTAACTCTTCCCCATCGCCGCCGCCAGTTTTTCTAAATTTTCCCGAACAGCCACACTACGAAGATGATCTACACCCCAGACTTGTTCGCAAATATCTAAAGCTTGTAAATAAAGCGGTTCTGCTTCAGCGTAACGTCCAGTTTCACGATAAATTTCTGCCAGATTATTGAGACTTTCAGCAACATTAGGATGATTTTCTCCCAATAGGTGCTTATCAAGTTCTAAAGCTTTTATACATAAAGGTTCAGCTTCACTGTAACGCCCCTGCTCCCTGTACATATAACCCAAAGCATAAATAGTATCTGCTAAAAGCGGATGTGCTTTTTGTAATACACGCTGCTTGAGTTCTAACGATTCCAAAAACAAAGATTCCGCTTCACTGTAGCGTCCTTGAGCGCGGTATATTAAACCTAAATTGTGCAAATCTGTTGCAACATCGGGATTTTCTTCTCCCAAAAATCGCTTATCTAATTCTATTGCTTGTTGCGATAACGGTTCAGCTTCACTGTAACGTCCTTGATGATAATAAAGTAGCGCTAAATTATTCAGTATAAGAGCCAAAGAAAGATGATTTTCGCCAACTAAACGTTTTTCGAGTTCTAATGATTGCAGATACAAAGGTTCTGCTTCGTCATAACGTCCTTGTTCATCATATAGTAATGCCAAATTGTTCAGACTGACAGCAACATCCGCATGGTTTTCTCCCCATAAACGTTTCCTCAGTTCTAAAGCTTGTTGATATAGAAGTTCTGCTTTACTATATTGTCCAGTAGATTTGTAGAGTCCTGCCAAATTATTCAGGCTAGTAGCAAAAGCCGGATGGTTGTCTCCTAAAAGACGTTTCCTCAGTTCTAAAGTTTGTTTATATAAAGGTTCGGCTTCGCTGTAGTGTCCCGTTGCACGATATATTCCTGCTAAATTGTTGAGGCTAGTAGCTAAATCTATCTGCAAACCTAATTCATTTTGTAACTCACTCGCTTGTCGCCAATATTTAATTGCTAATTCCTGTTCTTCTTGATAATTTTGAGATTCACCCCGTTCTAATCTGCTGCGATAAATATCACCTAACCTTGAATATAAAGTAGCCAAGGTAGGATCTTTAGTTCCTTGTTCCTGTTCGACTTTTTCAATTAGCCTTTGTAAATCTTGAATGGGTAAGAAAAAAGAGTTATTTTCATTAGTATCTGTGCTGGCTAATTCTGTATCTCGAAAAACAAAGCGGATATTTTCTAATTCTTTACCAGGAATAGCATTTGTCTTTTTAGATTCAAACCGAAATACACCATTACGCCAACTCCAAAAATCAGGAGCTTTTTTAATTAGGTTGACTAAGATTTGGTTAGTTACCCAAAGCACGATCGCAAATGGAAATTCGCGCAATCCTTCCCTTGTCCACTGTAAGTAACCAAAAAATTTCTCCTGTTCTGATTGTTCATTTCCCAATCTGAGAAAATACAATTGTTCAGCACCCGTCACAGTAATTACCGCCGGGTTCTGCTGACGGAGAAATTTTTCTTGTTGTACCAGTTGGTTAAGAGCAGCTTTCAGGCTAGGTTCGTGACGTGCTAAAGTTACTCGATATGTACCGAATGCGGATTGTAGTTCAGCTTCATATTCAGCAATAATCTCATCACGAAAGCTAGCATCATCGCAAACTGCAATCAGTAAATTTAAGCCCCGCTTTTGAGCTTCAATAGAAACAATTAAATCATCATAGGCATCTTGATTTTCTCCTTCATCATCTAATAATTCCTCATTTAACATTAATGGCTCCCTGTCTTCTCAAGCTTTCGATAATAATTGGATGAACATCATACCAAGTTTCATCAGTGCGATATTCGAGAACATACAGCCCATGTAACAAATCTAAAAACTCTGCTTGTTTCGGATCGTTGGGCATAAATTGTTCATAAACGCTCTGCAAAATATCAATATCAGTTTTTCCTAAACGTATAGAAAAATCATTGCGGATTTTATTGATTGCTTGCAGAAGAATTTTATCATCAATAATAACTTCGGCTGAAGGATTTCGCCGGATCATTCGCAAACATATCCGGCAACATTCCTTAGAAATCCGAATTAACTCTCGCAATACGCCGCCACTATAAATTACGATTTTTTCAGCCGTTTCTGCTACGATTAATTCACTAGGAATCCGCTTTTGTAAAACTTCACCAAGAATCTTGGTTGCTTCCGGGCGAGGTTGGGCATTTGGGAAGCGATTTTTACCTTTATCAAATATTTTTAATACAGGCATTGCCACAACTTGATCGTTGGTTTCAGTGGCAATTATTGTACTAATAAATGTTTCCCGAAGGACTGCGATCGGAATAGTGTAAATAATTTGAAAGTTAGGTTGACAAAGAGCCTTAATATTATCTCGATAAATTTCGTTAACTCTGCCTAAGTCTAGTTTATCTAAATCATCAATAATAACTAAAACATTTTGTTTAGTCGCAGCTTGAATTAGAGCAGCAATTTCATTAATTCTGGCAACTAAATCTGATAACTTGCGTTCAAACTCTTGCTTAATTTCATCCCGAACGCTTGCATCAGCTTTTAATTTAGAGCTAATTAATTTTAAAAGGTCAAAACCGATGCTAGCTTCTGCTTGCAAATTTAATTCTTCAGTGCGAGTACGGGTAGCAAACCACTTATAAAGAGCTTCTTTAGTAGATTGCGGAATATCAACTTTGCGGGCTTCTGCCTCTGTCATTAAATTAACTGCGATCGCAAACAGTATATTAATATGATTAACCGCCGACATTTCAATTTTGTCAGCAATAGAAAATAGAACTACAAAATATTTATCTTGAATTTGTCGGCTAAATTCAGCTAACAAAGTAGACTTACCACATCCTCGATGTCCTGTAAAGACAATTTTGCCATCTCTATTAGGACTATCTTCGACTAATTGGTTCAGGTCTGCAATCAAATCATCACCATATTCAACTCGAAATCTTTCCATTTCGTTCCGTTCCATCAACGGAAACAGTTCGAGATTGCTGTATGCTTCTTGAAAGGAGTTTAATAAGTCTTGAGACATTGGATAGTGCTATAAACGTGCTAACTATTCATATAATGGCTCATCATTTTTGAAGCACAAGTTTAGGTGATGTCTAGGATAGAGTATGCCTACATAACTTCTCAAATTTCGTTAATAAATAACTACTAAGTGAATGATATGTTATGTCTTAAAAAGAGATGCCCTAATTTCCAAATTTCAACCTATCAATCAGTAACAGGGGTCAATAATCACTAAGACTGAATGATAGATTATACATTCGATAATTCAGACTGAATGATAGATTATACAGATAGAATAGTGAAGCTACTTAACACATAAATAAAATAAAGTTTTCAGTTAGAAAAATAAATTTTTAGTGTGCTTCGTCTCATCTCCCTCTAGTCGATGCGATGGTATCTGTTGTTACTATTAGTTTACTAGGCGGGCATCTCGCTTTTGCAAATATATCTAGTACTGCAAGGCAGAAGTTATGCATTCAAAAGTCAAAAAGTTTAGAAGATAGGCTTTTGAACGATTTGAAATAGTTGCTTTATTTACGCCGTGCTGTTTTACCCCACCCTAACCCTCCCTTTGCAAAGGCTACCGTGTATACACAAGTCTGAAATACCTGATTAACCAGGGTTTTACCCCTCCCTAACCCTCCCCTTGCAAAGGGGAGGGAACTAGATTTCTTTTCTTGTTTCCCCCCTTTACAAGGGGGGATTAAGGGGGGTAATTAGCTAATTAAGCGTTATGGAATTATTTAAACAACTTCCATCAAACCAGCTTTTGCAACTTCAAAACTAGCTTTTGCGACATCAAAACTAGCTTTTGCGACATCAAAACCTGCTTTTGCGACATCAAAACTAGCTTTTGCGACATCAAAACTAGCTTTTGCGACATCAAAACCTGCTTTTGCGACATCAAAACTAGCTTTTGCGACATCAAAACCTGCTTTTCTCAACAAATTTCAGCAAATATACCCGCATCTATCTAGTTTGCTAATGCCTCCAATGCTTTTATAATTCTGTAACTTCACTGTGGCTGCTGCATCTGCCTATTGCGTACTCTAATGATATATAAATAACTCAGTGTGTAAAGTTAGGGTTATTTATAAATTAATCCATACAGGAAAACTATATGACGCAACGCAAACGAAATTCCATGCCACTAACCAAGGCTGAACGACGGATTGAAGGAATGCAGACAATTAACCCTAAGTTAGACTTTAGTAATGGGTTTTCAATTGCTACTTACAACACTAAAGTAATTGAGTTACGAGAAAAGCTAGCCGCTTATAATCAAGCACAAACAATAGTAGATAAGACACACAATGCATTAGTAGAAGCAGAACGTGAGTTGAATACTTATTCTGAGTATATGCTGCTGAATGTTGCATCTCGCTATGGCAAAAATAGTGATGAGTATGAAATGGCTGGTGGAACGCGCAGGTCAGACCGCAAGAAAGTACGCCCAGTAGTTAACCAAACAGTGACATCTGTGAAGTGATTGTTTAGAATCGCTGCTTTTTTATACAAAGGTGCGTTGTCGCAAACGGCAACGCAACACTCAAATCCGTTAAAACGGACTATAACCTTTTCTCAGTCGTCTTTAGACGACTTTCGCTATTAGACTCAGAATTCATTCTGAGGCGGGCTAGATGACAATGAAATAGCCCTCTGGAGATGCAAAGAGCGATCGCAAAATTACTAAAAGTATTTTCAAACTGCAAATTAAACGAAGTGAAAACCAACATCAGTCTTGGGTGTTGTGATGAGTAATATTGGTTTGATTTTTTCCCCAATTCGGGAATCTCGCAAAATTAATTGAGTCGAACAACTGTTCGGTTTTGCAACCTACCAAGCTATCCGACTC